>NZ_CP009122.1:2276099-2578042 GCF_000803645.1 Sphingopyxis fribergensis | reverse complement strand
TCCCGGAAGCCGCGCGATGAGAGCGACGAGCTGTGCCTGCGTGGTCGCGCCGGTCTTGCGGAAAATGCCCTTCAAGAGGAAGCGCACCGCGTTGACGCTGACCGCGCGCAGCGCCGCATAGTCCTGCACCGTGTCGCCCGCGGCGAGCGCGACGGCGAGGCGGGCTTCGGCGGGAGTCAGCCCGAACCATTGCGCCACACGGTCGATTTCGACCACCGGGGTTTCGCCGGGCGCGCTGCCGAGGGTGACGATCAGCGACGCTCCGAGCCGGACGCCGCCGAGCTGCTGCGCCGACTGGCGCGTGACGCGCGCGACGAGTACCGGACATTCGGCGCCCGAGGGGCCAAGCGCCTGGAAGGCAACGCCGGTGGGAGCCTCGCTTTTGACCAGATCGAGCAATTGTTTCTGGCTCGGCGGGTGGTTGAAGGCGAAGCGGTCGTGCGCGGTGCGGATGAAGCCCCTCTTTTCATAGCGCACCGCACGACTGTTCGCTGACAGGATATTGAGCTGATCGTCGAGACTGAAGATCGCGAAGGGCGCGGCGTCGGTCGCGGCGCGCGCGGCGCCCGCAGCAAGGTCGAGCGTCGCGAGGCGGTCGCTGATCCGCATCGCGCGCTGCATATGCGGGGCGAGGACGCGCAGCCCGCGCTTCAATCGCTCGACATCGCGGTCGCCGGGGCCGGGCAGCATCAGTCCGAGCCGCTCGCTGCCGCGCTTGTCGAGGAGGACGGCGATCATCCGGTCGATGCCCCAGGGGGCAAGGAAATTGCGGAAGAATTCGGTTTCGAGAAACTCGTCGCGCGTGATGATGTCGTTGCTGTCGACGACGCTGCCGTTACCGTAACGCATCAGCTTGCGCGACCAGGGATGGTTGCCGGCGTAGACTGCGGTGTAGATTTCCTGCACCCCGGCGGCGAGGCCGGTCGCGGCGACGAAGCGCGCGCTCGGCGGGCTGTTCGATTCCCAGAGGATGAAGGCCGCTTCCCAGCTCAGCGGGCAGAGCGTGCTCGTGATGCGCGCGAGGGTTTCGTTCCAGCTTTCGGGATGGAGCACCGAATCGTAGATTTCGCCGATCAGCGCATTGAGCACCTCCCATTCGGCCGGCGCATTATGGTCGGACGGAAAGGTCGGTCCCTGATCGTTCTGCATGCACTTCCCCCCAGAAGACCCGCAGCAGGCTCATTTGATAGGAGGCAAGGCGCGATGGCAAGCGCAATGCGATAAAATGAAAATTTTCTGTCTCCTACCCAGGTGGGTAGTGAAAGAATCGACCGAATCGGTCATTCATGCGCTGCGACCCGAGAAAGGTGGAACCAAGGCCATCTTGCTCTCTTGAAGTCCGTCGGCTTTGCCGGCGGGCTTCATTTGTTTGGGCGGGTGGGTTTTGGGCGCGACCCGAGGCTGCTGCGTCTCTTCATTCGTCATTCCCGCGAAAGCGGGGACCCAGTCCGACGGTGCTGCTGGGTTCCCGCTTTTGCGGGAATGACGAAGGTGGGGTGGCCGCTCAAACTAGCGAATTCGCTGGCCGCCCTTCCACAGCATCGTGGCGCGGCCCTGAACGGGCATGCCGTCGAACGGGGTGTTGCCGGCATAGGCAGCCATCTTCTTTGCGTCGACCTGCCAAGGCGTGCCCGCGTCGACCAGAATGAGATCGGCCTCTTTGCCCACCGCGAGCTTCCCCGCGTCGACGCCGAGCAGGCAGGCGGGGGTGCCCGCGAGCAGTTCGAACAGGCGGCCGGGCGAGATATGGCCGTCGCGGACGAGGTTCAGCCCGAGCGCGAGCAGGGTTTCGGCGCCCGCCATGCCGGGCTGGGCCTCGGCGAAGGGGAGGCGCTTGTCCTCGGGGCCGCGCGGGTCGTGGCCCGAGGCGAGGATGTCGATCGTGCCGTCGGCGATCGCGGCGAGGCAGGCGTGGCGATCATCCTCCGAGCGGAGCGGTGGCGACAGGCGCGCGAAGGTACGGAAATCGCCGATCGCGGTGTCGGAAAGCAACAGATGCGCGGGGGTGATGCCGCAGAGGACGGGCAGCCCCTTTGCCTTCGCGGCACGGATCAGGTCGAGCCCGCGCGCGGTGGTGACCTGGCGGAAGTGGACGGGCGCGCCGGTTTCCTCGACGAGCGCGAGGTCGCGCGCGATCGCCATCGCTTCGGCAATCGCGGGCGCGGAGGCGAGGCCGAGGCGCGTCGCCATCTCGCCATCGGTCGCGACCGCGCCGGCGGTCAGCCCTTCGTCCTCGGCATGGATGATCGTGACGAGCCCGAGCGAGGCGGCATAGGCGAGGACGCGCCGCATCACGCCGCTGTCGGCGATGCGCGCGCGGCCGGTAGCGATGGCGCGTGCGCCTGCCTGTTGCATCAGGCCGATTTCGGCGAGTTCCCGGCCTTCGAGGCCCTTAGTCGCGGCGGCGAGCGGGTGGACCCATAGGTCGGGCTTGCCGCCCTTTGCCGCACGCTCGACCAGCCCCGCGCCATCGAGCGGGCCATTGTCGGGCATCAGCGCGGCGCGCGTGATGCCGCCGAAGTGGAACGCGGGCTTGTCGGTCGCGAAGACGCCGAGGTCGATGATGCCGGGGGCGAGCCACTGGCCGCGCGCGTCGACGGTTTCGGCGCCCTCGGGGATGTCGGTGGGATTGATGGCGGCGATGCGGCCGTCGACCACGAGCAGGCTGCCCGGACGCGGCATGTCGCCGTCGATGAGCTGCGCGTTCGTGATGTGGAGCGGTTTCAGTTCCATCCGGCGACTCCCCGCTGGCGGCGTGTCAAAATGTCGAGGCACGCCATGCGGACGGCGACTCCCATTTCGACCTGTTCGGTGATCGTCGAGCGGACGGGATCGTCGGCGATGCTGCTGTCGATCTCGACCCCGCGGTTCATCGGACCGGGGTGCATGACGATCGCATCGGGTTTCGCTTTTTCGAGGCGTTTGGGGGTGAGGCCGTAGAGCGCGTGATATTCGCGTGGCGACGGCAGGTATGCGCCGTCCATGCGCTCGTTCTGGAGGCGGAGCATCATCACGACGTCGGCGTCGTGCAAGCCTTCATCCATGTCGGTGAAGGTGGTGACGTGCATGCGTTCCATTGCGGGCGGGGTGAGCGTCGGCGGCGCGACGACGCGCACTTCGTTGCCGAGCAGGGTGAGCGCGAGGATGTTCGAGCGCGCGACGCGGCTGTGCAGGACGTCGCCGCAGATCGCGATGGTGAGGCCCTCGACCCGGCCGAGGCGCCGGCGAATCGTCAGCGCGTCGAGCAGCGCCTGCGTCGGATGTTCGTGGCGGCCGTCGCCCGCGTTGAGTACGGGGCAGTCGACCTTGTCGGCGATCAGCTGAACCGCGCCCGAGCTGCCGTGACGGATCACGATCGCGTCGGCGCGCATTGCGTTGAGCGTCATCGCGGTGTCGATCAGCGTCTCGCCCTTTTTCACGCTCGACTGCGCGGCGTGCATGTTGACGACGTCGGCGCCGAGGCGTTTTCCGGCGATTTCGAACGACAGCAACGTGCGCGTTGAATTTTCGAAAAAGGCGTTGATGATCGTGAGGCCGGCGAGCCGGTCGTCATGCTTGGCCGCGCCCGAACGGTTGAGGTCGACCCACTCTTCGGCGGCGTCGAGGACGTAGGAAATCTCCCACGGAGTGAGCTGGGCGATGCCGATCAGGTGGCGATGGCGAAAGGCATCGCCGCCGGGCGGATAGTCGCTGGCGGGTCGGAGTGTGGAGCTTGTCATTAAAGCCGAGCGTCTACGCAGAAGGTGTAAAAATCGCAAGTCGCGACGTGCGAAAATCGCACATTCTTGTATCCCTGCGAAGGCAGGGATCCATCTCCCGCCGGTTCCACCCGGCGCCGACCGGAGATGGGCCCCTGCCTTCGCAGGGGCACGATCAGATTTTGCTTGTGAGCTGAACCCGAAACCCGAGCGCCCAAAGTGCGAGCAGGACGATTTCGGCGGCGCAGAGCATGACCATTTTCGTCGCGAAAGGCTGTTTGCGCGTCTTGTGCCGCACGAGGCGTGAAGCGGCGACTGTGCCGATCGCGCCGCTGACGAGGGCCCAGCCGAGCAGGGTGCTTTCGGAAATGCGCCGCGCGCCGCTTTCGGCGAATTTCTTGTCGAGGATCATCAGCACGAACGCGATCAGGTTCGCGGCGATCAGCCAAGCAATAATATACAGGCTCAACCGCGCGTCATCGCGTCGATCGCGCCTTGCAGGATGAAGGCCGCGGCGGCGCTGTCGACGCGTGTCGCGCGTTTGGCGCGGCTGACGTCGGCGGCGATCATCGCGCGTTCGACCGCGGCAGTCGACCAGCGTTCGTCCCAGAGGAGGAGGGGGAGGGCGAGTGGGGCGAGGTTGCGCGCGAAGGCGCGGGTGCTTTGCGTGCGTGGGCTGTCGGTGCCGTCCATGTTGAGGGGGAGGCCGACGACGAGGCCGACGATGTTGTGCTGCGCGATCAGGCTTTTGAGTATTTCGAGATCGACCGAGAATTTCTTGCGGATGATCGTCTTGTCGGGGGTCGCGAAGCTCCAGTTCATATCGCAGAAGGCGACGCCGATCGTCTTGGTGCCCACGTCGAGGCCCATGAGGCGCCCGCCGGCCGGGAAGTTGGCGGCGAAGTCGGGGGCGGCGGTGGTGATCATCCTTGCCCTTTAGCCGTTCGTGTCGAGCGAAGTCGAGACACGCTTGGGATGCGCAAGGCTCGACGTATCTCGACTTCGCTCGACACAAGCGGGTTGAAAAGCGGGACCCCGATCAGGTCCGGGGTGACGAGGCAGCGGAGGCAGGGGGCGGAGCGGTCGGCGCCGCTGGCGGCGGCACCGGCGACGGCTTGCCTTCATAGGTTGCGAGGCGGCGGAGTGCATCGGCGCGGACGTTCGCCCAGAAGAGGGTGATATCGTAGACGTGATAATTGTTGCCGGGGAGCACATAGCCCGCAACGACATAATTCTTTGCGACCTCGGCATCGCCGATCATCAGGAAACCGCGCGTGTCGTCGCATCTGGCGCCGATCCTGCCCGCGATCAGCGACCCGGACTTGAAACCCTCGGTGGGTTTGAGCGTGCCGAGATTGGCCTCTGCCGGTGCTTCGGTGTCGGGGACGCCCGTCAGCGGGTTGGTGCAGAGCATCCGCGTGCCCGCGCGCGGGCGGCCGTCGAAGCCGATCGTGCCGTCATAGGCGTCGGTGACCATCACCGGGTCGGCGGGATCGGCGAAGCTCGCCCAGCCGAGGATGCAGCCCTTTTGCTCGGGGGTCTGGCACGCGGGCAGGCCGAGGCCGGCGAGGTCGGTGTCGAGGCTGATCGGCCAGCCGATGACATAGGCGGCGACGATCCGCTTTGCGAGCGGGGTGCCCGCGATGCGGGTCCTGAGCAGGGTCGTGAGGTGAAGCGCGCCCTGGCTGTGGCCTGCGAGGATGATCGGCCGGTCCTTCGGCTGGGCAGCGAGAAATGCGTCGAACGCTTCCTCGACGTCGCGATAGGCCGAATCGATCGCCTTGCCCGCGGTGACGCGATCTTCGGCGAGGAAGGCGCCGAGCGTCGCCTGACGATAGCGCGGCGCCCAGATTTCGCCCGCGTCGGCAAAGGCGCTCGCCATGCCCTGCACGAACAGGTTGGCGCGGTGGTCCGAATCGCGGTCCTCGAGCGGGGCGTTCCAGCTCGAGCGGCTGTAATAGCTGGTCGGGTGGACGAAGAAGACCGCGGCGTCGCCCTGGGGGAATGGGGTTTCACCTGTCGTCTGGGCGGCGTTGGCGGGCGGGATGAGCTGGCCGCCCGTCTTAGCATCTTCGGTCCCGGGGGTTTCGCGGCCGTCGGCGGCGGGGCGCCATGCCGACGGGTCTTTCTCCATCCCCGGGCGCGCGAACCACATTTCGGGGTCGTCATAGGCGTTCGGCGCGACCGCGGCCTGCGGCTTGAATTCGGTGCTGGGGACAAAGGCGGTGCGCGCGATCCAGCCCGGGAAGAGCTGGTACACGACCCCGGCTGCGACGATCAGGAGGATGATTGCGGCGATGACGTAGAGAAATTTGCGGGCCAATTAGGATTCCATACGGTCGGGAGAGACGGATTTCGGGCCTCTCTAGCCGCTCCCGCGGCTGCCTACAAACAACTCGTCATGCTGAACTTGTTTCAGCATCCATAGCCCTAACTCGCTGCGTCGCATCATGGTTTCTGAAACAAGTTCAGCAGGACGAAAAGAGAGGTTAGGTTTGGAAAATGACCGAAGTTGCAGCAACCGGCGCCGCCGCCGATTCGCCCGTCAATCCCTCCCGCGCTTCGGCGCGCCTCGACCACAATGATCTGCCGTGGCCGCTGCGCCCGTGGATCATGGCGGCGATCTGTGCCGTGGCGGGGCTGGCGATGCATTTGCTGACGGGCCATCAGTCGGACCCGGCCTATTGGCGGAGCGCGGCCGCCGCCTTTGTCGTGGTGGCGACGATCACCTTCGTGCTCGGCGTCGAATTGCGGCGTTGGCATTGGGCGCTGGGCTTTGCGCTGGCGTGGGGCGCGGTGATGGGCCTGATCGCGTGGCAGACGGCGGGGTATAATATCCAGGGGAATCTGATCGAGTGGCCCTTCTGGTCGGGGTTGGTCGCGGTGCTCGTCGCGACGCCGTTGTTCCAGACGCGGCGCGACGTCGCGCCCGACTGGCGCTTCTGGAAGCTGTGGCAGATGCCGCATGAACGGCTTCACAGTCATGCGTGGACCGATGCGGTGATCGGCGCGGCGAGCCTGGCGTTCGTCGGCATCACCTTCCTGCTCGTCGTGCTGATCGGGCAGATGTTTAAGCTGATCGGGATCAATCTGATCTTCGACCTGCTCAATGACGAATGGTTCGGCTGGATGCTCGCGGGCGCGGCGTTCGGCGGCGCGGTCGGCCTGCTGCGCGAACGCGACAGACTGGTTTCGACGTTGCAGCGGCTGGTGATGATCGTGCTTGCGGTGCTGGCGCCGGTGCTGGCGGTCGCGTTGGTGCTGTTCCTGCTGTCGCTCGCGGGGACGGGGCTGCAAAAGCTTTGGGATTCGGGTTTCTCGACCGCGGCGGTGATGATGGGCGTGGCGGCGTTTGCGGTGCTGCTCGCCAATGCGGTGATCGGCAATGGCAGCGAGGACCGCGCGACGAACCCGATGTTGCGCTGGGCGGCGCCGGTGCTGGTCGTCGCGGTGCTGCCGCTGGCGGGGATCGCTTATTATTCGATGCATTTGCGGGTGATCCAGTACGGCTGGACCCCCGAGCGTATCTGGGGCGTGATCGCGGCTGTCATCGCGCTGGCCTATGGTTTGGCGGGCGTGTGGGCGGTGGTGAAGGAGCGGCGCGATTTCGATGATATGCTGCGGCCGTTACAGCAGAAGCTGGCGATCGGGCTGGCGTTGCTGGCTTTGTTCCTCGCGCTGCCGATCCTCGATTTCGGAGCGATTTCGACGCGCGACCAGCTCGCACGGCTGAAATCGGGGGCGACGCCGGTCGAGAAATTCGACTGGGCGGCGCTGGCCTATGATTTCGGACCGAGCGGGCGGGCGGCGTTGAAGGAGCTGGAAAAGTCGCCGGTGAAGCCGCGCGCCGATGCCGCGAAAGCGGCGCTGGCGGCGAAGAACCGCTGGGATTTGACCGGACCCGAGGGGCCGACCATGCTCAAGCCTTTTGTCGAGCGGCTTCGCGTCATTCCGGCAGATCGTCCGCTGCCCGCCGAGGCCCTCGATCGCGTATCGGGCAGCTATATGTGCAGCCGCGCGAAGGCGTGTGTCGCGGTGTGGCTCGACGACAAACGGATTGGCGTGCTCGGGCAGATTGCGCCGGGCGAGTCGCTGAATTTCGATTTCGTGACGCGGAATGATGCGGGGCAGTGGGTCCAGGGCGATTGGGCGAAGGCTGCGCCCGCCAAAAAGCCGCCGGTCGACCTGTCGAAGGCCCGGATCGAGGTCGAGAACGTGCAGCAGCGTCGGGTGCTGGTCGATGGCGTACAGGAATCCGGGACTTTTGAGTAGGTAGCCCCGCGAGCAATTCTTCATCTCGTCATTCCCGCGAAAGCGGGAACCCAGTTTGCCACGCTCTGGGTTCCCGCTTTCGCGGGAATGACGAAGGTTTTTGGGGCAGTTCTGCCAGCCGCGCCTTGAAGCGATCCGGCGGGGATGCTAGCGGCGCGGCTTCGTTAAAGTTAGGGCGATCATGGCAATCGATCAGGCAACAGTAAGGAAAATCGCGTCGCTGGCGCGCATCGCGATCAGCGATGCCGAAGCCGCCGCGATGGAAGGCGAATTGAACGGCATTCTGGGCTGGGTCGAGCAACTCGGTGAGGTCGATGTGACCGGGGTCGAGCCGATGACCGCGGTGATCCCGAACACGCTGCGGCTGCGCGACGATGTGATCGATGCCGACCCGCTGACCGGCGGCAACCGCCGCGACGATATTCTCGCCAATGCGCCGGCGGCGATGCACGGATTCTTTGGCGTGCCGAAGGTGATCGAATGATGGCGGAACGACATCATGCGATCATCCCGGCGAAGGCGGGGATCCATCACGAGACGTCTGAAGATGGGCCCCTGCCTTCGCAGGGGCACGGGGTTTTGAATAATGACTGAGCTTACCAACCTGACCGTCGCGCAGATCCGCGACGGGCACCGCGCGGGCGATTTTTCGGCCGTCGAGGTCGCCGAGGCGTTCAACGCCAATGTCGCGGGGGCGAAGGCGCTGAATGCGTTTATCGTCGAGACGCCCGAGCAGGCGCTGAGCGCGGCTGAGGCAGCGGATGCCGATCGTGCGGCGGGGACGCTGAAGCCGCTTTCGGGCGTGCCGATCGGGATGAAGGATCTGTTCTGCACCAACGGCGTGCAGACGACCGCCGCGAGCCATATGCTCGAAGGTTTTGTGCCGCGTTATGAATCGACCGTTTCGCAGAAATTGTGGGACGCGGGTGCGGGGATGCTGGGCAAGCTGAACCTCGACCAGTTTGCGATGGGGTCGTCGAACGAGACGAGCTATTTCGGCAATGTGATTTCGCCGTGGAAGCGCAAGGACGGTGGCAATGCGGCGCTGGCGCCGGGCGGTTCGTCGGGCGGATCGTCGTCGGCGATCGCGGCGCGGCTCTGCCCCGCGGCGACGGGGACCGACACCGGCGGCTCGATCCGCCAGCCGGCGGCGTTCACCGGCATTTCGGGGATCAAGCCGACCTATGGCCGCTGCTCGCGCTGGGGCATCGTGGCGTTCGCGAGTTCGCTCGATCAGGCCGGGCCGATGGCGCGCGATGTGCGCGACTGCGCGATCATGCTCGAAAATATGGCGGGCTTCGATCCGAAGGACGCGACGAGCCTGAACCTGCCGGTGCCCGATTGGGAGGCCGCTTTGTCGAGCGATCTCAAGGGCAAGAGGGTCGGTATTCCCAAGGAATATCGCCTCGAAGGCATCGACCCCGACATCGACGCGATGTGGGACGCCGGGATCGCAATGCTGAAGGATGCAGGGGCCGAGGTCGTCGACATCAGCCTGCCGCACACCAAATATGCGCTGCCGACCTATTATATCATCGCGCCCGCCGAGGCGTCGTCGAACCTCGCGCGCTATGATGGCGTGCGCTATGGCCTCCGCGACCTGCCGCAGGGCGCGGGGTTGCAGGACATGTATGCCGCGACGCGCGCCGACGGTTTCGGGCCCGAGGTCAAGCGCCGCATCATGATCGGCACCTATGTGCTGTCGGCGGGATTTTATGATGCGTACTACACGCAGGCGCAGAAGGTGCGGACGCTGATCTCGCGCGACTTTACTGCGGCGTTCGAGACTTGCGACGTGATCCTGGCACCGACCGCGCCGTCGGCGGCGTTCGGGCTGGGCGAAAAGATGGCCGACCCGCTGGCAATGTATCTGAACGACGTGTTCGCGGTGCCCGCGAGCCTCGCGGGGCTGCCCGCGATGTCGGTCCCCGCGGCGCTGAACCGCGAAGGGCTGCCGCTGGGCTTGCAGATCATCGGCAAGGCATTCGACGAGCAGGGCGTGCTGAACGCCGGGCTGGCGATCGAGGAACGGGCTGGGTTTACGGCTCGCGCGGAGAAGTGGTGGTAAGATGGCGCTCAATTCGACGCAAATGACGATGTTGCAGGGAGTGAATGTCTCCCTCGGCACGACGGCATTTGTCGTATTGACCACCAATATAGCCGATGCCGTGAAGAAAGCGCCGACGCTGATCGATGTTGCCTGTCTGCTTTTCTATATCGCTTTCCTAATATTCTGGGTCGCAAAGATTTTCATCCAGAACCATGTAAGCTTTGCAACGGCGGCGTTGGGCAGCGGCTATCGAATTTTTCAGTTTTTCATCACGATCGTGTCGTTTCTGTTGCTGATCGTCGCGTGCGAACAGATCGGCAATTTCGATGTATCGAGCCGCTGGCTCCTCGCGCATTTCGCCGTGCTGCTGGCTTGGCTGGTTGGACTGGCCGTGCGGCTGGGCCGGAACTTCGATCGCAGGCAGTTCCCCTGGCACTGGACTTTCGTCCCATTGGCTGGCGTTGCGGCCATAACGGCTTTGCATGCGGCAAGGCTCGATAACAATGTGGCCATGGCGCTGTTGGCGGGCCTGATGTTCTTTCCTGCGATATACGACGCCAGTGTATCGCGAACTTTTGCGAATTGAGAAGAGAATGAGCGTTTCAGATTATCGCATCAAGGGCGAAACCGGCGAGTGGGAGGTCGTGATTGGCCTGGAGGTTCACGCCCAGATCACGACCAACGCCAAGCTGTTCTCGGGCGCCGCGACGGCGTTTGGCGCCGAGCCGAACACGCAGGTGTCGCTGGTCGACGCCGCGATGCCGGGGATGCTGCCGGTGCCGAACCGCGAGTGCATCCGTCAGGCGGTGCGCACCGGCATGGCGATCGAGGCGCAGATCAACAAATGGTCGCGGTTCGACCGCAAGAATTATTTCTATGCCGACCTGCCGCAGGGTTACCAGATCTCGCAGCTTTATCATCCGCTTGTCGGAGAAGGTGCGATCACCGTCGAGGCGGACGAGAAGGCGGGGATTCCCGCGCCCAAGGTGATCGGGGTCGAGCGCATCCATGTCGAACAGGATGCCGGCAAGCTGATGCACGACCAGCATCCGACGATGTCTTACGTCGACCTCAACCGCAGCGGCGTCGCTTTGATGGAGATCGTGTCGAAACCCGACATGCGCTCGCCCGCCGAGGCTGGCGCTTATGTGCGCAAGCTGCGCGCGATCCTGCGCTATGTTGGATCGTGCGACGGCAATATGGAAGAGGGATCGATGCGCGCCGACGTCAACGTGTCGGTTCGCAAGCCCGGCGACGAATTCGGGACGCGCACCGAGACGAAGAACGTCAATTCGGTGCGCTTCGTGATGGCGGTGATCGAGGGCGAGGCGAAGCGCCAGGTCGAACTGATCGAAAGCGGCGGCACTGTGGTGCAGGAAACGCGGCTTTACGATCCCGACCGGGGCGAGACGCGCTCGATGCGGTCGAAGGAAGACGCGCATGATTACCGCTACTTCCCTGATCCCGACCTGTTGCCGCTCGAGCTTGACGATGCGTTTCTGGCCGAGTGCCGCGACAGCTTGCCCGAATTGCCCGACGCCAAGCGTGCGCGTTATCTGGCGGCGGGAATTTCGGCCTATAATGCCGATGTGCTGACTGCCGAGGTCGAGGCGGCGCGCTGGTTCGATACGTTGCTCGATGCGGGCGCGAAGCCCGTTGCCGCGGCGAACTGGGTGACGAGCGAGCTGTTCGGCGCGCTCAACCGCATGGGCCGCGACATTTCGGACTCGCCGGTTTCGCCCGAGCATGCCGCCGAATTGCTCAGCCTCGTCGCAGACGGCACGATTTCGGGAACGATCGCGAAGGCGGTGTTCGAGAAGATGCTCGAAAGCGGCGACGGCGCTGCCGAAATCGTTGAGCGCGACGGTCTGAAGCAGACCAGTGACACCGGAGCGATCGAAGCCGAAATCGCCAAGATCCTGGCCGCCAATGCCGACAAGGTCGAGCAGTATAGGGGCGGCAAGGAAGCCTTGTTCGGCTTCTTCGTCGGACAGACGATGAAGGCGATGCAGGGCAAGGCGAACCCGCAGGTCGTCAACGAGCTGCTGAAAAAGGCGCTCGGCTGACGCTGGCCGGGGTGCGCCCCGGCCAGCTTTCATCCGATCAGAAGCGCCTTTGCCCGGCGCCCCAATTGCCGACATCGCATTGGCCGGAAAAGTCGGTCTGCGCCTTGAGCTGGATGCGGCCCGAGCGGCGGTCGATGTCGACCTTGGGTTTGTTGAGGCCGTTGAGGCGGTAGGTCGCGGTGATGCGGTCGGGCGTCACGACGAGATTTTCGAGATCCCACCAGCCCTCATGCCCGCCCGAGTGAATGGGGGGAACGAGTTTGGGGCCGAGGTGGATGCGGCCTTGATCGCCGTAAAGCTCGATCTGGACATCGCTGTTGAAGCCCTGGGTCGTGCTGACGACATCATTGCCCCATTCCCATTTATGCTTTGAACTGTTCCAGTCGTAACGCGGAGCGGTGGTGACGCTGGGGCGGTTGCCGGCGCCGTAGCAGACGAGGACGAGCGAGGCGGGGTCGCGATACCCCGGATCGGCGGGCGGAGCGTGATGGTCGGCGGGCGGCGCATAGCCGCCGCGCGGCGCGTCGCCTTGGCAATTTTCGGGCGGTACGCTGGTGATCGCCGAATAGCGTCCGTCCATCGTGGCGACCGAGATGCAGCGTCCGGTGCGCTGGTTCCACCAGAAGGTATAGCGCTGGTCCCGGACGGTGTTCGACTGGCGCGATTCATAGCCGCGCGCGAGCAGCTGGGTCTCGCCGCCAGCACCGCGCGCGCCGACAAGGTCGGCGACATCGGGCGCGGATTGGGCATGCGCCGGGGCGGAAATGGCAGTGGAGGCAAAAAACGGTAACAGCAAAGCATAACGCATGGCACAAACTCCCGTTGCTTGTCGGATCGCCAGTCTAAATCGGCGACAGCCATTTATAAAGCATAGCGGCTGTCCGTCCCAAAATTTAATGCGAGACCGAATATCACGGCTCACCCACCGCTGCGAACGAAGCGAATATTCTACGCCGTTCCGTCCGTAATCGCCGTGGATTAAACCTGCTGCGGCGGCACCTCATCCGGCCCGTGGCCCGGTTCGTCAATATCGCCGCCGCCGGGGCGGCCGGGAATTTCGCTGGGCTGGCCGGCGGGGTCTTCGAGCGGGGTCGGCTGCACCGGTCGTTCGGGCGGCGATTGCGGTTCGATCGTGTCGGGCTTTGGCTTGGGAAGCGGGTCGGCGGCGTTGGTCATTATACTCTCCTTGAGTTAAACAACGAACGGGCGCGAAGCATGTTCCGCCTGCGGAACAGGGGGGCTTTGTGCCCTTGCCCTTGGCGACGCGTCTGCTATAGCCCCGCGCGGCCCGCACGGGCGTGCGCGGCAGCGCGCGATTTCGTGCACCCGGCCGAAAACACCTGCGGGCGTGGCGGAATTGGTAGACGCGCTGGTTTTAGGTACCAGTATCGCAAGATGTGGGGGTTCGAGTCCCTTCGCCCGCACCAATCTGCAATGCAGGCCGGGATCATGGGGAACTCCGCCGCTCCGGCGGGGTTCGATACGAGATTTTGAGCAAGGATAAGACCAAGGCAATGAAGACCGTCGAAACGCTGAACGAAGGCCTGAAGCGCGAATATCGCGTGACCATCACCGCCAAGGATATCGACGCGCGCGTCGACGATGAGGTGAAGAGCATCGCCCCGACCGTCCGCATGCCCGGCTTTCGCCCCGGCAAGGTGCCGCCGAACCTGATCCGCAAGATGCACGGCCCGGCGCTGTCGGCCGACGCGCTCAACAAGGCGATCGACGCCGGCGTGCGCGACCTGATGGCGAAGGAAAAGCTTCGCCCGGCGCTGCAGCCCGCCGTCGCGCTCGACGAAGGTTATGAAGCCGGCAAGGATGCCGAGGTCACCGTCAGCCTCGAAGTGCTGCCCAATATCGAAACGCCGTCGATCGAAGGCCTGAAGCTCGAACGCCTGACCGTTCCTGCCGACGACAAGGCCGTGATGGCCAAGATCGAAGAATTCGCCGCGCAGATGAAGCGTTTCGAAGAAGCGCCGAAGACCAAGAAGGCCGCCCAGGGCGACCAGGTCATCATCGACTTCGCCGGCAGCGTCGACGGCGTCGCCTTTGACGGCGGCACGGGCGAGGACATGGCGGTTGAAATCGGTTCGGGTCAGTTGATCCCCGGCTTTGAAGACCAGCTGGTCGGCGTCAAGACCGGCGACGAAAAGGTGCTGAAGGTCACCTTCCCGGATGAGTATCCGGTCGCGGACCTGAAGGGCCAGCCCGCCGAATTCGCCGTCACGGTGAAGGAAGTGAAGGTCCCGGCGGCGTCGAAGATCGACGACGAGTTCGCCAAGACGCTCGGCCTCGAAAGCCTCGACAAGCTGAAAGAGCTGATGAAGGATCAGGTCGAACAGGAACTGAACGGCCTGACGCGCACCTACATGAAGCGCAAGCTGCTCGACCAGCTCGCGGCGTCGCACGACTTCGAAGTGCCGCCGACGATGGTCGAGGCCGAGTTCAACCAGATCTGGCAGCAGCTCGAACATGAAGTCAGCCACGAGGAAGATCCCGAAGCGGCGAAGGCCGAACTCGAGAACGACCGCGACGATTATCGCGCGATCGCGGTGCGCCGCGTCCGCCTCGGCCTGCTCCTGTCGGAAATCGGCCAAGCGCATGGCGTCCAGGTGTCTCAGCAGGAAATGCAGCGCCTGATCGCACAGGCGGCGCAGCAGTATCGCCCCGAAGACCGCACGCGCTTCATCGAATATGTCCAGCAGGACGCGCTCGCCGCGGCGCAGCTCCGTGCCCCGCTGTATGAAGACAAGGTCGTCGACTTCCTGTTCGAAAAGGCCGAGATCAGCGACCGCGAAACCACCCGCGAGGAACTGGAAGCGGCGATCGAAGCCGATGACGACAGCGGCCATGTCCATGGTCCGGGTTGCGGCCACGACCATGACCACGACCACAAGCCGGCCAAGAAGGCTGCGGCAAAGAAGCCCGCTGCCAAGAAGGCCGACGTGAAGGAAGAGGCCAAGGCCGAGGAAGCTCCTGCCAAGAAGGCACCGGCGAAGAAGGCGGAAGCCAAGGCCGAGGAAAAGCCGGCTGCGGAGAAGAAAGCGGCTCCGGCGAAGGCAGCGGCCGATAAGGCCGAGCCCGCGAAGAAGGCTCCGGCCAAGAAGGCCGCCGCCAAGAAATAAGCTTCGGCTGATGCGCTATTCAAAAGGCCGGGTGGAGGATGCTCCACCCGGCCTTTTTTTGCGTCGATCGCCGCTACTGGGTTCTCGCGTTCGCGGGAATGACGGTTGGGGAAATCTCGCGACTACAGACCCTTCGTCATTCCCGCGAAAGCGGGAACCCAGTTCACCCTATCGGCGCAAAGCCAAAGTCTTCGGCAAGGTCGCGCCAGTCGGGGTTGGCGCTCTCGATCAGTTCGAGCTTCCACGCACGGTTCCATTTCTTGATCCGCTTTTCGCGCTGGATCGCGGTGTCCATCGTGGCGTGCTGTTCGAACCAGACGAGCAGCTTCACGCCATATTCGCGCGTGAAACCGGGGATGAGGCCTTCGCGGTGTTGGTGGATACGTTGGGTGAGGTTGGAGGTCACGCCAAGGTAGAGCGTGCCGTTGCGGCGCGAGGCAAGGAGGTAGACGGTCGGGCCGAAGTTCTCGTGCATCTAGGGTGCTACTGGGTTCCCGCTTTCGCGGGCACACCGATGTTATAACTCGCTCAAGGTCGTCATTTAAATTCGATCGCCGTAGCCTAACCCGACAGATCTGCGCCTAGGGTCAGGACTCATTGATCAGAGCCAGAAGATGACGGTTGCGGCGAGAGCCACGGCAGAGAAGAAGGCCTTCGGGCACCGATCGTAGCGCGTCGCGACGCGTCTCCAGTCCTTCAGGCGACCGAACATGATCTCGATGCGGTTACGGCGTTTGTAGCGGCGCTTGTCATATTTGACGGTCTTGCTGCGTATTTTCCGGCCCGGGATGCAGGGAGTGATGCCCTTTTCCTGCAAGGCATCGCGGAACCAGTCGGCATCATAGCCCCGGTCGGCGAGCATCCATTGCGCTTTGGGCAAACTGTCGAGCAAAGCGGCCGCGCCCGTGTAATCGCTGACCTGCCCGGCGGTCATGAAGAAGCTGATCGGGCGGCCATTTGCATCGGTTACGGCATGAAGCTTGGTGTTCATGCCGCCCTTCGTACGGCCGATCAGGCGTCCCGGACCCCCTTTTTTACCCCAAGGCTCGACGCCGTGCGGTGGGCCTTCAAATAGGTCGCGTCGATCATGATCGTCTTGCGCTCTGGCGCCTGCGGTGTCGCCAAGTCCTCCATCATGCGGATGAAGATGCCCTTGTCGCTCCACCGCTTCCAGCGATTATAGAGCGTCTTCGCCGGGCCATACTCCCTCGGCGCATCGCGCCACCTCAGCCCATTGCGGTTGACGAAGATGATGCCGCTCAAAACCCGCCGGTCATCGACACGCTTGCGGCCATGGCTCTTCGGAAAATAGGGCTGAAGACGCGCCATCTGCTCGTCCGTCAGCCAGAATAAATCGCTCAAATTCAGGCTCCTTCGTGGTCGCCTGAATCATAATCACACCCTCAAATCAATGGGGCCTGACCCTAAATCGCACTCGGAACTCGTCGAGCCGATCCGCTGAAAGCCTTCGCTTTTTTATAATGCTACTTTCACTATCGGCCTGACCAATGTCGGCGCCCGGCTTTCCCGAAAGTTCTGCTATTATGACTCACTCGCTGGCGCTATTTGAAGTATTTGGGCCGAAGATAACGATAGATAGGCGTTCCATGTCGCCGCTTCTGGCTAGATGCTTGCTCCTACAGTCGAGGGGCCGAGGAGGTCATTGGGAAAGGGGCGATCTCCAAACCCGCGGTAGCCGTGCGGGAGCGAAATTCGAGGACCCGTATTGATTATGTAGCGCGACAATTATTCATTTGATCGACGTGAATAATGACTTCAGATTCTTCTTCAATATCTTGCCATTGGCGTTGCGTGGCAATGTATCCGCGACGAAGCGAATCGCCACCGGAACCTTGAACGCGGCGAGCCGCGCGCGCACCCACTCCTGCAACTCTGCCTCGGATGCGCTCGTGCCCGGCGCCAGATGGACGACAGCCGCCGGTTCCTCGCCGAGCGTGCGGTGCGGGATGGCGAGAATCGCGCAATCGGTGACCGCGGGATGCTCGAAGAGCACGTTCTCGACCTCCGAGGAATAGATATTCTCGCCGCCGCGCAACACCATGTCCTTGGCGCGGTCGACGACGAAGAGGAAGCCCTCATCGTCGATCCGCGCGAGGTCGCCAGTGCGCACCCATCCGTCGACGAAGGTTTCGGCGGTCGCTTCCAGCTTGTTCCAATAGCCCTTCACGATCATCGGCCCGCGTGCCCACAGTTCGCCGACCGTGCTCGTGGGCAACTCCGTCACGCCATCGTCGGCGCGGATTTCGAGGTCGGCGGTCGCGACCGGCGGCCCGGCGCTCTCCGGGCGGTTCAGATAGTCCTCCGCGTTGTGCGACGTCACCGTCGCCATCGTCTCCGTCATCCCCCAACCATTGCCGGGCATCGCGCCGAATTCCTCACGAATGCGCTTGACCAGCTCGGGCGCAGAAGGTGCACCGCCATAGGAGATCACTTCCAGCGAGGAGAGGTCGTATTTCGCGCGGTCGGGATGCTCGATCAACTGCCACGCGATCGTCGGAACCCCGCCCGTCATATTGACCTTCTCGCGCTCGATGATTTCCATCGCCTGCACGGTGTCCCACTTGCGCATGAAGATGATCCTGTGCCCGGCAGCCATCGCGCCCATCAATATGGCCGAGCAGGCGGTGACGTGGAACAGTGGGATGACGGTCAGCGTCGTGCGCGGTTGTGGCTCCGGCACCAGTTCGCCACGGCGCAGGAAGCTGCGCGCGGCCGAAAAGGCGGCTGACAATATGTTGGTCATCAGGTTGCGGTGCGTGCCGAGCGCGCCCTTGGGGCTGCCTGTTGTGCCGCTGGTGTAGAAGATGGTCGCGTCGTCGTCGCGATCGAGCTCGACCTGCGGGCGGGGCAGGTCGGGAAGGTCTGCCCAGTTTCCGGGGACGCCGACAATATCCTCCAGCGCCGTAGCGCCCGCGACGGGCTCTGTCGCGCGCGCGACGATCACCCGTTCAAGCTCGGTCAGCGCGTCCAGATGTCCGGCGAGGCGTGCATGGCGCTCGGTGTCGACGATCAGCAGCTTCGCGCCAGAATCGCGGATACCATAGGCCAGTTCGGCCCCCGTCCACCACGCATTGAGCGGCACTGCGATCGCACCGATCGTCGTGATCGCGAAGAAGATCACCGGCCATTCGGGCAGGTTGCGCATCGCAAAAGCCACGCGGTCGCCCTTGCGCACTCCCATTTGGAAGAAAGCGCGCGCCAGCGCCGCGGTCGCGCGCCAGTTTGCTTCATAGCTGATGCGCTGGTCGTCGAGGGTGGTGAACAGCCGTTCCCCGTGCGTGCGTGACAGGTCGAGTAGCGCGTCGAGGCCGGGCAGCGCATTCTTCCACACGCGCGTCGAGATTCCCTGGATAGTGATCGTCTCCATTTCGAAGTTCGCACCGGGCGCGGTCAGCGTCGCCGTTGCTTCGGCAAGCGACATCACGGGCCATGCAGGGGGAAGAGTATCTGTGAGGAACAATGGTCAATCCCCGACTTGCGGCCGGACCTCGCCTGTCGGCGTGAGGCGTACGGCCTTGGTCAACCGGATAGCGTCCGACGCGCCGCCCACCAGCAACCGATAGGCGCCTGGGCGCGCCGTCCAACGCTGCGCGCTCACGTCCCAGGATGAAAAGACACGTGGATCGAGCGTCAATTCGACACTTCGCGTCTCGCCGGGAGCGAGATCGACTTTGGCGAAGGCCGCGAGTTGCTTGATCGGTTCGTCAGGCGTGCGGTCGGCGCGCGCGATGTAAAGCTGGACGACTTCCTTGCCGGCCATCTTGCCGCTGTTGTGCAGCGAAAGGCGGACCCTGACGGGCGCGCCGGGCTCGGGTGGCGCTACCATCGCCATCTCCTCGTAGTCGAAGCTGGTATAAGACAGCCCATGGCCGAAGGCGAAGAGCGGTGTGATGCCCCGCGCTTCATAACCGCGATATCCGACCAGAAGGCCTTCGTCATAGTCGCTCTCTACCGTGTCTAATACCACGGTATCATCGGTGGTATGCATCGGGAAGCTGACCGGCAGCTTGCCCGATGGATTGGTCTTGCCGGTCAATACATCGGCCAGCGCTGCCACCCCCTCTTGTCCGGGCAGCCACATATCGAGGATCGCCGGCACCTGTTCGGCCCAGGGCATCGCCATTGCGGCGCCTGCGTTGACGACGACCACTGTCGATGGATTGACGGCCGCGACCTGTGATACCAGTCTGTCCTGATCGCCGGGCAGGTCGATGGACGGACGGTCATAACCTTCGCCCTCCGTCAGCGTTTCCGATCCGACAATGACGATCGCGACATCGGCACGCTTCGCCGCCGCGATCGCCGCATCGAAATCGGGTCGCGGCAGGCGAACGCCGAACGACAGATATTCGTATCGCGTCTGGCCGTTGCGATAAGCGAGACGGACGGGGTAGGTTTTGCCGCCTTCCAGTTCGACCTTTATCGTCCGGCGCTCAACCGGCGAGCCGATGACGTCGCGATTGTCGATCACGGACGGCGTTGTCCCGTCAAGGATGGTCCTGCCGTCGAAGTCCAGCATAGCGGCGCCAGTGCCGCGTACGCTGAACTCATAGGTTCCGCTGACGGGCGCGCGGAACACACCCGCCCAGCGCAGCGCGGCATATCCGCTTGCTTGCGGCCCCGCGATATTTCCGCTGATCCGCTTGACAAAGCTGGTCGCGCGTTCGGTCCGAAGCGCCGGGCCAGCAAGGTCGGAATCGGCGAAATAGCTGGCCGTCAGCCCCGTTTCGTCGCTGTCGGCCGTGGGGCTGAACAGCGCCGGGTCCGCCGTGGGCGGCGTTTCCTCGCTGTCGACGCCCTTTTCATGGATCACGTCGACGCCGGGCAGCGCAGCGCGGATCGCATCGAGTGGAGTCTGGAGCATCGTGAAGGGGTTCACCGCCGAACTACCACCTCCCTGAATACGCGCGACATCGGCGTTGGGGCCGATCACCGCCAGCGTCCTTACTCCCGGCCTGAGCGGCAGCACGCCACTGTTCTTGAGCAGGACGATCGCTTCGTCGGCCGCCGCGCGCGCGATCGCGCGGTGATGGTCGCCGCCGATCTCGCCGGGCGGCAAAGGGCCGTCGAGCAATCCGCTGCGTACGATCAGGCGCGCGATCCGGCGGGCATTGTCATCTATCTGCGCCTTGCTGACCTCGCCGGACCGGACTGCGGCCTCCAGCTTGTCGCCGAAAAATCGGGGCGGCCCCGGCATTTCGAGGTCGAGCCCGGCATTGGCCGCCGCGGCGGTCGACCGCGTCGCGCCCCAGTCCGACACGACGAACCCCTGATAATGCCATTCTGCTTTGAGCAGGTCGGTGAGCAGCCAGCGATTTTCGCTGGCATGGGGGCCATTGAGCTTGTTGTATGAAGCCATCACCGACCACGGATCCACCTCCTTCACCACCATTTCGAACGCAGGCAGATAGATTTCGCGCAGCGCGCGCTCACTCACCCGCGAGTTGGTGACAAAGCGGTGGGTTTCCTGATTGTTGGCGGCGAAATGCTTGAGTGAGACACCGATACCGGCCTGCTGGGCGCCCTGAACGTAGCCGACCGCAAGCCGGCCGGCCAGCAGCGGATCTTCCGAATATGTTTCGAAGTTGCGCCCCCATCGCGGCGTGCGGACGATGTTGACGGTCGGAGCGAGCAGCACCGATGCGCCATAGCCGCGCGCCTCTTCGGCGATCGCGCCGCCGACTGAGCGCAGGAGGTCGGGATTCCATGTCGCCGCCAGCGCCACGCCGACGGGAAAGACTGTGGCTGGATCGCCCTCGGGGGAGCGCACGCCGGTCGGTCCGTCGGTCATCTTGATCTCCGGGATGCCGAGCCGGGAAACGGCGTTGAGCGTCATCGATCCGGCGCCCGCGAGCAGCGATATCTTCTCGTCCAGCGTCAGCCGCGCCATCAGGTCATCGACGCGATCCTCGCGCGGCGCGGTCCTGTCACGATAGATCATGCGATCTCCATTGATATTGTCGGCTGGTGCAGAAGCGAACGTCGGTGCGGAGATGTTCTGGGCGAGTGCCGGCGCCGGCAGGAGCACCAACGCCGTGAGTGAGAGCCATTTCATGGTGTTCTTCTTTCCATCGGCGGAGACCGGGCCGAACGACATGGCCGCCATGCCGTTCAGAGCATGTCCCCGCCGCATGCGCTCGCCGTCGTCCCCGTCTGCTGATAGGCCTTGATGACGTTGCGCCCGACCATCCAACGATGGACCTCGTCCGGACCGTCGACCAGCCGCTGCGAACGGATATCCGCATACCAGGCCGCCAGCGGCGTATCCTGACTATAGCCCAGCGCGCCGTGAAGCTGGATCGCGGTGTCCACGACCTTGTGGACCATGTGGGCGAGGTAGACCTTGGCTATGGAATTTTCCTGGCGCAGGTCCGCGCCCTTCTCCGCCTTGTAGGCGATGTGCAGCAGCATGAGGCGGGCGATGTAGAGTTGACTTGCGCACTCGGCCATCATGAACTGCACGGCCTGGCGCTCATGAAGGGGTTTGCCGAAGGTTTCGCGGCTGGTGACGTGCGCGGCGGCAAGGTCCAGCGCGCGCTGCGCCATGGCGATGTTGCGCATGCCGTGCCGCAGGCGGCCATAGGCAAGCCGATGCTGCCCCATGGCAAAGCCGTTTCCTTCGCCGCCCAGCAGGTTCTCCGCGGGAACTACCAGATCTCTGATCTCTATCTCGGAGTGGCTGGCGCCCATGACGTGCGACATAGGGGTTGCGAGGGCCATGGTGGGAACATCGCGCTTGATGACATAGCCAGGATTCGGCAGTTCGACGATGAAGGTAGAGAATTGCCGGTGGCGCGGCGCGTCCGGGTCGGTGCGCGCCATTACGACGGCGATATCGGCAGCACTGGCAGCAGAGGTGAACCATTTCTCGCCGTTGAGGATATAGTTCGCGTTGCCATCCTTGACGGCGGTGGTTCGCATACCGGTGGCGTCGGCGCCCGCGGCCTTCTCCGTCATCGAATAGCAGACGCGCTTGTCGCCGTTCAGTAGCGGCTTGAGGAATTTCTCTTTCTGATAGTCGGTGCCATATTCCAGCAGCGTGAGGATGGTGGCGTCGTCAGGTCCCTGCGTGTTCAGGCTGAGTGTACCGAGATGGCTCTGGCTGAGTTCCATCTGCACCAGCGCGTTGGCGAGCGGCCCTAACCCCATGCCGCCATATTCCTTGGGCACGAAAGGCAGCCACAGACCCTGGGCGCGCGCTTTCGCGCGAAGCTCGGCTAAAACGGACTTGTAGGATTCTTCGTCGACAACGCGCTTTTCCGCCGGGATGCATTCGTCTTGCACCCATTGGCGCACTTCGTCGCGGATTTTCTGGGCTTCTTCGGGAATCTCAAAATCAATTGCCACTGTGGCATTCCTCTCTTATATCTGGTGTTGCCGTTCAGCGCGGCTTGCGGGCGCGCGGAGCTTGTCCGTTGCTTTTTCCGAAGCATCTGGCCATGAACCGGCGGATTTCGGCCCAGACCTCTTCATCCTCGGGGCTCAATCCCCCAAAACCCGCATGCGGCATGGCTTCCCAGACATGAAGTTCGGCATCGACGCCCGCATCGCGCAGCTTCCGATGGATGCGAACGGAGTTCGACAGGAACAGGTCGCGCGTGCCCGACTGCACGAAGGTCGGCGGGAAAGCCGACGTGAAGCCGCCGAAGAGCGGGCTGATATAGGGATGATCGAGCGGCTGTCCCCCGGCATAGACGCGGTTGATCGGCATCAACTTGACCGGCAGGACATTGTCGATCCCGAAATTTGTGTGGAAGGTATCGCCCGATTCTGTGAGATCGACCTCTGGCGAGCGCAGCACAAGCCCGGCTGGAGCGGGCAGCCCTTCGTCGATGGCGCGCAGGACCATCGACGCGGCGAGATTGCCCCCCGCCGAAATGCCGATGACAATGATATCCTGCGCGCGCCAGCTTTCCAGCAGGTGGACATAGGCAGCAAGGCAATCATCGAGGCCGGCGGGATAGGGATCGTGCGGCGGCATCCGATAGTCGACCGAAAAGGTCAGGCAGCCGCTTTGCGAGGCTGTCTTCAGAACATCATAGGCAACGAGATCGCCGCCCTGAAGCATCAGCGCGCCGCCGTGGAGCGACAGGCAAACCTTGCCTGCGATGACATTCTGCTCCGGTTCGGCTATATAGCACAAGGGGCCTCCCAGCGAGGTAGTCCGGACTCGTTGCATCCGTTCGCGCAGGCGGGGGTTCATAAAGTTCCGGAACCTGTCGTTCATCGATTCAATATAGGGTATCCAACTCTCCGGATCGTCCGTCGCCGGGAACGGAGGCCTGGCTGCCGGCGGCGTCGAGAGAAGCTGCTGCGCCATCTCGCTCAGATGGGGCGGAGGAGCGATGGGGCGCGAAGTACGCTCCTCCTCCTTGGATGGAACGGCTTTTTCATCGGACTTCGCAGTGGCCACGTGCTATCCTCTCAACGGGTCCAAGCTAATATACGAGTTCGTATATTTGTTTGGTAGGCCGATTCAGATTGGTATGTCAATTGCGGAGGATGATGATGGCAACGGCATTTAAGCCGCCCATGCCAAGGGTGAAGATGCGCCGGGCCGACACGGCGGCGCGACTTTTGGAGGCGGCTTGCGATGTTTTTGCGGAACGGGGCTTCGAGGCGGCGAGCCTCGATGCGATCTGCCAGCGCATCAATATGACGCGAGGGGCCTTTTATTCCAGCTATGCATCGAAGGAAGACCTGTTCATTGCCGTGTTCGACGAGGAAGCCCGACGTCTAGCCAGCCGTCTGGCGCGTTTGTGGATCGGTGTTGCAGATCATCCCGACCCGCTGGGCGCCGCCGCCCACCGTTATGCCCTGACCGAAGCCAGCGATGCGAAGTGGCGGCTTTTGCATGCCGAGTTCCGCCTGCTGGCCGCCCGAAATACGAATGTAGCCGAGCGTTACGAAGCGATCGCGGACCAATTGTCGGCGAATCTGGGCCAGCGGATCGCTGATCTGGTGGACGCCGTCGGATTGCAGCTCGTCATGCCTCCCGCTGAAGCCGCCGATCTTTGGTCTGCCGTCGTGGAGGGGAGTTCCTGGCGGCATACGCGAGTTCCGGACCAAGCCGCGGAAACATTGCGGAAGAATCTCTTTGCTTTGTTGGGCGTTCTCACGACGCGGAAGCGAGGCGCGCTAGCCTGAAGATATAGTGATTTGGAATCAGGCTGTTTTATCGTTTAACATTAAAAGATCGATGGCCTGTCGGAGCCATGAATTGGCGGGATCGTCCTGCATGGACGCATGCCAGTACAGGGTGAGCGGTGGCATGGGGGCATCGAGCGGAAAAGGATAGAATTCGAGTTCATCCGCGGCCGTGATCGTCTCTGCTTCCAGCCGAGACAGCGTCAATAGGATGTCGGAATGCAGAATGATCTCCAAAGCGCTTTTATGTGATTGGCATTGAACCACCACCGTCCGGCGCAATCCGCGTCGACTCAATTCATGATCCTCGACTCCAGCGCCCCTATTGCCGGCGACCAGGACGTGATTCAGCGCCAGATATTGCTCCAGGCTCAGGCTCCTGCCGCTCAGGACGCTATGTCCGCGACGGACTGCAACGACCAATTCGTCCTGCGCCAGCATGCGGCGCCGTATCGCGGCGCTGACGGGAACCGACGCCTCCAGGACAAGGTCGACATGGCCGTTGGCGAGGCCGCTTTCAATCCCGTCGGGGCGTGTGTCGGTCGATACGACGCTGACGCCAGGGGCTTCCCGGCCAAGCCAGTCGATCAGATTGGGCAACAGGATGATCTCTGTACGCTCCGAAAGGCCGAGGCGGAATATCTGGTTCGCGTTGACCGGATCGAAACGACGCTGTTCGTGGAGGCGACCCTCCAGTATCAGGAGGGCACGCCGCACATCGGAGATGATATTCCGTGCGAACGGGGTGGGCGTCATGCTTGCACCCTGGCGACCGAACAGGTCGTCGCCCATCATCTCCCGGAGCCGCCGAAGGGCGTGACTCATCGCCGGCTGTGTCAAGCCCAGTCGCTCGCCCGCCGCAGTCAGGCTCTGCTCGCGATATATGGCGTCCAGCACGACAAAAAGATTCAGATCTTGTCGGCGAAGGCGCTTCAGGCTTGGCGTTTTTTCCGGGGAATCGATCATTTATCATTCATATGATGAATTGGTAAAAATTCAAGATATGAATTTTGATAATTGAAGTACCGACCCTAGATTGCCTTATCGCATATCGCCGCCAAGGCGGTGCGGCCTTTCTTTGGGAGAGTGGCATGGCGAAAGCGCCGGGAAATCTGGAATATTTCAGGCGAGGTGCCGCTTCTGACGCGGCGCTGAAACCCTTCCTTGATCCACGGCGCATCGATTATGCGTTAATTCGGCGCAACAGCTGAGATGTCGGGTGCAGCGGATATCCGCGCGCAATTCGATGCGGAGAATTCCGGCGTCGGACCGGCGATGACGGCCTATGCGCTAGGCGTCCTCGCGCTGGTCAGCTTCTTCAACTATGCCGACCGTATGATCCTGTCCGTGATCGCTGAGCCGCTGAAGCGCGAGCTTGGCCTCAGCGATGCGAATGTGGGGCTTTTGTCCGGTTTGATATTTGCCCTGGTATACGCCGTAGCCGGCATTCCCATCGCGCGGCTGGCGGATCGGACCGTGCGCGTCCGTATCCTCGGATTGTGCGTGATGGTGTGGAGCGTAGCGACCGCATTGATGGGGCTCGCCGGTTCCTTTCTGGTCCTCGCGATCGCCCGAATGGGCGTAGCGGTGGGGGAAGCGGGCTGCATACCCATATCGCATTCCGTCATCGGTGATTACATGTCGCCGCGCCGTCGCGCGTTGGGGATCAGCATTTTCCAGGCGGGCGGCATCGCCGGGCTGAGCGTTGGGTTGATCATCGCTGCCTATCTCACCGGGCACTTCGGCTGGCGGACGACGCTAATGGCTTTCGGGCTGTGCGGCCTGCCGCTGGCCCTGCTCATCCTTTTTACCCTGCCTGAGCCGGCTCCGCGGGGAGCACGGTCCGAAGCGGGCGAGCCGTGGTACACCGCGTTTGTGGCCTTGATGAAGCGGCCTCCTTACCGTCTGATCGTGGCGGCAAACACGTTCGGGGCATTCGCCAGCTACAGTCTGAAGCTGTGGATGATTCCCTATTTCATCCGCTCGCATCACCTCAGCGTGGCGGAGGCCGGGGCGTGGATGGGTGCGGCATCGGCGGCCGGAGGGATTTTCGGCGTCCTGGTGGGGGGCTCGCTCTCCGTCCGTCTTATCCAGAGGGACACGCGCTGGGAAATGTGGCTGCCGATGATCACGTCTATCGCCTCCGCCCCGCTATACGGCCTCGTCCTCCTCAGTCCCGACGTGCCAACCGCCTTGTCGATGCAGGTGTTCGCGTCGATGGCCGCCGGCGGCGCGTCCGGCGTGGCGCTTTCCGCAATCCAGTCCTTTTGTGAACCCCATCGGCGGGCGATGGGGATCGCCATCATGGTATTTGCGATCGCCATATTGGGCAACGGACTCGGGCCATATATCTCGGGCGCCATCAGCGACATCATCACGCCGCGTTTTGGAGATGACGCATTGCGCTGGGCGCTGCTTGTGCCCTGCGCCGCTTTTCTGGCGGCTGCCGGGTTATATCTTCTCGCGGCTCGCTCCGTGTCTGGTTCCGCCGCCCGAGCGTGGATGCCCGACGACTAAAGAAAGAGTAGACCATGCCCGAAACCCCGGATGTCTCGGCCGCGCAGGTGCGCGAGCGGGCCAATATCGGCACCAAGGAACCCGAAGGACCCCATCGTTTCGACCCGGCCGCGCTGGCCGCGTGGATGACTACCCATGTCGACAGCTATGACGGACCGCTGGCAGTCCGTCAGTTCAGGGGCGGACAATCGAATCCTACCTATCAGCTTCGCACTCCAACGGCTAACTACGTTCTCCGGCGCAAGCCTCCGGGCAAGCTTCTGCCCTCCGCCCATGCGGTCGACCGGGAGTTCCGAGTGATTTCCGCGCTCTACCCGACCGGCTTTCCCGTGGCGCGTCCCTTTGCCCTTTGCACCGACGACGATGTCATCGGGACATGGTTCTATATCATGGAGATGGTGGAAGGACGCATCTTCTGGGACCAGAGCCTTCCCGAACTCGCGCCGGCCGAACGCAGCGCTGTTTTCAGGGCGCAGATCGGGACGCTCGCCTCGCTGCACAATCTCGACCATGCGGCGATCGGCCTTTCCCGCTATGGCCGACCCGGCAACTATATGGCGCGACAGGTCGATCGCTGGGCGCGGCAGTATAAAGCGTCCGAAACCCGCCATATCGATGAGATGGAGCGGCTGATCGCGTGGTTGCCGACAACGGTACCGCACCAGGACCGCACGTCGGTGGTGCACGGCGACTATCGCATGGACAATATGATCTTCCACCCTGTGGAGCCGCATGTCGTCGCAGTTTTGGACTGGGAACTCGGGACGCTGGGCGATCCGCTTGCCGATTTCACTTATGTGCTCACCAACTGGATCAATGGGCCGATTTCATTGATCACCGATCTGGCGGCGCACGGCATTCCGACAATGGAGGAAACGATCAAGCAATATTGCGGCCTCACCGGACGGTCGGGGATCGAAAATCTCGACTGGTTCTTCGCCTATAATTTCTTCCGGCTGGCGGGCATCACGCAGGGCATATTGGGGCGCGTGCGCGACGGGACCGCAAGCCATCCCGACGCCGCCAATGCGGAACCACGCGTCGCAGCGCTAGCGAAACTGGCCTGGAGCTATGCCGTGCGGGCCGGAGCGGAATGACGTGAACAATAGGATCGAGAAGCTGCTGATCGCCAATCGCGGGGAAATCGCAATCCGTATCGCGCGCGGGGCGAGGGAACTCGGCATTGCGACCGTCGCGATCCATTCGTCCGACGATGCGCGGGCTCTGCACCTTCGCTCGGCCGACGAGGTGGTGGAGCTTTCCGGAAATGGCCCTGCCGCTTACTTGGATATTGCGGGAGTGGTGGAAGCGGCCGTCGCCCATCGATGCGATGCGGTGCATCCCGGCTATGGGCTTCTCAGCGAAAATGCCGACTTCGCCCGAGCGTGCGCCGATGCGGGAATCCGGTTCGTCGGCCCGCCGCCCGAGGCTCTGGAACGGTTCAGCGACAAGCTACACGCCAAGAAGCTGGCGGAAACGGTGGGGGTTTCCACGCTTGAGGGCATCGATCATGCCGATGTCGGGCAGGCACTGGCGTTGCTTGCCACGGGGCCGGTGATGGTGAAGGCCGTCGCGGGCGGAGGCGGACGCGGCATCCGGCTGGTCCGCGACGCTGGCGACCTTGAGTCCGCGATGAATGCCTGCGCGGTGGAGGCTGAGGCGGCTTTCGGATCGGGGGCCGTTATCGTCGAACGCTTCGTCGAACGCGCGCGCCATATCGAGGTGCAGGTGGTCGCAGATGCCGGTGGCCATGTCGCGACGATCGGTACGCGGGACTGCACGCTCCAGCGCCGCAACCAGAAATTGGTGGAGATCGCGCCTGCCCCGGCGCTCGCCTTCGATCTGGAAGCGCGCATAGTCGCCGCCGCCCACCATCTGATCGCCGCCGCGCCCTATAGCGGACTGGCGACGGTGGAGTTCCTGGTCGATTGCGATGCCGCACCGGGGGATCGGCATGCTTTCGCGTTCATCGAGGTCAATCCGCGTATCCAGGTCGAGCATACCGTCACCGAAGAGGTCTTTGGTGTCGATTTGGTCAAGGCGAGCCTGCTCATCGCCTGCGGCGCGCGGCTTGTCGATCTTGGGCTGGATCAAGACCCTACGCCGCGCGGATGTGCGATCCAGCTGCGCATAAATGCGGAGAGCATCGACGCGGTCGGAAATATAAGGCCCGCCGGCGGCGCGATCACTGCCTATGATGTGCCGGGCGGACCGGGCGTGCGCGTCGATGGCGCGGGCTATGTGGGCTATGCGGTCAATCCGCGTTTCGATTCGCTTGTGGCCAAATTGATCGTCCATGACGCGGATTTTGCCGCCGCGACCCAGCGTGCGCGCTACGCCCTCGCCGATTTTCGGATCGAGGGGGCAGAGAATAATCTGGCCCTGCTGGCGGCGTTGCTCGATCGCCCCGAATTTGCCGCATCGACGATCGACACGCGCTGGTTTGAGCGGACGTTGCCGGACATGATGGCAATCGCCGAGGTTCGCGTCGAGCAGGATTTCGGCGTGATCGTGCAGGCGCCCCCCGCCGCTCGTCCTGCCGCCCCGGCCGGCACCGTGGCGATTCCTGCGCCGCTGACTGGGTTGCTGGTTTCGGTCAATGTGGATCCCGGTGACGCCGTGCGCGCCGGGCAGCCGCTCGCGATGATGGAAGCGCTCAAGATGCAGCACGTCGTCAACGCAGAGTTTTCCGGGCTAGTCCGCGCGATCGTCGCGACGCCGGGAGAAATATTCGGGGAAGGGATGCCGCTGTTGTTCCTCGAGCCCGCCGAGATCGGCGAAAGCGAGACGGTTGAATCGACGGAGATCGATCTCGATGCGCGCCGCCCCGATCTCGCCGAACTGGATGCGCGCATTGCGCTGACGCTTGACGAGCATCGCCCCGAAGCGGTCGCCAGGCGGCGCCGGTCCGGTCAGCGAACGGCGCGCGAGAATCTATCCGACCTGTTCGACCCGGACAGCTTCATTGAATATGGCGGCCTCGCTATCGCCAGCGGACGGCGCGGCACGGTCGAGGATCTGATGCGGGAGACGCCGGGCGATGGCTTGGTAACCGGGATTGGCACGGTAAATGCCGCCGAATTCGGTGAAGAGAGGGCGAAATGCGCCGCGCTCGCCTACGACTTCACAGTGATCGCGGGCACGCAGGGCCGGATGAATCACGCCAAGACCGACCGACTGCTCTCCATCGTGCGCGACCTCGAGATTCCACTGGTCTTCTACACCGAGGGCGGCGGCGGCCGTCCAAGCGACGGCAGCGAGGGGCGCAGATCCACCGGCCTGGCCGGACCGAGCTTTCATGATCTTGCCGCGCTTTCCGGGCTTGTTCCTCGCATCGGGATCGCTTCGGGGCGCTGCTTCGCGGGCAATGCGGTCATGCTCGGCTGCTGCGATATCATCATCGCGACGGAGGGGGCGAACATCGGGCTCGGCGGCCCGGCGATGATCGAAGGCGGCGGGCTCGGCACTTTCGCGCCCGAAGCGATCGGACCGACCGACGTGATGCGGGCGAACGGCGTGATCGATGTGGTCAGCATCGACGAAGCCGCAGCGACGACCGCGGCCAAACATATCCTCGGCTATTTTCAGGGACGATCCAGCCAGGTCGAATATGCCGATCAGCGCCTGCTTCGCCATGTCGTCCCGGAAAACCGGCTGCGCGTGTTCGACATCCGCGCGGCGATCGAACTGATCGCCGATGATCGGAGCTGGACCGAACTGCGCCCAGAGTTCGGCTCGGGGATGATCACGGGATTCCTGCGGGTCGACGGGCGCCCGCTGGGGCTGATTGCCAATGACTGTCGCCGCCTATCAGGCGCGATGGACGCGGATGGATGCAGCAAGGCAACGGATTTTCTCAAGCTTTGCGACAGGGTCGGCCTGCCGGTCCTGTCGCTATGCGACACGCCCGGATTCATGGTCGGACCGGAGGCGGAGAAAACCGGCACGGTGCGTAAAGGCGCGTATATGTTCACCGTCGCTGCTTCGCTGCGCGTACCGATGTTCACGATCGTGGTCCGGAAGGGTTATGGCCTCGGCGCGATGGCGATGGCGGGCGGTTCTCTCCACGCCAGTGCCTTCACGATCGCCTGGCCGACTGGCGAGCTTGGTGGCATGGGGCTGGAAGGCGCAGTGCGCCTTGGCCATCGCCGCGAGTTGGAGGCGATCGCCGATCCAGTGGCGCGCGAGGCTCGCTTCCAGGAGCAGGTTGCCGCGCTTTATTCGAGTGGGAAAGCCGTGGCGGCGGCGCAGTTCATCGATATCGACGCCGTGATCGACCCCGCCGACACGCGCGCGTGGCTGAAGCGCGGCCTCGATACGGCTGCCGCTCGGAAATGTCAGGGACGACCGATATGAAACATAAGCTTCCACTCGACGCGTTGCCGCTCGTACCGTCCGGGCGCGGATTCAAGTTGCTGGCGGGCGTGCGTGTGCTCGACCTGACCAGTTCGGTCGCGGGTCCCTATGCAGCGATGCTACTCGGCGACATGGGGGCCGAGGTAATCAAGGTCGAACGGCCCGGCGGCGACGATGCGCGCGCGTGGGGGCCACCCTTTCTGGGCGGGGAGTCGCTGTGGTTTCTCAGCGTCAACCGCAACAAGCAGAGCTTGTGCCTCGACTATGCGAAGCCCGGGGGCCGCGCGATACTGGAAGAGCTGGTGCGCGCGGCCGATGTGCTGATCACCAACGTGCCCGCGCGTGTCGCGGCGAAGCTGGGGATCGACTATCGGGCGACGAGGGCGCTAAACCCGCGCATCGTCCACGCCTCGATCACGGGCTTTGGAGCGGACGGAGCGCGCGCCGACATGCCGTGCTACGACCTGATTGCTGAGGGTTATTCGGGAGTCATGGACATTACCGGGGAGGCGGACGGCGAACCGCAAAAGGTCGGCGCACCTGCCGCCGACATGCTCGCGGGGCAGGACGCGGCCTTTGGTGCGCTCGCGGCGCTGTTCCGCCGCCAGACGACGGGGCAAGGTGCTTTCATCGACATCGCGCTCGTCGATTCCATGGTCCGTTTTCTCGCCTGCCGCGTCACCCCCTATATGGGATCGGGCGAAGTCCCCCGTCGCACCGGCGCGAAGGACAGCGTGATCGCCATCTATCAAGCGTTCGAGACCGCTGACGAACCGATTACGCTGGGTCTCGGCAATGATGCGATCTGGGCCCGTTTCTGGGACGTACTGGGCAATCCGTCGATGGTTGACGATCCGCGCTACGCGACCAATGCGCTGCGCCGCGAGCAGCGCACCGCAATCGTCGCCCGAATTCAGGCGACGCTGCGTACCAAGCCGAGGGCGCACTGGCTCGCCGAATTCGCAAGCGCACGCGTTCCTTCGGGACCGGTCAACCGCATAGACGAGGTCGTGGCCGATCCAGAACTGCTGCGGCGCGGCGTCTTCTACCGCACGCCGGCGGGTGCGGGCGACGTGCCGCAGGTCGGCGCCGCGATCCGCATCGATGGTGCCGCAGGCAAGCCGCATCTGCCGCCCCCGGCGCTTGGCGAACACAGCGATCGCGTGCTGCGCGACCTGCTCGGCCGCTCGTCCAGCGAAATCGCGGCGTTACGCGCGCAAGCCATTATCTGACGGCTGGTCCGCGGATATAGGGCCCGCTGGCTTCGGTTCGTGTTGCGCTACTGGGCCTAGTACGGGGCATCGATATCATATGCGATGATGCATTCCAGTATAGTTCTGAGAGCCATCCTGGCATGAGGGACGCTTCGATCCGAGCGCATAAATTCAATCATATATATGAATATAAGCCATTTTTAATTTCTGGCGGCGTGTGATCGGATTTCTGCCACTCCTTTTGAGCGGCAGTATCATTCTCAAGATGAATTTCATGAAATTCATAATATGAATTTCTATAATTTATGGCGCCCCCTTACAAGGCTTTTGAAACATCCGGAATTCGGAGAAAGCCTGGGGAGGATTTATGTCTAGCAAGTTCAAGCAGCGGCAGTTGTGGGTGACCGCGGCGGCGGTCTTCGGTGCGGCCACGCCTGCCTTCGCCCAGGAAGCCGCCGTTGTCGACGCAGGCGAGGGGCAGGACATCGTCGTCACCGCACAGAAGCGGGCCGAGCGGTTGCAGGACGTGCCGTTAGCGGTCAGCGCCGTGTCGGGCGACCAACTGCAGACGCTTTCCATCAACAACCCCATGGAGCTTCGCTATGTGGCGCCGAGCCTGAACTATCAGAGTTCGGTCAACACCCGCGGCGAAGGCTTCGCCATTCGCGGTATCGGCACGGCCATATTCTCGGACACCGTCGAGCAAAGCGTCGGTGTCGTCATCGACGGCGTGCCGCTGGCGCGGCCCGGACAGGCGGTGGCCGATCTGATCGACATCGAGCGCGTGGAAATATTGCGCGGTCCGCAAGGCATGTTGTTCGGCAAGAACGCCTCGGCCGGCGTCATTTCGATCACCACCAAGGCGCCGGAGTATAATAACAGCCTCCAGGGGCGTATTTCCTACGCCACCAAGGACGAAGTGAAGGCGAACCTGATCGCCAATCTGAAACTGTCCGACACGGTCGCTTTCCGCGTTGCCTATGCCCAGACCACGCGCGACGGGATCATCAGGAACATCGAACGGAACGAACTGTACAACGGGCGGGATTCCAGGGGCGTCCGCGCCAGGCTGTTGTGGGAACCGACCTCCAGTCTCACCGTCAACTTGCTCAGCGATTGGGGCAAGAGCAAGCAACTCTGTTGCGCCTGGACCGCGCGCTCCGCGCCGTCCACGTCGCTGTTCGGTCAATTGAATGCCGCCGCCGGCATCACGCCGGGACCAAGGAATCTGGAAGTGGCATCGGACGAGCAGTCCTACCAGAATACCGAAAACTGGGGCGGGTCGCTTCAGGTGGATCTCGATGTCGATTGGGCAACGCTCACCTCGATTTCCGCCTATCGGTCATGGAAGACAGCTGACGATAGCGATGCGGATATTCTTCCGATAAACTTTCTGGTCGTGAACAGCGGCGCCAGTTGGCTGGATCAATATTCGCAGGAATTTCGCGTCACATCACCGTCCGGCGGGCGGTTCGAATGGGTCGCCGGCCTGTTCCTGAACTATACCAGAAACCGCGGTCACGTCGAAGCCGCGGGAAACCGCGGGCAGATCTTTCCTGTCGATACATATTACGGCAGCGCCGTCGACAGCGTGACAAAGAACAACAGCGCGGCTGTCTTCGGGCAGTTGGCCTATGAGCCCGTCGAAGGGCTGAAGCTGATTGCCGGTGGTCGCTACACGGCGGAAAAGGTCGAATATACTGGCAATATGTACACGATGCCATCGGCCACCGTAGGGACCCCCGGACGATTTATCGGGCCAGTGTACGGACGCTCGTCGGTCGAGAATTTCTCCGGCCGGGCGACACTCCAATATTCCTTCGACAGGGACATCATGGTCTATGCCTCGGTAGCGCGGGGTTACAAGGGGCCCGGTGTCGATACCCAGGGGGTGGTACAATCCAGCCTCACGATCATTCGTCCGGAAATCCCGACGAGCTATGAGATTGGCTTGCGGTCGCAATTCCTGGACCGCAGGGTCACGCTGAACATCACGGGCTTCGCGACGGACTTCAAGGATTTCCAGGCCTCGGTATTCGACGTCAGGGAGTCGCCCGCGCGTTTCGTGCTGTCGAATGCGGGCAAACTCCGCACACGCGGCGTGGAGGCCGATGTCCAGATTCGTCCCCTGCCCAGCCTGTCCTTAAACGGTTCGCTTACCTATGCCGACAGCACCTATAAAGATTTCAAGAACATCTCCTGCTATTCGGGCCAGCCGGTGCTGCCGCTCGGAACGCCAAGAACCTCTCCACGCGAATGCATACGGATCACGCCGACGCAGGCCGTCACCTACGGCGACGGCAATCCGCTCTCCAACGCCCCGAAGCTGACCTACAGCCTCACGGCAAGCTATCAGCACATGGTAAGCGACTATCGCATCGATTCGTCGTTGAACTGGTTCTGGCGCGACAAGGTGAGCTTCGACGCGGCCGGCAACCCGCTGATGACGCAGGTCGCCTATGGGCTGCTGAATGCCAACATCGGCGTTGGACCCGACAACGACAAGTGGCGGTTGTCCTTTTTCGCGCGCAATATCCTAGACAAGCACTTCGTGAACAGGGTTACCGGCCAGGGCGTGTATGGCGGCGCAGGAATCTCGGTGCAATGGCCCAGCCCTGACGCCGAGAGGCTTTTGGGCGTGGCTCTCGACGTCAAATTCGGCGGTAGCTAGTCGGATAAAACCAAAAAGTGCGCGCGTTCATCTACTGGGCGCCCATGTACCGGACGCGACATATGATAGAGCTCGTTGCGCAACGCCAATAGTTTTTCAGATGGCCGAACATGGCCCCGGTTGGTGGCGGCATGTGTAGTGGGGTTTGTCATATTTGAAGTCCTCGTTGCGAGATATTGGGCCGGCGATGCCAGGGATGGTAGAATGCGAATGCGGTGTAGGTCATGCGCTGCCCATCTTCGATCAATGTCCCTCCGCGGGTGCACGGATGGCAACCGGTAAAGTTCCGTCAGCGAGAACGGCGCATGGTGTCGCTTCTGATTGACAACGCGCGATTGCTGACGGGCGACTTGACCAACGCGGCACACTCGAGGTTGCCGCGCCCTTACGCTGATCGTGCATCGCACCGGCTGCTTGGACTTGGCGGCCCGCTGTACGCAGGCGTTGATGGCCTCACGGTTGTCGCGACGCATCTCGGCGGCCTCGGCAATGGCCTGCCACGCTTCGGGGCTGTCTGCCTGCATGATCCGGATGCCGGCTTCCCATAGGGTCGGTTCGCGAACGGTGCGCGCCGCGATGCGTTCGGGCAGATGCCAGCTTGTCGGCAGGATGCGCGCGCCAAAGCCGGGAAGCACTGCCCACAGGAGGCACCCGGCGAACAAGCCGCCGCCGATATGCCACCAACGGCGACGCTTTTGCTCATAGAGGGTGTTGGCGGTGCCGATGATCGCACGCAAGCCGCGGGCGGCCTCGACATGCTCCCGCTTCGCTTGGGCAAGTGTTGCCTGATCCTCGCGCCGCGCCTCCGTGGCCGCTGTGGCGATCCGCCCCACCATATCCTCCGGGGTCATCTGCATGGCGGGCTGGCGCTCAATGGCGACAAGGCGGTTCGCCATTTCGCCGAGCGTCTTGCTGTAATCGGGAATGTCGATTTCGGATTTCTCGGTCGCGAGATGCTCGACAGCCCGGCGCATCATCGCCATCTCCCTTTCGAGACGGGCAAAGGCCTCTGTCGCCGGATCGGGCCCGGGATCGTCATAGGGTAGCCGGGGTATCTGTCTGTCGTCGTCCATATCATCCTCCTATCGGCTCATGCCAAGATTCTTCCCAAGATCGGTGGGGATCGACGCCGCGAGGTCGCGCCCAACGTCGCGTGCCATGTTTGCCCCGATGCCGAGGTCTTGCCGCCGCCCGCGCAACAGCGATTCGACCTGCGCGTCGCGTTCGAGGCTTTTGGCCATGCCTGCCATTTGCTGGCCGACGCGTTTTGCGCCCCGCACATCGCCGTCGCGGCGCAGATCTTCGTGTGCTTGCCGAAGCTGCTTCCAACCCTCGACAAACCGGTCGGCGCGCTGGAAGGGATCGGCGCGAAGTTCCGCCTCCTTGTTCATCGCGCGCACCGCGGCGTGACCTCGACCCTGCGTGGCGTCGTGGACGAGCCCAGGCTGGCGCTGGAAGGCATTGCCGAGGTCGGTGGAGGCGTGAGGCCGGATTGCGTCCAGCGCCTCTCCTGCGCGGTTCAGGGCGTCATGCTGGTGGGGCAGCACCGGCAACCCCCGATCGTGCATTCGGGCGATATCATCGACAGCGCGAGCATAGCGTTCGACCGCGCGGCGCTGGCCGTTGGCATGGGCTGGCTCGGCCTTCGCCAGATCGCCCTTCCGCTCCGGCGGACGGAAGCCCGCGAACATGCCCGGCTCGCGCTGCTGGTCGGGACGCGACAGGCGCAAGCCATCGAAGATCCCGCGCGCCTTCTCCTTCCCGGTGCGGACGATCTCCGCGACACGTTCGCGGATACCGATCCCGCGCCGCTCGGCAAACTGCCGCGCCGGATCGCGGTTCGCATAATCACTCGCCATATCCTTGGCGCGCTCCAGCGACAGGGTGCGGACAAGGCGCGCATCATCCTTGAAGTCGTCGCGTCCATAATGAAGCGCCATCCCGTCGCGGTGGCGCGTGAGGCCAACATAAGCGCCGTGGCGATCCATGCCGGGGGTGGCGAGAACATGTGAACGGTCCACGGTCACGCCCTGCGCCTTGTGGATCGTCGCCGCATAGCCATGATCGACATGGGCATAGTCTTTGGTGTCGAACGCGATGCCGCGCCCGTCGTCGGTGCGGACGCGCATGCTCTGCTGGGTGACCCGCTCGACGGTGCCCAATGTGCCGTTTTTGACCTCAAGGCTCCGCTCATTCCGCAGGAACATGATGCGGTCGCCCGACGCGAAAGCACGCTCGCCGCGCTCGGCCTTCATCAGTACGTCATCACCAAGCTCGCCTCCCGCGCGCATCCGGTCGCGCGCCGCCTCATTGAGTTCGCGCACCTCGGCATTGGTGTGGGTGAGGATGATGCGGCTCTGATCGGGCGCAGCGATGCGCTCGCGATCCCACTGCTCGACAAGCTCGCCGCGCGCCTGTTCCCGCGTGTCCGCCGCATGGACCATGCCGCGCTCGGTATAGGTCTGGATCGCCTCGCCGGTGCGGCCCGTGGCCAGATGCCGGGTGGCGTCCTGCTGCCAAGCTTCGTGCTGGCGCCGCACCTCGGTGATCTCGACGCCGCCATGTCGTTCGTGGATCGCGCGGAACGCCGCACCGGCTTCGATCGCCTGCAATTGCTGCGGATCGCCGACCAGCACGACCTTCGCGCCGGCGTCGGCGGCATGGGACAACACCCGCTCCATCTGGCGGGTGCCGACCATGCCCGCCTCGTCGATCACCAGCACATCGCGGGCGGTGAGCATGTCGCGCCCCTGCGACCAGCCATGTTCCATGCTGGCGATGGTGCGAGAGGCGATGCCGGAGCCATTCTCCAGCCCTTCCGCCGCGATGCCTGACAGCGCCGCGCCGCGCACGTTGAGCCTCGCGTCTTCCCATGCCTCGCGGGCGACACCGAGCATCGCGCTCTTGCCGGTGCCTGCATATCCGACGACGACGCTCAGACCCTGCCGGTCGGTCACATGCTCGAACGCGGGACGCTGCTCCCCGGACAGCGTCAGTCCGCGTTCCGCCGCGCGCACCAGCGCACCCTTCCGGTCCGCATCCGACACGCGATGACGCTCGCTCGCTGCCATCGCCTCTGCCGCACGCTGCAATCGCTGTTCGGCGTCGATCATGTCCCGCGACGTGAACCGATCGTCACCGCGTCCGTCCTTGCCAAGCGCGACCAGCTCTGGTGAGGCGCGCACCGCCGACATGGCGGCATCAAATTGCTCTTTGCCGTCGGTGTGGCGATGCACGAACATCGCCATGTCGCGGTTCGTAAATGTGGCTTGGCTGTGCGTGATCGCGTCGAGTGCGACGCGCGGCTCGGCGATAATGCGTTCGCCATTGGCTCTCGCGACGGCGCGGTGATCCTCGATGCGTTCGGATTCCAGCCCGCGCTCACCCATGCGCGAAGCGGCGGGACCGATCTTGTCTTGCGGGTCCAGATCGGTACCCTGCGCCTCAAGGGAGCGGTGGTCGATCCGCGCGTCAATATCGAGCTCGGCAAGCCGGGTGTTGACGTGATCGGCCCAGCGTTCGCGCCATTGCTCGACAACTTCGGTGCGGTTCCAGTCGCGGACCTTCTGCCCGAAACCATCTTCACCTACCTCGCGCATCGTCAGCATCACATGCGCGTGTGGTTTGGGCTGGCCATCCGCGCCGACGCCCCAATGCACGTTGAGGTCGGCGATCATACCGCGATCGACGAACTCTGCCTGAACGAAATAGCGCGCAAGCTCGATGCCCTGCTGCTGATTCATCTCTCGCGGGATGGCAAACTCGACCTCGCGGGCAAGCTGCGCGTCCTTGCGCTTTTCGGTCACCTCGACCTCGTTCCAGAGCGTGGCGCGATCGGAGAAGCGTTCGGGCGCACCTTCGGGAAGCATGATCTCGCTATGCTCGACGCCGGACTTAGCACGGAAATCATGGTCGCGATCCAGCCGCTGGTCGTGCAGCCGCTCGCCAGCCCGATAGGCGGCGGCGGCAACCGCACTGCGGCCCGAAGCGCGGCTGATAACTTTGACCGAGAGATGGAAGATTGCCATTGCGGCAATCCATCTACGCCACCAAGAGCACGTCGGCACGACGTATAAGCGCGCCCTCCTCGAATAAATTCTCGGCAGGGACTAGGCGGTGTCAGACTGTCCCGGCGACTCTACTGCGCTGGTGTCACGCTTCTTCTATCATGGTGGCATCGTCACTCAATGGAGACTTTGCGATGCGTAAACCCCGCGATATCGATTCGGAACTCGCCGCGCTCGAAGCCAAGGCGAAGACCCTCAAGGAACGCCGCGTTCGTCAACTCGGTGAACTCGTCATTGCGACGGGCGCCGATGCGCTCGACGCCGACATCCTCGCCGGCGCATTGCTCGGCGCGGTTGCGATGAAAGACGCAGGCGCGAAGGAGGGCTGGCGCAAGGCGGGCGCCGCATTCTTTCGCAGCAAGGAACGCAAGTCTGCGCCGCGATCTGAACGCCAGCCGGACGGCACTCTACCGCTCGACGGCGGCGCGGCATCGCATTGAAGCACGAAAGGCTCGGACCGACATGCGCGAATGGGTCGTGAAACGCCGCGAGCGAACGCGCCAACTGATCGAGTTGGGCGGCCTCGTCACGAAAGCGGGACTTGTCGATCTCACCGACGATGATCGCGCGATGCTCTATGGCGCGTTCCTATGGATGGCCGACAAGCTGCGAAGCGAACGGGGAGATCATGCCGCCGCGCTGTGGAAGCGTCGCGGCAAGCGCGCGTTCGAGGCGGACGCCTTGCCCGACAATAATTCGATTGCCATGGGCGCGCCATGAGGCGGGATATGTCGGCGCCGCTTCAAGCGTATCGCGCGGCGAACGCCTTGCGGCATCGGGCCAGCGCGCGCGATATATGGTGCTCGACGGCTTTGTCGGTGATGCCGAGTTGCTGTGCGATCTCGCGGTAAGTCTGCTGCCGCAGCCGACTCATCAGGAAGATGCGCCGCGTCCTCGGCGGCATCGCCAGTAGCGTCGGCCGAAAGACGCGCCGGATGTCGATTTCTTCGATCCGTCGCAACTGATCGGGAGGAACCGGCGCATCGCATTCTTCATCGAATGGATAGAAGACGGCGCCAGCCCGTTTCTGCCCGCGTGCCCGGTTGATCAGCAAGTTGCGCGCGATCCGGATCAGATAGGCCTGGGGATGATCGACCCTGTCCAGCGCGCCGCTGCGCAGGAACAGCGTGAAGGCGTCTTGCGCCAGGTCGGCGGCGTCGTCGCGTCCAGCCTTTCGCCTGAAATAGCCGAGCATCCGTGCGTGTTCGGCTCGATAGAAGGCATCGAATGCAACGGCAGGCGAACGGGGCGACGTGGCAGCCGAACGGGCCTCGCGTTTGCTTGTGTCGGCGTCACCGCAGCCGACATGCGTGGTCATCACCATTGTACGGCGACCGCGGCGCGGCAAAGCGTCAACGCCCGCATCATGTGGTACTCGACGGTCGCGGCGCTAATGCCGACCCGCTCCGCGATCTCCTTGTAGGTCAGGCGGTGGATGCGGTGCATCACGAAGACGCGCCGCGTTTTGGGCGGCATGGCGCGCACCGCCTGCCGATAGAGGCGCAGCAGGTCGATTGCCTCGATCCGCCATGTCTGCTCGGCGCGCGAAACCGCGTCACGGTCTTCCTCGAACGGGAAGAAGATCGGTCGATCCTGCTTCTTCCTCCGACGGGCACGATCGATCAGCATGTTGCGCGCGATCCGGTTGAGATAGGCGCCCGGCTGGTTGAGCACCGGCAGCTTTCCGCTGTGGTGGAACCGGGCGAAGGCCTCCTGCGCAAAGTCGCGCGCATCATCGGGGCCGACCCGCCGCGTCAGCCTGCGCAGCAGGCGCGGATATTCGGCACGGTAGACATCCTCGAATGTCGCGATCTCCGGGCGGGCGGTCATTCCCGCGCTCCCTTGCGCTCGCGCGCATTCAGCGGCGCATCGCGCGAGGCGCGATAGAGACAAATGCCCGCCTCGATGCGGTCGAGGATGAAGGTGTCGCGCTCCGCCCTGGCGACGCGGATGTCGGCCTTGGAGTAAAGTTCAAGGCCGACCGCGCAGCGGTTGCCAAGCTCGCTGTCGATGACATCGCGGGCGCGGGTCCAGCATTCCGCTTCCTTGAACAGCGGATGATTGACGACGATCCAGAACTCGTAATCGGAGAAATTGATCGTCTCGTCGTCTTCATACCAATTCTTCCGGGCATAGGGTCCGATCAAGATGATGCGGCGAATCTCGCCCGGCTCGGGTGCCTGCACAGCATCGGGATCGAAGCAGGCGCGCAATATGCGCGCGATACGCTCGACCTCCTGCTGCTTGCGGCGGATGAGATGGTCAACGCGCGCCATCACGACTTCGCGCGCGTAAACGTCGTTCGCTTTCGATTTCGGGGTATTCATTTGCAGCTCGCACACCGGCGGTCCGCGCGTCGAGGCGCGAATGTGCAAGCAGTGTCCGCTGTCTGGTGCCGCAACTGCGGCTTACAGCAACTGCCCGACCGTGATGGCCGAACCTACATGATGCCTGGCAGGGTTATCCCGGGGATGGCCGCCAGTCTTTCCATCCCGTGCAGCGGATCATGCCAGAATCTCGGAGTCCCGGCAAGCCGAGCGGAGATGCGCCTATTCGCGCGCGGCCTTTTCGAGTTCGGCGATACATTCCGAACAGACCTGATGGACGACGCGGCCGAGTTCCTCGACGCGTTCGCCGAGCCACGTTAACTCTTCCTCGCTGATCCGGTAGTGTTTTGAATACCTTGCCTTCGTATACGCTTCTTTGAGCTTCTGGAACATCGCACGCTCGCGACGATTGGTCTCAGGCCAGATGCCATACAGTCGACGGTCGAGCCCTTCGGCCAGCGCACGCAGGAATGCGATGTTGTGGTTATACGGCGTGTAGAAGGTCAGCGTCAGCAATAGGCAGACGTATAGTCGCTCCGTTGCCTGATGCATCGAGAACGCAGCTTCTTTTAGGCGCCCCTTGCCGACATAAAATTCTGCACCGTCTTTGAAGGCGGCGGCGCTCGGATAATATTCCTCGAAATATTCCTTCGCTGTTCCGGCCGCCTGTTCAGACGTCTTGGGCTTGGGCGTCGCCAGTTCGCGGTCATCCGCTTCATACAGCGCAATGCCATCCTTGGCGACTTCCATGAAAAAGACCCGGCCATGCGCGAGTCCGTCGTTCACTTCGTGAAGCGAATGGACGATGAAATTGACCGGCGTCCGCAGCGTCTTCTCAATGGTATAGGCGCGGATCAGCCGTTCCTCGGCCTTCGCCCAATAGGCGGCGCGGTCGGTCAGCTCCTTCTGGCTGACGATGACGAGAATGTCGTAGTCGGATTTATACTGGTTCGCTGACAGCGGCGCATCAACCCAATCGCCGCGCGCGTGGCTGCCGAATAGCACTACCTTGAGGATGCGGGCGCCCTTGCGGCGCCCGGTCGCATTTTCGGTGGCCTGGCCGAACTCATCGAACAATATCTCGACGACGCGCTCAAGCTCGCGCTGCTTCACGGCAGGAAGAAAATCGACGTCGATGCGCATTGCTGGAATCTTCAGCCAATCTCCGGTCCTTGGCAAGACCTATCGGCACCGGACTATCGATACGTGCCCGGATCGGCACGACAATGCCTTCCCCATTGCATGGATCGGACAAGGTGACGCAGACTGGCGCACGGCGGGCGGACCACCGAGTCGGAGGTCTGCGAAGACATGCGAACAGATACCGCAAAGCGATCGTCCATCCGCGCCGCTCACAAGAGCCGGCGCTATCCTGCGCTAAACTTTCCTTTTCCTGCCTCTTCGCGCCGCGAGCCGCCGTTCATGCGCTATTGTGAGCTATCGCCTGTCTTTGCATCCTATGCTTCGATTGCGCCGAGCGGCATCGAAGAAGCACTTGAACGGCGAGCTTCGACCGTCGAAGTTTGTTCGCAAGGGGCGTCGTCAACCACCAGATGTTGGAGATAGCCCCCGTGTCCGCTCCCGAACGAATTGTCCGTCTCAAGACTGTCCTCGACCGCACCGGGCTGTCGCGCTCGACCATCTACCGCAAAATCGCGGAAGGCACTTTCCCGCGACAAGAGAAGATCAGCGTCCACGGCGCCGGTTGGCATGAATCCGCGATCGACCGCTGGGTCGCCAACCCCGCCGCCTATCGTGCGGACAATGACGATGACGCGGGGACCGGCGATGCACGAGGATGATGCGCAGCCCGAACGGGGCATCGTTCCAGCCAACGATAATGCGCCCACATTGCGCACGGCGGATGTCGATGCCGCGCTGACGCGGATCGCCGAGGCGATCGGTCGCCATATCGCGCGCGAGCATATTCGCACGCTTCGCGCGGCGAATGACAATGATCCCATCGGCAAGGGGTGATGGAGTCATTGACAACGAGGCTAGTCGTTGGTAGTAAATCCAACATGAAGGCGGGGCCGCTTCTTCACGAACGCCACCAACTCAGCGCCGAGGCATTCGTGGAATTGCGGATATGGCGTGTGCCCCGGCGGGTGCCGGGGTCGAACCATGATCTCAAATATGCCCTCGCTTATGTCGTCGGCGGCATCTGTGTGCTGCGCTACGATAACGAGGCCGGCAAAGGCGACCATCGCCACGTCGGCAAGAGCGAGACACCCTATGCCTTCACCACTCCGGCGGCTCTGCTGGCGGACTTCTGGAAGGATGTCGATCAATGGAAACCGGAATGAACATCGTGACCCTCTCCGTTGCTTCGCGCGAAGCGGTCGAGGCCCGTGCGCTGGCGGCGTTCGAGGGCAAGGCGCAGGGCGCGCATTATTCCTTCGGGTCGACCGACCTGCTCTGGCAGACGCTGACCCGCAAACGCTGGGAACTGCTCCAGGCGATGACCGGGCAAGGCGTGATGTCGATCCGCGAAGCGGCGCGGCGCGTTGGGCGCGACGTCAAGGCGGTGCATGGCGATGTCCAGGCGCTCATCGCGGTCGGGGTGATCGACCGTGCCGAGCGCGGTATCGTCTTTCCCTATGATGCCGTCCACGTCGATTTCATGCTGACAAAGGCCGCCTAACGGCGGGATCGAGAGGAGAAAGCCATGATCCGTGCCGCACTCTATGCCCGCTATTCCTCCGACCAGCAGAATGCCGCGTCGATCGCCGACCAGCTACGGCTCTGCCGCGAGCACGCCGAGCGGGAGGACTGGCAGATTGTGGCGACCTACGAGGACGCCGCCATCTCCGGGTCGAGCATGATCCTGCGTCCCGGTGTCCAGCGGCTGCTTGCCGATGCGCAGGCCGGCAAGTTCGATATCGTGGTGGCGGAAGCCCTCGACCGCGTGTCGCGCGACCAGGCCGACGTCGCAATCCTCTACAAGCATTTGCAGTTCGCCCGCGTGCCGTTGGTGACGCTCGCCGAAGGCGAAATCTCCGAACTGCATGTCGGGCTCAAGGGCACGATGAATGCGCTGTTCCTGAAAGACCTTGCGAAGAAAACCCATCGCGGCCTGCGTGGGCGGGTCGAGAAGGGCTTCTCGGCGGGCGCGGTCGGCTATGGCTACCGCGTGGTGCGTCGCCTCAACAGCGAAGGCGAGCTGGTTCGCGGCGAGCGCGAGATCGATCCGGCGCAGGCGCTGATCGTCGAACGCATCTTCCGCGAGTTTTCCGCTGGCAAAAGCCCGATCGCCATCGCGCGCGACCTCAACGCAGAGGGCATAGCGGGACCGTCTGGAAAGCCGTGGCGCGACACCAGCATCCGGGGCACGCCGCGCCGCGGGCTCGGCATCCTCAACAACGAGCTTTATGTCGGGGTCCGGGTCTGGAACCACAAACATTATGTGAAGGACCCGGCCACCGGCAAGGACGTCACCCGGCTCAACCCCGAATCCGAATGGGTGCGCAAGGCCGTGCCCGACCTGCGCATCGTCAGCGACGAACTATGGGACGCAGCCAAGCGCCAGCAGGAGGCTCTCGCCGCGCGGAACAAAGGCATGAAGGAAGCTGCCCAGGCACGAAGCGTCAACGGGCTGCGGCGTCCCGCCTATCTTCTATCGGGCCTGCTCGAATGCGGCGAATGCGGCGGCAACTATGCGATCGTCACGACCGATCGTTATGGCTGCATCGGTCATCACCGTAGCCGCAACTGCACCAACGGTCGGACGATCCGGCGCGATGACCTCGAACGCCGCGCGCTCGCCGGTATCGCCGAGCGGCTGGTGTCGGCCGACAAGATCGACGCTGCTGTTGCCGCTTATGCGACGCATATCAACCGCGAGAACCGCGAGCGGCGTATGCAGGCTGATGCCGACACCCGCGCGCTGGCGAAGATCGACAAGGCTGTCGCGGGCATCATGGCCGCGATCGAGGACGGGCTTTATCAGCCGTCGATGAAGGCGCGCATGGCCGAGCTCGAACGCGAGAAGGCTGAGATCACCGCGCGGCTCGCCGAAGCGCCTGCCGGTATTCCCGATGTCCATCCCGGCATAGCGGAAATCTACAAGCGCAAGGTCGCCAGGCTCGCCGAAACGATCGAAGACCCGCAAGCGCGGCTCGATGCGTCAACTGATATCCGCTCGCTCGTCGGCAAAATCGTGCTGCATCCCGGCGCGAAGCGCGGTGAGGTTCATGCGACGCTCCACGGCTCGCTGATGGGCATTCTCGACTTCGTGAATGACAACGCGCAACCGGGCGCCGACCGAGTTATAACAAAGGTGTGCCCGGGTTCGCGGGAATGACGAAGAAGGGAGGGGCTATTCGCTTCACCCTCAAATCACATCCATATTATAACAATGCCAGCTGAAGATCGCTGCGGCACCGCGATGCGGTCGCCACGCTTCGGCAAGCTCGCGGGCCAGCTTTTCGCTCGGCCGCGCGCCGAGCTGGAGGATGCGGCCGACGGCTTCCTGCACCGCGAGGTCGCCGGCGGGCCAGATGTCGGGGCGGCCCTCGGCGAACAGCAGGTAGATTTCGGCGGACCAGCGGCCGATGCCCTTGACCTTGGTGAGCACGGCAATCGCTTCCTCGTCGTCGGCGGGGAGGGCATCGAATTTGAGTTCGCCGTCGAGGATCAGCTGCGCGAGGCTCTTGGCATAGCCCTGTTTCTGCCCCGACAGGCCGCAGGCGCGGAGCGTGTCGAAGTCGGCGGCGGCGACCGTCTCGGCGGGGCAGCCCTCACCGAACTCAGCCTCCAGCTTGTTCCAGATCGAATTGGCGGCCGCGACGCTGACCTGCTGGCCGACGATCGTGCGGAGCAGCGTGGCGTAACCCGGCGCGCGGATGCGGGGTTCGGGATAGCCGGCGTTGCCGAGCGCGCGCGCGAAATTGCTATCCTGCGCTGCGAGGGCGTCGATTCCCGCGTTCAGCTGCTGCTGGCTGAGGCCCATCGCATATTCTCCTTTTGTTCCTTCAGTAGCCAATAGCAACGCTTGATTTGACACGCAACGCGCGACATAGCGCCACCAACACCGAAGATATGGGGACTAGCATGGCCAAGCTGATTGTCGTGACGCGTGACGGGACCGAGCATGAGATCGAGGGCGACACCAGCCTGACGGTGATGGAAAACATCCGCGACGCCGGGTTCGACGAGCTGCTCGCGCTGTGCGGCGGCTGCTGCTCGTGCGCGACGTGCCATGTCCATGTCGAAGCGGGCGACAAGGGTGCGATGCCCGCGATGAGCGAGGACGAGAACGACCTGCTCGATTCGACGACCGACCGCGATGACGCCTCGCGTCTGTCGTGCCAGATCCCGTTCAGCGACGCGCTCGACGGGCTGAAGGTGCGGATTGCCGCGGAGGATTGATTTGTTCGTCATCCCGGCGAAGGCCGGGATCTCGACGCTTCTGCTATAACGCGACGTTGAGACCCCGGCCTTCGCCGGGGTGACTGCCAATGGAATTAGGCGCTCGCCGCCGTCGCCACCGCATAGAGTGCGACCGCGGCGGCGTTCGAGATATTCAGGCTCTCCATCCGCGGCGAGATCGGGAGTTTTGCCAGCACGTCGCAATGTTCCATCACATTGTGGCGCATGCCGTCGCCCTCGGACCCTAGCACCAGCGCGACCTTGCTGCCGTCGAGCGTCGAACCGAGCGTCGTTTCGGTATCGCCCATCAGCCCGATGCGCCAATATTGCGCCTCGGCGATTTCCTCGAGCGCACGCGACAGGTTGACGACGCGGACCCATGGCACGATTTCGAGCGCGCCCGACGCCGAGCGTGCGATGACGCCGCTTTCGGGCGGGCTGTGGCGGTCCTGCGTGATGATCGCAGCCGCGTCGAACGCGGCGGCCGAGCGGAGCACTGCGCCGATATTGTGCGGGTCGGTGACCTGGTCGAGGACGACGAGCGGCCGTTTGCTGCCCGCGTCGACTTCTTCCTGGAGCAGATCGCCCAGATAGAGGCTTTCGAGCGGGTCGACCTCGATCACCAGCCCCTGATGCGGTGCGTCGCGCGCGACGAGGCGCGCGAGGTCGGTCACTTCGGCATAGCTGATGGGAATCACCGGCGGCAGGTCGAGCTGGCCGAACGCTTCACGGGTGCCCCAGATGCGCTTGACGGTGCGTTCGGGGTTGGCGAGCGCCGCCAGAACGGCGTGGCGGCCCCAGAAACGGATGGGCTGACCGCGCGTACTGGGGCCCTGCGTGCGGCGGTGACGGGAAAATTGTCTCATGCGCGCGCCTTTCCCATGACTGGCATTGACAGGCAAGCCTCGTTTCGCCATTGGACCGCTTCCCAAAGCGGGCCCCAATGGACAGGTGGCCGAGTGGTTAAAGGCAGCAGACTGTAAATCTGCCCGGGTTTCCGTACGCTGGTTCGAATCCAGCCCTGTCCACCACCCTCTAGTCCGAGGGCATCCCCCAAAATCCCTAGAAATGGCGGAAAACCTAGCGTATAATCGCATGGTTCGTCCCTCCACATCCCATTCCATTTCACTGCAGCTCAGCAAAAACTGTGGGGGGAATGTGGGGGTAAATTTTTTGACCCTCAAGAATCGACCCACCATGTGTGGGGGTAAAAATATGGGGTAACGCTATGAAAAGGCTCACCGCTTTGGCGATCAAGGCAGCTTTGGCGAATCCTGGCACCTATCAGGACGGCGATGGGCTGTTTTTGAAGGTGGACAAGCGCGGCGGCGCTTATTGGCTTCTGCGACTTCAACGTGACGGAAAACGGCAGGACATCGGTTTGGGCAGTGCCAAGTTGCTCCCACTGCTCGAGGCTCGTCAGAAAGCAAATGAGCTTCGCAAGGCCATCAAGATCGACCGTCGCGACGTACTGGCCGAAAGGAAGAATGAAGCTGCTGCCCAAGTGACATTCCGCGAAGCCGCGCGCCAATATCATAAGGAGAATGCGGCGGGCTGGAAAAGCGCGATTTATGCGCGCCAGTGGCTGGCCAGCCTCGAAAGTCACGCCTTTCCGAAGCTAGGCAATGTTGCGACCGGCGGGATCGCCGCGGCTGATATAATCGACGTGTTGTTGCCTATTTGGCAGGAAATTCCGGAGACGGCGCGGCAGGTTCGCAACCGCATTTGCGTCGTACTGGATTATGCCCACGCGAAAGGCTGGCGCTCCAGCGAGGCCCCGTCGGGCAATGGCAGCTTGAAGGCAGGGCGCGGATTGCCACGCCAAGTCAAATCGCAGGAGAATCGCAAAGCGATGCCTTACAGCGCGCTGCCTGCGTTCATCACGACTTTGCGGCGAAAGCCGGCCTTTGGACGACTGGCACTCGAACTGCTCATCCTTACCGGCGTGCGCAGCCAGGAGGTGAGGTTTGCGACGTGGGCCGAGTTTGATTTCGAACAGCGTCTATGGACCATTCCCGCCGATCATATGAAGCGGGGCAAGGCTCACATCGTTCCGCTATCCGACGCGGCTATGGCCGTGTTGGCGAAAGCAAAGGCTTTTCGCCTTCCGGATACCGATGTCGTTTTCCCGGGCGCGGCGGGAAAGCCGATGTCCGATATGACGCTGCTTAAGGTGCTGCGCGACATGAAGGAGCCCTTTCACGTTCACGGCTTTCGTTCGACATTCACCGACTGGGCGGCGAACGAGGACTTCCCCGACGCGGTAGTGGAGACGGCGCTGGCGCATAAGACACCTGACGCCGTGCAGGCGGCCTATCGCCGTACAACCTACCTTGGCACGCCAGGCCAGCCCGGCGCGCGCGTCAAACTGATGCAGGCTTGGGGGACTTATTGTGCCGGCAGCGCGGCCGGATCAGAACATACAGCGGTGCCAGTGGAAATGAGCGCGGCCTGAAATGAGCGCACACTGGCGGCGGCAGGCTGCCGCCAGAGGTTGCGTGTTTGCACGGTGGGCCGCGCAGCGCTTTTGGCTCGCTGTTCTTGGCGGGGCAGCGGTTAAGCCCAGTCCCGCGCGCACGCCGCCCGCCTGCGGCTTCGCCAAAGGTGCGTTGGTTCTCAGATGAGGACGCCGCGCTGACTGCGCGGCGGCGTTGCAGGGTGGGCCGGCCACGGACAGCGTGGCGGTCGGCGCGCGGCTATCCTACCGTCTAAATTCGAATGCCGTCTTGGCTTGCGTAAGCCATGCGTCTCGGCTGACCCGGCCGCGAACCTTTCCCGGCGACGGGCGAGATGACCTGGACCGGGGCGCCGCCCCACGTAACCATCGGCGGCCGATTATTTCCCCGCGCGCTTCGCGCGCTCCTCGCGGCCGCTTCGCTGCAAATAATCGGCCGCCTCAAGTCCTCCGCTGAGGCTGCGGCCCTGCGGGTACGCGGGACGCCTCATGCCCCGGTCTCTGGTCCGCCCATGCCGCAGGAATGGTTCTCGCGGCAATTCAAGGAGACGACCAATGGCATCCATCGGCTTTGTGAACGGCACCATCGAACAGGGTTTTGTGGGCCAGCTGAAGACCCTCTCGATCCGCGCCGCGATCGAGATCCGGACCAACCGCTCGAAGAGCGGCGACGTCCAGCCCGACTACCGGGTCTATTCGGAAGGCGTCGAGATCGGTGCCGGCTGGATCCGCACCGGCGAAGCATCGGGCAAGCCCTATGTGTCGCTGTCGCTCGCCGCCCCGGAATTCGGGCCGCGCCGGCTCTACGCCAACCTCGGCCGGGCTGCCGGCCAGGATGGCGAAGACGGCTACGCCCTGATCTGGAACCCGGCCGACTGACGCCGGATGCCCCGCACCGGTTTGGCGGTGCGGGGCTTTTCCGCGCCAGGGCTGTCAGTCCTCGATAGGCGGCAGGTCTTTGAGCGTGAAGGTGACGGGATTGCGCTGCCAAATCTTCACTTCGGACTCGCGCCAGCCGCAGCAGCGCGTTGCAAGCTTGTGCTGCGGCGGAAAGGTGCCGGCGGTGATCTTCCGGTACAGCGTCGCCCGGCTAAGGCCGGTGCGGTCGAGGACGGAGTTCAGGCGGAGGAAGCGATCGGGAGGGGACTGGGATGCCATGGACATATTCTCCAAGAGGTGACGCTGTGAGCCCCTCACAGCCCAAAGGATGTGGGAGAATGTCGCTGGGTTTCAATCTGTTGAGAAGCAGCTCTTTCCGGTCGAAAGCGGTCAAAAGCGGCCAATTGTATCCGGGAGCTTCCTATTGTTTCCGAACGTACGCATGAACGCTGTGAAAAAAATTCACTTCGCTTCGGATTTTTAGTCTCACGCGCCTTGGTTGAGACCGTCTGAGACGATGGCGCGAGAGCGGCGCGGCCCAGCCCCGTGCAGGCGAGAGCCGTTGGCAAGTGAAAAAGTGGATCGAGAGAGTTGGTCATCATGTTACGTCCTTCGGCTTTCTGACTTCAAGTTGTTGCTCCCGAGACGATGATGCAAAAGTGCAATCCTCCGTCAATATCGTGAGATTCTCGACTTCAAAGCGCATTCACGGCTATCCGGTCTTTGGCGCGTCAAGAGTGTATCTAGGTGCACCAGCGGGGTAGTTGACTTTCAGCACGACTCGGCATCGGACGCTGAAAAAATATTTTCGATTTCTTGAACGATATTGTCACCCGCCCTGAAAATGAGACCGTCTGAGACGGTTGTGTCTGGAAGCGGACCCGATCGGGCCGCCTGCGGCTCCCGAGTCGGGGCGTTCATGCGTCGGTCCGGTCAGCTGCGGTCGCCGCTTCGCGGCGGCGTGGATTGTCCCCGGCAGGGCGGGGGCAGGGTGGGCGTCACTCGCCTCTAGCCCCGCGCGGTCGGGCTGCAACCCGCGTGCCGCGGGTCCTCCTCTTCGTTTCGGTCCTTCGGATGCGGCCCGCCCGTCGTCGCGGGTCTGCCGGCTCCCTCCTGCCGCCCACCCCGCCCCCTTCCGGGCCGGGGTGCGGTGGTTTGAAGGAGAAGGGATATGCGTGCGGAAAGGATCGAGCGGCAGAACCTCTATTCCGAGGTCACCGGCCGGATCATCGCCGAGCTTGAAGAAGGGCGGCTGCCTTGGGTCCAGCGTTGGGACAGCGCGGCGTGCGGATGCAGCATGCCGCAGAATGCTGGAACGGGGCGCAAATATTCGGGGATTAATGTGCTGATCCTGTGGGCCGAGGTGGTGCATCGCGGCTTTGGGTCGCAGCGCTGGCTTACTTACCGGCAGGCGGCAGCGGCTGGCGGAAATGTGCGGCGCGGCGAGAAGGGGACAATCATCTGCTACGCCGACCGCTTCACACCAAAGGCAGAAGCAGAGTCGGCGCGCGGCGAGGATCGAGAAGCGCGGCAGGTGGCTTTCCTAAAACGCTTTACGGTGTTCAATGTCGAGCAGTGCGAAGGTTTGCCCGACGCTTTCACGCCCGATGCTGCGGTGGTCGACCCGGTTCTTGCCATTGCCGATGCCGATGCGCTGATTGCCGCGAGCGGCGCGCGTTTCCAGATCGGAGGCGGCGAGGCGTTCTACAGCCCCGGCCATGATTTCGTGCAGGTGCCGCCGCAGGCCGCATTCCCCGAACCGATCAATTGGTATCGCACGGCGCTGCACGAGCTTGGGCACTGGACAGGGCATGACAGCCGGTTGGACCGCGACCAGAAGGGCCGGTTTGGATCGGAGGCTTATGCCAAGGAAGAGCTTGTCGCCTTATCTGGACAGTCTGCGCCGCCCGCAACATTGCAGTAAGGTCGGCGATGGACGCCCACGGTAGGCAGTTATCAGGCTGGCCGTAGCGCTGACCCAAGAGCTGGCGGAGGCCAGCCTGATAACTGCCGGGCCATAGGGCGCATCGGTGTGAGGTCAGCTTCCGGGTGGGGGGTCCGGGGGGGAGGGTTTCGTGCCGGTGTCGATCATTACCGTTTGCGAGCGCCGCGACGCCAGGGGGCTCGACGCGCATGTGCCGCTGATCCTGCGGGGAGACGCTCTCTATGATCCCGATCTCGACCGCTTCTTTGTCGACCTGCCGCTAGCGGGGATCCGCTCGCGCCATTCGCTGCGCGCCTACGCCTATGACGTTGCGGTGTGGCTTCGCTTCCTCGATGCCTGCGGCACGACGATATGGGACGCGGCCCGCGACGATGTGACCGCCTATCACCGCGCGCGGCGGCGCGGCGACGCCGCCCAGCGGATCAGCGCGGCAAGCTGGAACCGGGCAGTCGCCAGCCTCGATCGCCTCTACCGCTGGGGTAAGAGCCAAGGGCTGATTGCCGAAGCGCCGTTCAGTCGGCGCGCTATATGGCGACCGGCGCATGGGGGGCGTCGGGGCATGATCGCCGCGCGCAACGACGCCTATGAACGCACTGCCAAGCGATCGGATGTGCGGTTCGTCACGATGGACGACTACCGCATTTTCCGCGACGTCGGTCTGCGCGGCCTCGCCCTTGACGGTACGGAACGCCCCGGCGCTCGCGATCGCAACGGGCTGCGCAACGCGCTGTTCGCCGATCTTCTCGTCACAACCGGCCTGCGTCTCGAAGAGGCGTCGGGCCTGCTCGCCGATGAGCTTGCGGCCATCGATCACGACCACGATCAGGCTCAGCAGCTTTGGCTGCGCCTGCCGCCGCCGCTCACCAAGGGCGACCGCGGACGCAGCGTCCTGGTCCCGCGCCGGCTCCTTCGTCAGATCACCGCCTATGTCGCCGTCGAGCGCGCCGCGGGCGTGACCAAGTTCGCCGCGCGCGACGGTGCGGCCAGGTTCGAGCGACCGATCCACGTCACCCGCGCCGGTCTCGACCGCATGCGCGATGTCTGCACCCCGGAGGAACGATGCCGCCTGATCCTGTGCGACGAGGATGGAACGCCCCGCGAGCCGGTGGCGCTATGGCTGACCGAGGTCGGGCAGCCTGTCCGCCCCAACTCGTGGGAGGTGATCTTCACCCGGGCCTGCAAGCGGTGCGAGGAGAACGGCTTCCCGCTGTCGATCAGCCCGCACCAGCTTCGCCACACCTTCGCAGTCCATATGCTCGCTCTGCTGATCCAGCAGCGACTGCGCGAGGCCGCACTGCCGGTGGGGCCGGTGGAGACCTATCGGCTGATCCTGGGCGACCCGCTGCAACAGGTGCAACGCCTGCTCGGCCACGCGAGCCTCGCCACCACCTATGTCTATCTCGACCATATCGCGACCCGCGCCGATACGGTGGATGCGGCCGTCGAGGAGCTGCTGGCGCTGTTGCCGGGACCGCAGGGCGCATGAGCGAGCGTCCCCGCAAGGGCCGGCCTGTCGCCTTCGCGCCCATCACGCCGGAGCGACCGCAGCCCGATCCGGTGTTCGGCCTCAAGTTCACCATCGAGGCGCGGCATGGCGGGACGGTCCTGGTCGATATGACCGCGCTCGATCCTCGCCCGCTCGCCATCGCCTTTGCCGGTGCGCTGCGTCGGTCGGCCGCGCTCGGGGGACCGATCGGTGCGGCCAGCGTCATCAAGCAGTATGTCCAGGTCTATCGTCACTTCTTCGCCTGGCTTGCCGACGAAGGACTGAAGGTGGTTGGCGTCAGCGACCTGCGCGCGGTCCATATCGATGGTTTCGCATCCGCGCTCGAACGGCGTGGGATGGGCCCGATCCACCGTCACATGACGGTCAGCAAGATCATCAACACACTGCGCGCGATCGAAGCAGACCGGCCCGATCGGATCGCACCCGAGCTGCATGAGCGGCTGCGCTACACGCTGGCCACTTCGGCGGGCCGCTCGACCCCGCGCGATGCCTACAGCCCCTTCGTCGCCCGCGCGCTGCGCGACGCGGCGCGAGCCGATGTCGAAGCGATGTTCCGCCGTCTCGGCGCCGACGATCGGACCGACGAGGGTGATCCGGCCATCACCGCCGCCCGCGCCGATGTCGAAGCGATCATCGCGCGGCAGGGCTTTATCGTCGCAGACCAGCCCGAGCTGAAGAGCCTTTATTTCATGCGCATGCGCCGCAACCTGCCAACCGCGACGCTCATCGACGACCTGCATGGCCGGCATCATCTGCTCGCGCGCGACCTGCCGGCGCTGCTCGTGCTGCTCACGCTTGAGACGGGCCTTGAGCCCGAGTGCCTGAAGACGCTGACCGTGGACTGTCTCGCCAATGCCCATGCCGGCACGGTGGAGCTGCGCTATCTGAAGCGCCGGGCTCGCGGCGCCGAGCACAAGAGCATGCGCATCCGCGACGGCGGTGGCGGCACGCCGGGCGGGCTGATCCGCCGCCTGATCGACGCCACGGCGGCTGCCCGCGAGCACCTGCCCGGCGATTGCCTGTGGGCCTATCACAACGTCGGCGGCCTTCGCGCCGGCATAGTCGACCTCAAGTATCCGCTCCCCGCCTGGGCTCGCCGCTGTGGCATTGTCGACGATAACGGCAAGCCGCTGCATCTGCTGCTTTCCCGGCTGCGCAAGACCCACAAGGCGCTGTGGTACACCAAGACCGAGGGGCACATGGCCCGCTTCGCGGTCGGTCACACGCGCGAGGTCGCGGCGCGCCATTATGCCGACCTGCCGTCGCTCCGGCCCCTGCACGAGGCGGCCGTCGCCGATGCCTTTCGCGAGGCGGTCGCCGCCGCGATGCCGACCGTCCTCGCGCCCACGGCCGAGCAGGCGCTGCGCGAAGCGCCCGAGCAGGCGGCGCCGTTGATGTCGGCCGATACGGTGGGGCCGTTGCTCGACGGCGAACAGGATGTCTGGCTCGCCGCCTGCTCGGGCTTCCATAGCAGCCCCTTCTCCGAGGCCGGCTCACCCTGCGCGCAGCCCTTCTGGGGCTGCCTCGATTGCCCCAACGCCGTCATCACCGCGCGCAAGCTTCCCGCGATCCTCGCCTTCCTCGCGTTCGTCGAAGAGCAGCGACCGAGCCTCCCGGCGAGCGACTGGGCGGCCAAGTTCGGCCGCGTCCATTCCCGCATCACGACCCAGGTCCTGCCGGTCTTCTCCGATGCCGTTATCGCCGATGCGCGCTGGCAGATGGAGAGCGAGCGGCTCTATCTGCCGCCGGAAGCACGCGCATGATCACGCCCGCCCATGCCCGCGCACCCGCGTTCGACGATCGGCCCGTGCTGGCCACTGCGCCGCTCAAGGCGGGCCACGCCCGCGAAGAGCTGTCGCGGGTCGGCGACTCAAGCTGGGATCTCGGTCCCGCCGTGTTCCGCGAGAACGCGCGGCGCTGCCATGTCACCGTGCATTTCGACGTGCTCGAACATGCCGATGTGCAGGCGGCGATGCGTGCCTATCTCTACGCCCGCCTCAACGTCGATCTTCCCGGCTACCGCCCGAAGCTGCCGCCGGCGAGCATCCGCCAGGCATTCAACCGCGCACGCCGGTTCTTCGCCTTCGCGCGCCTGACGCTTGGAGGGCTCGACCTTGGCCGCATCGATCAGGCGCTGGCCGATGCCTATGCCAGGCATCTTCGCCACGATTCTGCCCGGCGACCCGTCATAGTCGGCCACCTCCTCGAAGTGGTCTCCGATCTCTATCACTATCGTGACCGCCTCGCTGGCGGAGGCCTCGCGTTTGAGCCCTGGGCCGGACAGGCACCCGCCCGCGTCGCAGGCTATCGGCACGTCGTTGAGAACCGTACCCCGCGGTTTCCGGAAGATGTCATCGCCGCACTGCTCGCCTGGTCATTGCGCTACGTCACCGTCTTCGCGCACGATATTCTATCGGCTCGGGCCGCGCTGGATCGGCTCGAGGCGCGCCGCGCCCGGCTGCTTGCCGCCGAGCGCGGACTGCCTGGCGCAGAGCGCCGCCTGCGGCAGCGCGCGCGCCTCGAGCGCCATATCGCGCGTCGAGCCCGGCAAGGCCGCGGCGTGCCGATCTGGACGACCGCGCATAACGGCGTCACGCGCACCGATCCCCGCACCGGAGAAGCGACGCCGCCGATCAACGTCCATCTTCTCCATCTTCATGCCGGTGTCGATGCTGAGGCGGAACCGGCCATGCATTTCGGACTCGCCAAGGGCGTCTCCGCCCTGATCGAAGCCGCTGCCGCCGACCTGGGCGTCGAAGTGGGCGGCATGGACACGCCGATCTCGATTGATCCCGATAGCGGTCGGCCATGGCGCGCACGCTTCGATGCGAAGACGCTCGCACAAGAGGAACGGATGCTTCAGGCGGCCGCCTATATAGTGTGCGCTTACCTCACCGGCATGCGCGACTGCGAGGTGCAGGCGATGCGGCGGGGGTGCCTCTCGATCGCGCGCAGCGAGGATGGCCTGGTCGAGCGGCATCGCATTCGATCGACCATCTACAAGCGTCGGTCGACCATGGGCGAGGCGGCGAGCTGGGTGACGATCGAGCCGGTCGCAGACGCGATAGCGGTGCTTGAACGCCTGTCGGCAAGACCGACGCGCGCCAGCGGCAGCGATACGCTCTGGCCGGTGCTACGCCCCGGCGCCGCCACCAAGACGCATCTGTCGAGCGAGGTGGTCCGCCAACTCAACGCCTTCCGCGACCACCTCAACGCTGCCTTCGGCAGCCCTGATGTGCCGGTCATCCCGTCCGGACCCGGTGGCAAGCCGTGGCGCATAACGACGCGGCAGTTCCGCCGCACCATCGCATGGCACATCGCCAACCGTCCGTTCGGCACCATCGCCGGCATGATCCAGTATAAGCACGCCTCGGTCGCCGCTTTCGAGGGCTATGCCGGAACCAGCGCATCGGGGTTTCGCGCCGAGGTCGAGGCGCAGCGCCGGCTCGGTCAGCAGGGCGACCTGCTGGACTATTTCGACCGGCGGCAGGGCGGTGCCTCACTCGCGGGGCCGGCGGGACCACGCATCGCGCGGACGCTCGACGATGCGGCCGTGCAGCTCGGGCCCTTGCCCGCCATGATCGCCGACCGCTCCCGGCTACGTGTCATGCTCGCCAGCGTCGCGCGAACCCTCCATGTCGGCCTCCTCGCGGATTGCTTCTTCGATCCCGCCACCGCGCTCTGCCTCAAGCGCGTGACCACCCCCGATCCCAAGCAGCCGCTCACGGCGCTGTGCGAGCCGACCCGCTGTCCCAACGCCTGCATCACCGCCCGTCACAGGCCAGCTTGGGAACGCGCGGCCGATGATGCCAGGGCATTGCTGCGCGAACGACGTCTGTCGGATCTTCAACGCCATGCACTCGCCACCGAGATCAACCGGCTCACTACCGTGATCGACGCCATCGGCCCCGCGCCGCCGGAGGCCAACCCCGGCTGACGGCGGAAGCTCTGCGCCGGTCGGCGCGCTGGCGCAACGGCGTTGCCGTCCTCCGCTTCGCTGCGGCCCTACGGGTGCGCAACCGCGCTTGTGCCCGGCGCTAGTCGAGCTCCGCCGCCGGGGATGGCCCCCGACGGGCAAGCGGAGTTCAGATCATGCCAACTCAGGTACGAGCCGACGTCTATACTCGGGTCACCGAGGCGATCCTTGCAGCGATCGAAGCCGGTACGGGCAACTGGCGCATGCCATGGCATCACAGCGGCGCCGATGTCACCCGGCCGACCAACATCGCCAGCGGCAAGCCCTATCGCGGCATCAACACGGTGTCGCTCTGGGCGGCGGCCTATGGCGGCGGCTATGCGAGCGGGGTCTGGGGCACTTATCGTCAGTGGCAGGACCGCGGCGCCCAGGTCCGCAAGGGCGAGCAGGCCAGCCTCGGCGTCCTCTGGAAGGAGATCAGCCGGCGCGACGACGAGCAGGATGACGAAGATGGCGGCAAGGGACGGCGGCTCTTCGCCCGGGCGTTCAGCCTGTTCAACGCCGATCAGGTCGACGGCTACGCGCCCGAGCCCGGGCCGGTCCTGCCCGAGAGCGAGCGCCTTGCGGCCGCCGAGGCCTTCATCGCCGCGCTCGGTATCGACACGGTCTACGGGTCGAGCAGCGCCTATTACCATCTCGGCGAAGACCGCATCTACATGCCGCACTTCGCAACCTTCCGTAGCGCGCATGGATTCTACGGCACCCATATCCACGAGTGTGCCCATGCCAGCGGCGCGGCGCATCGGCTCGACCGGGATTTCAGCGCCAGGTGGACCAAGGACGCGCTCGCGATGGAGGAAGCGACCGCCGAGCTGACCGCCTCGTTCCTGCTTGCCGACCTCGGCATCGCGCACGATCCGCGTCCCGATCATGCCGCCTATATCGCCTCCTGGCTTCAGGTGCTGAAGAACGACAGCCGCGCGATCTTCACTGCGGCCAGCAAGGCGCAGGCGGCGGCCGATTGGATGCACGCCCAGCAGCCGTGACGCTCACGCGGCCCGCACCTCGGCGCCGAGCGCATCAAGCAGCGGACAGCCCGGATCCTGACCGGCATCGCAGGCTCGCACCGAGTCTGCCAGAACCCGTTCCATCCGCCTGAGGTCCGCGATCCGCGCGCGCACATCCTGCAGATGCGACGCCGCGAGCTCGCGGACTTCGGTGCAGGAGGCCTGGCCGCCGGCCGCGAGTCCGAGCAAGGCGCGCACCTCGTCAAGGGTGAAGCCCAGCTCCCTCGCACGGCGCACGAAGCCCAGGCGAGCCACGTCCTCCCGACCGTAGCTGCGGTAACGGCCCCGCCGCGGCGGAACGGGCAGCAGCCCGATCCGCTCGTAATAGCGGATCGTCTCGATGTTGCAGCTGGTACGGCGCGAGAGTTCGCCGATCTGGATCGCGGCGGTTGCGGCCATCTTCAAAATACCTCTTGAGTCTGTAGTCGCTACAGATGGTAGGATAGCTGCATGCCCGCCACAAGGAGTCGCCCGTGACCCAGACACCAAGCCCGCCCAAGGGGATAAGTACCGCCGCGCTTACCCTGGCGGGGATCGCCGCCGCGTTCGGCGTCGCTGCCTGCTGCGCACTGCCGATCCTCTTGGCATCCGCCGGCATCGGCGCGGCCTGGCTCAGCGGCGTGGCCGTCGTCTCCGCGCCCTATCGCACGCCGCTCCTCGTGATCGGCGCATTATGCCTCGTCGCCGGCGCCGCGCTGCTATTGCGCCAGCAACTCGCCGCCATGCGCTGCGGCCCGGACGGCGTGTGCACGCCGCGCTGGACGCGCATCCTCACTCTCGCCGGCCTATTGGTCGGCGCGGCACTGCTCTGGGCGGGTTATAGCTATGTCTGACGTCGTTCCGGAGCTGCACTCGACCCTGACCTGTCCGCACTGCGGACATCAGGCGACCGAGACGATGCCGACCAACGCATGCCAGTTTTTCTATGACTGCCGGGGCTGCGGCGCGGTCCTCAAGCCCAAGCAGGGCGATTGCTGCGTCTTTTGTTCCTATGGCGACGTTCCGTGTCCGCCGATCCAGATCGAGGGCAAGGGCGCGTCCTGCTGCGGCTGAAGACAAGCCGTGACGCTTGCCACCCCCGCTGACGCTGCCCCTGAACCGACGGTTGCATTCCCCGACGGCACCGTCGTCCCGGACTGGACTGCGGTCACCGCGCCAAGCGCCCATTCGGCCCTGACAGCGCTGTTCGCGGCATTTATCGGCCGCAGGTGGCATGGCATCGACAGCACCGAGGACGAGGTGCGGCGTGCCATCCTCCGGGCCTATGTCACCCAGGGCCACGCGCCGGCGCCGGTGGAGATCGCTGCCGCGGTTGCGCTCCCGCCCGGCGACGTGGCCGCAGCGCTCCACCGGCTCGCCGGACGTGATCTCGTGGTCCTCGACGGCGACGGCCGAGTGAGCGGCGCCTATCCTTTCACCGATGCTCCCAGTGAGCATCAGGTGGAGGCCGCGGGTATCACGATGGGAGCCATGTGCGCCCTCGACGCGCTGGGGATCTGCACGATCGCACCGCACGCCAGCCTCATCCGCTCGTCATGCCGCCAATGCCGGCGCTCGCTTGCGATCCATGTCCACGACCGGGGCTGCACCTTGGGCGACGTCGTGCCCGAGGGGATTCTCGTCTGGTCCGGTCATCGCTACACCGGCGGCTGTGCAGCGTCTTCGCTCTGCACTCAGCAGGCTTTCTTCTGCCATGCCGATCATCTTGAAGCCTGGCGTATGGACGGTTCCGTGACCGCCCGCGACGGCATTCGCCTGACCCTGCGCGAGGCCCTCCAGGTCGGCCGCGCGATCTTTGCACCGATGCTCGGAGGGATATTGCCATGGCCCATTACGACCTGATCGTCATCGGCAGCGGAACAGCCGCCCAGGTCGCGATCGGCCAGGTCCGCGCCGCCGGATGGTCCGTCGCCGTCATCGACCACCGCCCGTTCGGCGGCACCTGTGCGCTACGGGGCTGCGATCCCAAGAAGATGCTGGTCAGCGGCGAAGAGGCGATCGATGCCGCCGCTCGCATGGCCGGACATGGTGTCGGCGGCGACCTGGCGATCGATTGGCCGAGCCTGATGGCGTTCAAGCGCAGCTTTACCGATCCGGTCCCCGCCAAGCAGGAACGCCGCTACGCCAAGCTGGGCGTCGACGCCTTCCACGGGCTAGCGCGCTTCGCAAGCCCGGACGCGGTCGCGGTCGACGGTCGGACGTTGCAGGCCCAGCATATCCTGATCGCAACCGGCGCGGGGCCGATCCCGCTCGGCATTCCAGGCGAGGAGCTGGTCAGCACGAGCGACGCTTTCCTCGAGCTGGAGACGCTGCCGCGCCGGATCGTGCTGATCGGCGGCGGCTATGTCGCCGCGGAGTTCTCGCATCTGGCCGCACGTGCCGGCGCCGAAGTCACGATCCTGCAGCGCGCTAGCCGGCTGCTGCCGCATTTCGATCCCGACCTGGTGGGCTGGCTCACACCGCGGTTCACGGCGCTCGGCATTCGCATCGAGACCGGCACCGCGGTCACACGGGTCGAGCGGAACGGGGACGGCCTGCAGGTGCGTGCCTCTCGCCAGGGAGCGCCGGACCTGGAGGTCGCCTGCGATCTCGTCATTCATGCTGCCGGGCGTCGTCCCGATCTCGGCAGCCTCGACCTGTCCACCGGGCAGGTCGCGGTGCAAGACGGACGACTGCAGCTCGATGCGCATCTGCGCAGCATTTCCAACCCGCGGGTCTATGCCGCCGGTGACGCCGCCGGCGTCGGGCCGCCCCTGACCCCGGTGTCGAGCCACGACGCGAAGATCGTCGCCGCGAACCTCCTGCAAGGTCCATCGCGCGAGCCCGACTATCGCGGTGTTCCGAGCGTCGCCTTCACCGTGCCGCCGATCGCCGCCGTCGGGCTTTCGGAAGAGGCGGCGCGCCGCAGCGGCCTCAAGTTCCGGGTTAACGCGGCCTCGACGCCGGACTGGTTCACCGCCCGCCGGCTCGCCGAGCCGGTCTATGGCCACAAAGTTCTGATCGACGAGCGGACGGACCTCGTCCTCGGCGCGCATCTCGTCGGGCCGAACGCCGACGAGGTGATCAACCTTTTCGGCCTGGCCATCCGCCACGGCCTCACCGCGGCCGATCTACGCTCCACCATGTTTGCCTATCCGACCGGCGCCTCGGATATCGGCTACATGCTCTAGGCGACGCCGCGCACGATCCGTCACCAGTGCTCGCCCGCGGGCGGGCGGCAGCCTGTCGCGAAAGACGATAGCGGGCTGTCGCCCGCCTGATCTGCGGACGCCGCTGACGCGGCGGCGCTACTTTTTGGGCCTCCCTTCCGACGCGGAGGTGGTCGGCGCTCCCTGCTAGGCCCGCCACGGCGGGCTGCAAGCCCCGGCTTCGCCGGGCTGCTCCATTTCATTTCGCCCCTGCGGGTGCAGCCCGCCGCTCGAACGGGCCTCTTCGGTCGCTCTCGCCGCCCACCCCCGCCTCGGGGGAGGCCGATGCGGTTTTTGGGCAGTGCTGGAGGCAGCCGATGGTTTTCTTCCTCGAACCCCGGATTGGGGCTGGACTGTCAGGATATGTCGCGGAAATGTCGGCGGCCTTCACCTGTGCGTCGCTCGGCATCGCGCCGACCGTTCGGCACTCGGATTACATCGCGTCTTGGCTCTCGGTCCTGCGCGGGGACGAAAAGGCGATCTTCCGCGCCGCAAGTCAGGCGAGCGAGGCGACCGACTACCTTCTCGCTTTCGCGGGAAGCGACGAATGAGCGCGCGCATGAGCCGTGAAGAGCGGCTTCGCCTTCGCCGCGCCGAGCGCGCGGTCGCCCAGATGCAGGGGATGGACCGCGAGGTGTTCCTCGCGATCCGCATCGATGAGCAGACCTATCCGCAGATCGCCGAACGGTTCGACATCAGCGTCGCCGACGTCGAGCGCCATTTCGCATTAAGCCTCCGCGTCCTCATGCGGGCGATGGACCAAAAGGACGCATGGTGGTGGAAATTCTGGCCGTGGTGACGGCAGCTTCGCCGGATGGCTCTTGCCATCCGGCGATCCGAATTACAGGGTGAAAACAATGCGCACCGACCTCGATCATCTTCCTGCCAACAAGCAGCGCGAAATCGAGCGCGTGAAGACTATCATCTTTGAAGAATTCGCCGACAGCATCGCGCTCGCGACGATGAGCTGGAAGAAAAAAGGCCGGATCGAGAAGCTTATTCTTTACGGCAGCTACGCGCGCGGCGGCTGGGTCGACGAACCGCACACAGCCAAGGGTTACCGATCCGACTTCGATTTGCTGATCATCGTCAGCGACAAGCGCCTGACCGACAAGGTCGATTATTGGCTAAAGGTCGAGGACCGGCTGAACCGCGAACTCGCCATCGACAAGACGCTGCACACGCCAGTGAACTTCATCGTCCACACCATGTCGGAAGTGAACGACGGGCTTGCGCATGGGCGCTATTTCTTCATGGACATCGCCAAGGACGGGATCGCGCTCTACGAATATGACGACAAGGAACTGCACAAGCCGAAGCCGAAGACGCCAAGCCAGGCATTAGACATGGCCCGCGAATATTTCGAAGAGTGGATACCAGGAGCCGCAGAATTCATTGAAGGCTATAGGTTCTACCTCGGGCGTCGTAGCTTCCGAAAAGCGGCCTTCCTGCTACATCAGGCTACCGAAAGCCTCTATCACGGGGTTCAGTTGGTCTGCACCTTTTACACGCCACATGTTCATAATCTAGGCTTCCTGCGCACTCAGGCAGAGCGCATTGACATGCGGCTGGTCGATGCTTGGCCGCGCGAGCTAAAATCGGATCGCAAGCACTTCGAGAAGCTCAAAGAGGCCTACGTGAAAGCCCGCTATTCGAAGCATTATCGCATAACCGAAGAAGAGTTGCTTTGGCTCGGCGAGCGTGTCGAAGAACTGGGCCGCGCCGTACATGCCATTTGTTCGGAACGGATTGCATCGCTAGAGGGTAAAGCGAAGTAGCTTAGACCTCGAAGGATGTTTGCAAGATGGAAGACTCCGAAACGCTGATAACGCTGACCGCGGATATCGTTGCTGCGCACGTCAGCCACAATAAGGTCGCCGTGTCAGATATTCCCCTGATCATCCGTTCGGTGCACGAGGCGCTCTCTGGTCTAGACACCAAGTCGGTGCCGGAGCCCGAGCCGCAGCAGCCCGCCGTATCCGTGCGCGCATCGATCAAGCCTGACTACATCGTCTGCCTCGAAGACGGCAAGAAAATGAAAATGCTTCGCCGCCATCTTGCAACGGATCACGGCATGACGCCGGATGAATATCGCGCGAAATGGAATCTGCCGAAAGACTATCCGCTAGTTTCTCCCAATTATGCGGAGAAGCGCCGCGAACTCGCGAAATCGATCGGCCTCGGAACAAAGGGGCGTGGCGGCGGCCGCAAGCCTGCGGCACGCGGCGGCGCCAAGGCTAAATAGCCTCGGCGCTACTGACCGCGATAAGGCTCGCAGGCGATACCGTCGTTGTCCGCATCCAGACCATCGCGATATCCTGGTTCGCCGCGGTAGATCGGGGCCGTCCCCGCCGCGCGCGCATCGTCGCAACGTCGCCAATAATCGCCTCCTGCTGGCGCGCGCTCGCGCGCCAATCCTGCGGCGACGCTCGCTTCGCTCGCGACATCATAAAGGTGCGCGCGTCCTTCGGACGTCGCGCCGATCGATCCGATGCCCGCAAGCGCGCCGATGACGCCTGCGCCCAGGAGTATATGGGTGCTCGATACGCCAGCGCGATTGGCTCTTCGATGGTTCCAGCGTCGTGCCATTGCGCTCGGTTAGACCGTTGAGGTAAATATCCCGTTTGAGCCTGGCGCCGGACTGTCCTCGAACGCTCGCTTTCCGCGTCGCCGCCACAAAAGCAATTGTTGCTCGCGCGTCTCTCCGCGCAGCTTCGCGGCTGCCTCGACAAGTAGCCCCAGGATCACCGCCCGATCGTCGCCAGTCAGCTCGATCAGATCGGCTTTGGCGACGAGCCCGCCGAGCTCGATCAGCTGCCGCGTGCGCTCGCGCCGCTTCACCTGCCATGCCCGCATGTCATGCCGCGCTGCCTTCGCCTGAAGTCGGTGGTGTGCCTGCACCGCTCGCCGATGCGCTGCCCGCACCGCGGCGAGCGCCCGGGCGAGCGCTGGCGCCGTCGCCGCGAAAGAAGGCGGCGCCGCTTTTTCGCCACGCCTCCTTCCGCGATGCATCCGCCGCGATGGCATCGAGTAAGGCGCCCGCCAGCTGTTCGATCGACATCGCGCTCGCGCCAGTCGCGACGACCAGCTCGCCGAGCTGCCCTTGCTTCTTCGTCTTCAGCATCTTCGCCTTGTCGGTGAGCGCCTGGAGTTCGGCATCGAAATCACGCGGTTTACGCATCGTCTGTCCTTCCTTACGATGGAACGGACAGTCCAGCTATCGAGAGTCTCGCGGCACTTCAAGCGGTTGAAATCTCTTGGGACTTTGCGATCCCGAGCGCGATGAAATCGTGTGAGGGCGCGCTTATACGTCGTGCCGACGTGCTCGTTTTGCAGTAAATGGTATGCTGCCATGGCGATCTACCATTTATCTGCAAAAGTCATTTCGCGCGCTGCCGGCAGCAGCGCGGTCGCCGCCGCAGCCTATCGATCGGCTGATCGTCTGCACGATGAGCGCCTCGGTCGAAGCCACGACTTTTCGAACAAAGCCGGCGTCGTGCACAGCGAGGTGCTGCTGCCCGGAGGCGCCCCCGACGAATGGCACGACCGCGAGCGCCTTTGGAATGATGTCGAAGCGGCCGAGCTTCGGAAAGACGCCCAGCTTTCTCGCGAAGTCGAGTTCGCAATCCCGCGCGAGATGACCGAGCAGCAGGGCATCGACCTCGCGCGCGACTTCGTGAAAAGGGAGTTCGTCGCTCGCGGCATGGTCGCCGATCTCAATGTCCATTGGGACATCGGCGCCGACGGCCTGGCGAGGCCGCACGCGCATGTCATGCTCACCATGCGCGAGATCAAGATTGGCGAGGAAGGGGAGGTCGGCTTTGGCGCGAAGGTCCGCGAGTGGAACCGCACCGAACTGCTGACCCACTGGCGCGAGGCCTGGGCTGAGCATGTCAACGAGCGGCTCGCCGAACTCGATATCGATGCGCGCATCGACCACCGCTCGTTGGAAGAGCAGGGGATTGAGCTCGAACCGCAGCACAAGATCGGTCCGGCGGCATCCCGCATGGCTGGGCAGGGGCTTGAGGCCGAGCGGCTTCAGGATCATGTCGAGATCGCGCGATCGAACGGCGAGCGCATTCTCGCCAATCCGTCCATCGCGCTCGACGCGATCACCCACCAGCAGGCGACGTTCACCCACCGCGACCTTGCGATATTCGTGCACCGGCACAGCGAGGGGAAGGAGCAGTTCGATGCGGTGATTGGCGCGGTGAAGGCATCGCCCGAGCTCGTCGCGCTAGGCCGGGATGGACGCGGCGAAGATCGCTTCACGTCACGCTTGATGTTGGAGACCGAGCAGCGCCTCGAACGCGCGACGGCGAAGCTCGACGCGCGCCGCAATCACGGCGTCGCCGATCGCTACCGCGACCGTGCCTTGGAAAGCGCCCTCGACCGAGGCTTGGAGCTATCGGCAGAGCAGCGCGGCGCGCTCGAACATGCCACCAGCGCCCGCGGGATCAGCAATGTCATCGGCTACGCGGGATCGGGCAAAAGTTCGATGCTCGGGGTTGCCCGCGATGCGTGGGAGGCCGCCGGGTATGAGGTGCGCGGTGCAGCCCTCTCGGGCATCGCCTCAGAAGGGCTCGAACAAGGTTCGGGCATTGCGTCGCGCACGATTGCCAGTCTCGAGCATCAATGGGCCAACGGCCGCGAGCTTTTGACCGATAAGCATGTCCTGGTCATCGACGAGGCGGGCATGCTTGGCACGCGCCAGCTCGAACGCGTCGTCACCGAGGCCGAGAAGCAAGGGGCGAAGATCGTCCTCGTTGGCGATCCGGAGCAGCTTCAGGCCATCGAAGCGGGCGCGGCGTTCCGCTCGACCGCCGAGCGCCACGGTGCCGTCGAGATCACGTCGATCCGGCGGCAGAACGAAAGCTGGCAGCGCGACGCGACACGCGAGCTTGCCACGGGTAGGACTGGCGAGGCGATCGGCCGCTATGCCGACGCGGGACACCTTCATGCTGCCGACACGCGAGAGGTTGCGCGCGGAGACCTCGTCGACGCGTGGGATCGCGACCGGCAGCTGCATCCCGATGCTAGTCGGATCATTCTTACGCACACCAACGACGAAGTCCGCGCCCTCAATGACGAGGCGCGCACCCGTTTGCGGGCGGGCGGCAGTCTCGGCCCTGATGTCGCGATGACGGTGGAGCGCGGCGACCGGAATTTCGCTTCGGGTGACCGCGTCATGTTCCAACGGAACGACCGCGATCTCGGCGTGAAGAATGGCACGCTCGGCACCGTTCAGACCATAGACCGGATGCGTATTGGCGTGTTGCTTGACGACGGCCGCAGCATCGCTTTTGACCTCAAAGACTATGCGCATGTCGATCACGGCTATGCGGCGACGATCCACAAGGCGCAGGGGATGACCGTGGACCGCGTCCATGTGCTCGCAACACCCGGACTCGATCGGCACAGCGCGTACGTCGCGATGTCGCGCCATCGCCAATCCGTCGATCTCCACTATGGCCGCGACGATTTTGCTGACCAGCCGAGGCTTGTGCGCGCACTCAGCCGCGAGCGCGGTAAAGATATGGCGAGCGACTATCTCGAACGAGAGGCGGCACCAGCCGTAGCGCCGAAGCGAAACATCTTTGCCGGCATAAAGGTCAGACCAATGCCGGAGCTCACTTTGCAATCAGGCCCGGCACCAACATCGCCGAAACGCAGAGCGCTCGATGGCGTCCGCGTTAACGCGCGCGCTTTGGACGCGCTCGCCCCGCGAAATCCGCTCGACCAGGCTATCGAGAGCTACGGCCGCGCGGCGAAGGATGTCGAAGGGATGGTGCAGCAGGGGTATCAACCTTTGCGCCATCAGGTGGACGCGATGGAGCGCGCCCAGCGGGCTATGAACGCCGTGCGTGAACATGGGTCTGCCGACCTTGCCGAAGCCATGCGGAAGGACCCATCGCTGATGAGCGAAGCGGCAGGGGGACGAACACAGCGTGCGATCCAAGCCATGGCGGCCGAAGCCGAGATCCGCATCGACGTGCAGGGAAGGGCCGATCGCTTCGTATCCGAATGGCAGTCGAACGCGCGCCAGCTCCGACACCTTCAGCGCGAGGGCGATTACGCACGAATGGACAGTGTCCGCGACCGCCTCGACGGGATGGCGAAGAGCCTTCACCGCGATGCACAGCTCGAGTCGCTGCTCCGAAATCGGCGCGCCGAACTTGGCCTGGACGCCCTGAGCAAGAAAACGCTGTCTCATGATCTTGCAGAATATCTCCGCCCTTCACGTGGCTTGGGAATCGGTATGTAAGCTTGCCGGATGACCGAAAACGCACCCCAGCCCGAACCCGAACCGCCTCCCGTCGAGGACGCCGTAGAAGCCATCATACGCGGCATTGCCGGGCTGCGATCTTCCGTCGACGGCTTCGCCAAGCTTCAGCAGGAAATACACGGGCGCGACTATAGCTCGGAGCTGGGCCTGATCGCGGAGCGATGGGAGAAGGCGCGCGAAGCCTTCAACGCGTTGAAGGAACGCCCCGTCCTGGCGCTCACGCCCGAGAAGATCGGGCATCAAATCGAAATCTCCGGACGGGATGGACGGTCGGCCGATCACGAAGCCTGGCGATCGGCGCAGCAGCGTCTTGATGATGCTGCTCGTTCTATCGGAACAATAGTTGCATCAGCACGATCGGCAAAACAGCAAAACCGGTGGCTCGCGACCGGCATCGCTTCCGCTTTTGTTATAGCCGCGATAGTCGGGTGCTCATTGCCGCCGCTGGTCGATCGTGCTGCCCCGCTGGAATGGCGTTGGCCGGAGAAAAGGGCGGCGGCGGTACTGCAGCGCGATGCTTGGAGTGCAGGTCAGCATTTGATGCAGACGTCCGAGCCCGATCAATGGCTTCGACTGATGTCGGCAGCGCGCTTTTACAAAGAGAACGAGGCCGAGATTGCTGCCTGCGCCAGGCGCGCGAAGAAAAAGTCGGTGCGCTGCGAGGTCGACGTACCGCCGCCGGAGCCAGGCAACAAAACGACTGCTTAGCGCCTGAAATCAGACATTCGACAGAAACCAAATTAGGGTGAAAGCGTCCTTCGTGGGGATCTCTACGTCAACTTTCGGCCAGAATGTCTCGTTCAGCCGTCGTTAGGCCCGTCAGGACTATGGCTCTCCGTTCAAAGAAGGAGACGGGCCATGAAGAAATATATTGCAGCCGCTGTCCTTGCTGCCCTTGTCATTCCGAGTGCTCCGGCACTTGCCGATCCGCCCCCCTGGGCTCCTGCACATGGCAAGCGCGCCAAGGATCGCGGCCTGTATGACGGCTCTGGCCGCTATTATGAGCCGCGCCGCCTGTCGCACAACGATCGCATCTGGCGAGCGAAGGATGGACGATATTACTGCCGCCGGGAGAATGGAACGACCGGCCTAATCATCGGCGCAGCCGTCGGTGCGCTCGTCGGACGCGAGCTCGACGGCGGTCGCGACCGGACGGTCGGGACGATCATGGGCGCGGCCGGCGGCGGGCTATTGGGACGGGCCATCGACCGTGGCGAACTCAAATGCCGCTAAATTAAAAGGACGGCGCGAGAGGGACCAGTCTGCTCGCGCCGTCCTCATGGCTCCACGCGCCGTTGTGGGGGAGCGCGCGGTTCCATCGTCTTATCCGATACGTTGATCTCGATGCGGTCTTATTCTGTTTATGCGAAGACCCGGTACGCCAGCGCGATCGCGCGCGTGCCGCCAGGCAGCAAGCTCCTCGCGGCTGAGCCGGTATGTCTCGCAGGCGACTTCGATCTCGATCAGCCCACCGTCAATCGCGGCCAGAAGTTCGGCCTTGCGCCGCGCGACCCAGTAAGTCGTCGACGTGGATGGCAGGTCGCCAATCGTAACCGGCCCGAGCGGACCGGCGACCGATGTCGGCCTTGTCTTATCTTCGAGCACTGCGAACTCTCCATTCGCACGGCTGCTGCCGCTTCCATGCCCCCCACATGGAAACTGGGCCGATAAGGTTAATCAAAGCTTACCAAATGCCCGAAATTGCGGTCAGCGGTTGGTCGCAGTACCGTAAAATGCTCAGCGAACGACGTCTCCGATCAACGAAAATGGTGCCCATGCGCTGGGGTGCGACCAGCTTTTGAGATAGGAATCGTCGCGCGTGTCGTTGCGGATTTCGCGCTCGACGCGCTGTAGCGCCTCGGCGCGGGAAAGGGCTGGATTGGCGCGCAAGATCTCGAACAGGCGTACGGTGAGCACAGCCGCAACATCGTCGCGGACCGGCCAGTGCGAGGCAAGCAGGCTCTCCGAGCCAGCAAAGAAGAAGGCCCTTGCAAGACCGGAAAGGCCGGGCGCGCCTGCGCGGCCATCGCCTGCGGCCGTGTTGCACGCCGACAGGATGACCCATCCCGCGCCGATGCGAAGCGATGCGACCTCGCTGGCGGTCAGCAAGCCGTCATCGGTGGGGCTGGCGGCAGCGGGCGGCGTGAAGACAAGCCCTGGCTCGCCGATGTCGCCGAACTCGCCCGCCACCAGCCCATGCGTTGCGAGAAAAAGCAGGGAGGGCGAGGCGAGATCGGCTTTTTTCAGATTCGTCTCGGTGGCTGCATCCGCCATGAAAAGCTTTGTCTTGTCGGGTCCCATCAGGGATTCCATCGCCCTCAGTTCCTTTTCCGTGCCCGGGAGCCGGGACAGGCGGCGCAAAGCGCTTGGATCGGCGAGGGCGGGCCCGTCGCTGGACGCGCGCCATGTGGCGGCTGGCAGGGGCGCGGTTCCACCGCGCGCCGAACGTATCCGACCCTCCACGCCGCGCGTCGCGGCTTTTCCGTCGAGCATCGGAGCGCCGAACCCGATCATCGTGGCGTCGCTTTTAGAAGCGTCGCGTCCGGCAACCGCCCGGAGAAGCTGGAGAGATTGAAGCGAAGGAAGCTGGACGATTGCGGCCTTGTCGGCGAGCCAGTGCGTCGCCCGCAAGGCATCGGGATTGCCGTCTGCTCCGACGGGCTTCTCGGTAATCAGGATGCCTAGCGGCAATGACGAGATCGCCCCGGTGGCCGATGTGAACAAATGTCGCTTGCCGGCGAGGGCCGAGCTCACGGGTCCGACGAGTTCTTCATAGAGCCGGAAGGCCGTCCCGCGATCGAACGGAAAGTCTCCCTCGCCCTCGGCGGACCATGTCGCATCCTCGTCGGGCGTCACTTCGATATTGGCACCGACGTCCCACAGAAGGCGGCGAACATGTCCGGAAAGTTCCACGTCGGTCATCGCCGAGCGGTGCCAGTTGATGCCTTCGCGTGTTAAGACAAGACTGTGCGTGCCGCGAGCCGTAGGCACGATCATCAAAAAGGCTTCATCCGCTGCAAGCAGGCCCTTGGCGGCGGTCTCGTCGAACAGCGCCGGCTTCACCAGTTCGAAATAGCCAGGCGTCGCAGCCGACAGCCGCGCATCGATGGCTTCAAGCGCCGCGTTGGCCGTGCCAATTTGCTGCCAGAGCGCGCGATCGGCCTCACTTCCGGCCTTCAGCCCCTCGCTTCGCACAAAAAGCGCGGCGAGTTCGGCGGCCTTCGCGTCGCGCTCCGCCGCCAGTCCCGCGGAACCCGACGCAGCCGCGGCGCGCGCTGCCGCCGAGCGTGCCACTGCGCGCGACGTGCGGCCAGCCATGATATCCTGGAGTATGAGCAGCGCGTCCGCCCTGGCCGTGGCGCTCTTTCCGTCCGCTTCCCACAAGACATCGGCATAAAGCCGCGACCATTCGGCGAACGACTCTTCGCCCGTGTGAGTGGACGGATCGCGCTCGGCAAGTTCGACCATCTGCTCGTCGAGCACGCCGACGCCGAAGCCCCGACGATAAGCTAGGGAAGACGCCGCGGCGATCCGGGCCGATGGCAAGGCGAGGGCGGCATCTCCCTCATCAAGTGCAAGTCTCGCATGCGCGGCCGCGATCATACCAAGCGCCTTGCCTTCAACGGTACGGCCGCGCGGTACATGGCGTCCTGCCGTTTCCGTCAAGTTGGCACCACCCTGCCACGCGCTTAGTACCTCGGCGAGGATAGCCGCTGCTTCGGCTCGTCGGCCGGCCTCGGAAAGCGAATGGGCCAGCGCCCGGGCGACGTACAGCGTCTCGCTCGAGCGATCGCCCTGTAGCTTGCGCCGAACGGCTAGGGCCCGAGTCCGGGGGGCTGCGTCCTCGACCCAGCGCTTGTCCGAATAATATTCGAAGGCGAGAAGCTGGAGTGCATCGGCGTGCGCCAAGCTCTCTTCGCCGTGATACTCCGCAATCAGCTTGGCGCGTTCGCCAAGCAGGGCAATGCGTCCCTCCTTGTCGGCATAGGGCGTTGCGCCTAGGCGCTGCTTGATGTCGGTGATGCGCTTGTCGAATTCGATTTTGCGGGCTTCATCCTGCGCCGGAGGGGACTGGGCATAAACGCTTGGAGCGAACGAAATGGCGAGAAACCATGCACTCGCCGCCAAATTTACGCTCCATCCTCGTATCATCATTCGCTCCCCGCTCCAGACCGCGAGGCTAGCTGCTGACCGATGACGCGGCAATGAGCAGGACCGTTCACTTGTTGAATCGGCGTGCCATAAAGACCGCGCACCTCCATCGAGAAACTGTCTTCCGCGCGACGGAATCCGCTACGCGCCGATAAGATGCCGGGTGTCGCTGCGACGGGTGATTGGCAGTGACGTTAACTGTCCGTCATGTGCCTCGACGCCGTCCCGCGCTGGTTCTGTTCGTCCAGCCCGCAACCGGTCTATGGGCGGGGCATCGATGCTATTTGATGGCACCCTTGCCCAAAATATGCGCTTGGTAAGCTATGTTTCCCGGAAGCGAGGCCCAACCCATGCTGACCCTGTTCCTTGCCGGCGTCTTTCTTTCGATTCTGTTCGGCGTTCTTGCATGGCGTCTGACGCGCACGCTGCCGACGCGCGGTGTCACCAGCATCCTCGTGCATATCTTCCTCCTCGCAGCGGCTCTCCTCATCGTCTTTGCTTACTGGGGGCAATATACGGCTCCTGGTCACCGTGCGTTCGACGAGATGGACGGAATCTATCCCTTTCTGGCCGGGCCGCTCGGAACATTGCTTGCCGCTGGAGCGGTGCTGGCGGGATGGCTGGGCAGACGCCGGAGCCGATCTAGCGGGTAGAAAGGTCGATCGACGTGCAGATCGGGCCTCGCTTGGCAAGCCCGCGATCGGCGCGTAGCGTGGGCCATGGATCAAGCGCCAACCGGTTATCCCGAGATCGTCCGCCATGCGTCGCCTGACGGGCGGATCATTCTCCACCTGGTGCCGGGATATGACCCCGGCGACGTTCACGAAATGCAGGTGCAGTACCGGCCAAAGGTTGCTCACGATGGCGTTGTCCTTCTGAACCTCGCCGACGAACCGGTCGACACCGCGTTCGAATGGCAACCGGGTGGCGGGCTGAAGCTTATGCTGAGCACCGGTCTTGGAGTATCGATTGATCCGGAGGAGGGGATATATTCGACCAGCGACGACGGCTGGGCGGCGCATCCGATCGCCGGCGCGAACAGCGCGATCCACAAGCTCCTGAACCCGAACGGGGATCAAGACCGGTCGAATTTCCGGCGGCGCCGCGTGGATTACAAGGCGACGCTGATGCTGATAATCCTTGGTCTGGGCCTCGCCGGGCTTCTCTGGGAGGCTTGGCACGGTCGCTTCTATCCGCGCGGGCACCGGATCGATACCGGTTCCGAAATCAGCGCTTGGTCTCTCACTTGTTCCGACGATCGGCACGTGATGATGAGTTCGAACGAAGATGGAACCCTCTCGTTCGAGCGTGGAATCAATGCCGAGCCTCTCGTTCCGGTTGATGGCGTCGCCAAACGTTTTTCCAATGGCCGAAGCGTCGTCGATATCGACGGCGTAAATGCGACCATCTGGTTCGATGGCTTGGACGGCAAGCCGCTACGCTGTCACGGAGGCTAATGTCGCGGCTTTTTCAACGTCGGTCTAAGATTCTCGCGCCCGAAATACCGGCCATCAGCTCGTCTCAATCTAAAATTGAGAGCCGGAAACTTGCCAAGGTTGCGCAGGTTTGAAGCTTAGGACCAAAGTCCCGAACGCATCGGCCGTCAGATGGTGGATTCGAAGCCGTGCAGCCCGTCAAATCGATCGATCGGCAGGTTGGCGACTTTGTCTGGTTGCGTCGGTGGCGATCGTAATTTGGCCAGAATCGACGCTTCTTCCCAACCCATTCTCACGCGCCGGCTCGATCGACTATTGCCGCGATGCAGGCATGAACCAGAAGTTCCTGTCAGCCGAATATCCGAGCGACGCAAAATCGATCGCTCCGGGGATTGGTATCAGGCTGTTGCCGGTTAGTCGGTGCGCTTCATAGTCGACAGATCGAAGCCAACGGAGAATATCGGGGACTGTCGTGCCGAACCGATTGTGCAGATGATTAATCTCGCAAATGATGGTTGGCCGAGACCTTCGAATTAAAGCCTCTGCGCCGATCAGAGCGGGCAACTCCATTCCTTCAATATCGATTTTGATCCAATCCGGGTCCGGGATATTTTGAGCCGCCGTGTATTCGTCCAGGCGAACCATCCGTACCTCTCGGTCGCCTGCGATGTTGACGTGATTGCTTGACCGCTCCCGCGTGGTCATTCGAACAACGCCGACGATGTTGCCAACGGCTATCTCGTGGACATTGTCCGTCGCCATTTGATTGAGGCGCAGGTTTACCAGCAGATCTTCTGGTTGCGGCTCGAACGAGAAGACTTGGCTTTTTGGAAAGCGACTTTTCAGGGTGACACTGTACACCCCGCCGTGGGCGCCAATATCATAAACGACATCGGAGGGCCTGATGCGTTTGAATAACTCATGGCGCGTCATATTCTCGGCGTCTTGCGCATAGTCGACGTTGCCGGTGCAGCCAAATTCCTTCAGCGAATAAGCAAACCAATTGTCCTCGAATAGGGCCGCGACGCCATGATGTCCTATGCGGTAAATGGTTTCTACACCGAACAAGCGATGAAGCCCGACAAGAGCGCCGATCAAAGCGGCATTGGTGATTCGGAACGCTCGCTCTTGCAATTTTCCCATGGGCAAAAACGAATGGCCGCGCAAATTTGCGATGTCATTCAAAAAGTGAAACCACGCATCGCGATCGCGCTCTCTCGCCAGGGCAGGAGCGAAATGCCGTTTGCGTCCCCAGAGGTCGCGGATCGTCTTTTTTGCGCCGCTGGGCGGCCGGTTGGTGCCTAACCTTGTGAAACCATGACGCGCGAGATGTCGACCGACCGCGACGGGGCCATCGCCAGACTGGCGCCCAATCTTGCGTCTAGACTTTCGGGGCGGATGCCGGATCGGCATTGTAGGCGTCCGCAGCCTTTTGCGCTTCGGCGGCCGTGTCGTAAGATGTGGGAAGCGTGGCGTAATGGGTGACGTCGCCCAGAGTGTCGGAACGAACGACGCAATAGTCGCCGTCCGGACCTGGGCCTGCGATTTCGAAGGTCGGCACGACTACCAAATCTCCCGCTCCGGATTGGTAGCCCCGCCACTCGAGGTCGCAAGAGCGACGGGACTGTCGCCGCAATAGCGGACGGCAATTAAGGTTAAGTGAAGTCGTAACCGCCTCTGCCGCTTGTTGTGAGCAGCGGTGGGCCGGTTCGAGCCCTTGATGTCAGATCTTGCGAGCGCGCTGGGATCGAGCGAAAAGGCGACAAGGCCGTAACTCATCGGACAGCTCCACCAAGCTTCGAAAGCGGTTGGGGAGTAAGTAGGGAATTGGACCGGGAGTCAGCTGTGGAAAATGCCAACATACGAAGTGCGCGGACCAGACCGCGCAATGAATTATTGGGTGGTTGCGATTGAGATGAAAGCTGCCGTGATAACAGAGACGCTGTGATAACAGAGACGCCCCTTGAGGATTCCTATCCCACCAAAGCCGAGGCGCAGACTGCTGCCGACATGATGAACAGTCGCTAAGAATAAGAAAGGCCCCGCCGCGAAGCAGAGCCTTTCCTCCCCTTTGGATGCAAAAAGAGGACCCCACGGCTCCCTGCGTCGCAGACAGGGATCAGTGAGCGCGGGGAGACTAGTTGATTTGATACTGTCGGCATTAACCCATGTTATCGGTTCGCAACCAGAAATCGCGACGTGGACCGTTAGTGGCTTTAGGCGAGGACGGAGGCTATTCGCCGCGCGCCGCGTTATGCCAAGACCTCCAGTCTCTGTGAATGCCGGTGCCGTAAGCCAACCGCGGATCTTCGACTATGATAATCCTCGGTGTTCACGGACCTACGGCAACGGCCGGCCGCAGGCGGTGTTATCGAGATCGCTTCTTTAGGTTTTTGGTGACTTAACCATGGTATCGGTGATGCATGGAACCGCCTCGCGACAGCGTCTATTTCGAGCAACTAGCGCGCGTCGCCCGGGTGAAGGCCGCTCAATGCGGCGATCCGTTCCTTGCCGTCCGCTTTCGGGAGGCGGCAGTTCGGCATGAAAGAACTGCGAGGAAACTTCGGCGCGGCGAGTCTCCGCTATGATCGCTCTGACCAGGCGCCGTCGATCCGGCACCCGTCCGCGGGCTCGGCGCGATGCCGGCACAGCTGGAGAAGTATCCGATAGCAAATTCACGAGGTTCGGGAACACCAATGTTTACCCGATTGCGACCGGGTATGGTGGCTCCTGCGGATGGTTCTTCGGGGGAAGCAATCCTATGAATGCAGTCGAATTATCGCTTCAGGCACTCGCGCAGTGCGACGCACTTTTCAAGCATGAGCATATGTGGGAAAAGGTTCGCGAGGCCATGAGGCCGATGGTGGAACGAAGCAATGACAGCCGCGACGCGCTGGTAATTGACGATGTTTCGGCCGCCCAGTTCGTAATTTCTGTGGTCGCAAGATATATCGAGCAGCAGATCGAGCCCGGCAAGTTTCATGTCTATCGCGGAACGCTCGGCATCCATGGTCAAAGTCTTCGCAACATCGCAGAAACCGCGCTCCGCCGCCTCGAAGAAATCAAGGCGATTTCGCGCGACAGCTATCTGTCGCGGCTAGGGCAGCTCGATCAAAAGGTTATGGAAGCTGACGCCGAATTACGCTCATCGGGCTTGCGCTGGCCGGCATTGGTAGAGGCCGGCGACGCTCGGGCCGTGCATTAAACGGCGCACGGTGCGCTGGCGAGGGCCGGCACATCCCGACGCGTGACCAATCGGTGCAGTGCCGAACCGCCACCACGTGGCAAGCTTCACTATCGCTCGCCTTTATGCGGCGTCGCGTATCAGCCCCATCGCGGCAGCCAACCCGCTGGCTAAGTTGAGAGCTGCGGCCCGCTGTTCAGGACTCGAAATCGTCCAAAGTGTTCCCAGCGCAGCTACGAACAACGCTGCGACGGTAATCACTCCGCCAGCGGACGTTTCGGGTCTCGGAAATCCCTCGCGTCTTCGGCCATTCTGTCTGCGCTGCTTCATGCCCTTCGCATAGCGGACGGAAGTAAAGGACCTGTTTGCAGCGAGGACGTACAGGCCCCTATGCGCTTTCGCTGGACGACTGTCCTCCAGGGTAGCCGACCAGGAGCGTCGGCAGCGCAGGCGCCATTCGCTAGAGCGGAATCCCGCGCGACTGGCTTTCTCATGCCGGGCGTTGGCTGGCGGTACGAAACGTTACAATCCTGGATGCAATTCTTTTGCGCTACCTTGTGGCCCATGATCCGGCGCAATACCGTCGACGTCGACGAGATCTTCGCCAACGATGACTCCGGTGACCCGGACGCGCTTCTCGATATGATCAATCGGAACCCTGTGCAGATCAAGTCGCCACCGGCCGCCGAGATCGCGCCGTAGTGCAAAACCGCCTCCGTCCCGGAGCAGCATTCCTGTTTCCGAAATTCTCGAGCCAATTGCATCCATTTTGCGTGCCTACTTTCGACTGGGCGCCAATGACGAGGTGCGCCTAAACAACAGAGTCATTCTTCCGGTCTGTTACCCAGAAGTGGTGGACGGATCCGTCTTTGGACAGCAGGGAAGCGCCGACTTTAAGGTGGAATGGCTCCGTTCCGCGAAGAGAGTAGCCTTTCTCATTTATCGCGTGGGGTCACAGCCGCCACTAAAACGCACCGCATCATGCTTGGCTGCAGCCTGCCGGTCTATCAACCTGCCGACAGCAACCCTCCTGCAGATAACTCGGCAAGGGCGTTCGGAAATGCCGCTTCGGGACAATTGGTTGCAGGCTATCCTTGCGCCGCAATCTGCGGGCCGGTGCATCCGATTTGCAGCCCCCCAAAAAGAGTCTCGATTTGGGACGGGCAGGGCAATTTTGATTCGCAATTCCTCCGAATCGGGTTAATGTTTACTTACTAATAACATCAACAGGGCGAGTCGCACGGCCTGTCGCCAACTATGGAGATACCGACGATGCGTACTTTTTTGACGAAATTCATGCTGGTTTCCGCTGCCGCTCTGGCTCTGCCGGCCGCCGCTAGCGCCGCTATCACGCTTGGGACCGTAACGCCGGGCACGGCACCCTATTCCGGCCCGACGCCAACCTATACCTTCCAGTCGCCGGCACCCGTTTCGGGGGGCCTCGTAACGAGCACTTCGGTCGACGGCATTCGCGCGGCTCCGTTCGGCAGTTCGGGCAATTACTGGACGGTCGGTCCCGCTGATGGCTCGCCCGGCATCATGAATCTCTCCTCGATCGGCGACATCTTCAATGTCAGCTTCATCTGGGGCTCCGTGGATGCCTATAATACGATCGAATTCCTCAATGCCGGTGGCGGAGTCATCGCGAGCTTCACGGGTTCGCAGATCTTCAATCCTGCGAATGGCAGCCAGACCGATCCCAACCTCAACCCGGTCGTCCGCTTCAATGTCACCGGCGGCGATGTTACCGCGTTGACTTCGCTTCGCTTGAGCTCGACGGGCAATGCCTTCGAAACCGATAATTTCACGATCAATGCTGTCCCCGAACCGGCGACCTGGGCATTGATGATGCTTGGCTTCGGTGCGATCGGCTTCGGCATGCGCCGTCGTCGCCATCAGGGTCTGCCTCAGTTCGCCTGACTTTCGCGACACGCAAGCTACAAGAGAGGCGGCCTGTTTAGGCCGCCTCTTTTTTGTTTCGGTCTCTCCAAGGAAGATGTGCGAAATCCACGCGCTATTGCGCCGTTCGAATGGGGATCCAAATTAGACCGCGCGTTCCAGCCTGCGATGCCAGGCTCGTGGAAATATCGCGCCCCGCATCCGCCTTGCGCAGCCTACCCGCAACAGGGACATAGCCTCGCAGCTCGCCGCTACAATGCTTCCCGTTCGCGCGCGATAACTGCCGCAAGAGTGACCGGGACGGTTTTCGTCGAGGGCCGTCAGCGCACAATGTAAGTGTGGGGCCGGTCGATCAACGCGGTTCCTTGCCGCGACATCTAACCTGCGCGATCAAAATATATTGCATCGCTCTAAGCGATCGCTCGATGTCGAGCCTTGCAGGGACGAAGAATGCGGCGCGGCGCATGGTGCGGAGCGGCTTGGGTTTATCGCTTCGTTCGGCGTTGCAGTTGGGTGTCGGAGATGGATCTGCTCGCGAGACGCTAGGAGCACGATAGGGCGGAGCGAAAGCTGCGATGATATGAGTGGACATCGGCGACGCGGAATAAGCCGGAGTCGAAATCCTGGGGCAAGTTAGTCTTCGCGTCGAAAATGTTGCGCCGTCAAGATCCACAAAGGCATCCCCGGCAATTGCGTCAGTGGACCAACGCGACTGCCGGGGCGGGGGTATACCTTGTGAGCATTGCACGGACTGGCCGTCGTAATCACTCACCACCAAAGCCGCTCTTTCGAGCGGTTCAAATCCTTATGCGAATCGGACGCGCACGCCCGGCTTGCGGCGGCGTACCGAGAAACCGATCGCGCCAAAGCCCAGCATCATCAGGGCCCAGGTGGCAGGTTCCGGCACGGCGGCAACTGTCTGCGCCGAGTTAAGACGGAACTGTCCGACATCGGCCACGGTGGCGCCTTCGGTGAACGTCATCGTGACACTCGAGAAGGTGCCGTTGAAGGCGTTGTAAAAGTTGCTGCCGTTCCGACCGAGATTATAGGCACTCGTGACAAGCCCGTTGCTGTCACCGCCGGCGAAGGTGAAGAACACCTTGCCGCTGGTAATCGCGTCGATGTTGAACTCGAGTGCGCTGATCAGGCCGCCCGTCAACGAGAAGGTGAGCGGGTTGTTGAGGACACCATCGACCGCACCGACACGCGCTTGGCCGTTGGCGAGGCCGATCAGTTGTTCGGTCGACGAGAAATTCACCGTCCCGGGCGCGTTGTTGAGGGTTCCGGTGACATTCAGACCGGGGACACCTTGGGTGACCAAAACGTTCGACCCCGGCTGCGCGGCACAGCCGCCGCCGAGACAAATGGTGACGGCTGCCGCTGCCGGAGCGCTTGCTCCGATCAGTGCGACGGCCGCAGCGAGTTTGATGATTTTACGCATGTCGCGCTCCTTGCCCGAAAAGGTTGCGACCCCGTTCCGTTGCTTAATTAATAACACATGATTTACATAGCGTGGCGGGTTGAGTCGAATCGATTCATCATCCTTCACAGGGATTTGTCCCGATTTGACACGTCGAAGAAGGCCCCGATTTGGCCGGCGGGCGGCGTCGCGCAGGTGGGAGCTATTTGCGCCATTCAAAGCATGGCTGGTTGCCAATTTTGGGGGTTGGCGCGAGCCTGGCCTGCCTTCGGAAAATGGCTGCGTTTTTAATGGGATCGCTACCTGCGTGGTCGAAGAATCCCGGACATGACATCAACCTTTGACCGCTCACCGTCATCTGGTCGGAGGCTTGGCCATGCGTCACGGCGATGGCGTTCCGCAATGGAGTCCTGCAATTTCTCGCAAGCAATATCCGAACTTATCGGCCGCGCTTCACAACGACACGGCGCGGGTGGAGCGGGAAGAATGGATTGGCGCGCCACGACTCGGCGTAACATTGTCCGAGTCGCGTCCCTGAAGCAGCCGGTGTGTTTTTCTGCTCGCGCAAGGCGCGGACCGCGGGCGGACTTACTACGCCTTCCAAGGGTTCCGTCAGAAGGCGCTGTCGCCGTTCAGCTTGGCTAGAATGAAGGCGCGGACCTCGTCCGCGATGTCGGGCCGTTCGAGCGCGACCGCGAGATTCGCCTGGATATATCCGGCCTTCGATCCGCAGTCGTAGCGCGCCCCGTCGAAGGTGACGGCGTGGAACGGCTGGGTGCCGATCATCGTCGCCATCGCGTCGGTCAGCTGGATTTCGCCGCCTGCACCCTTTTCCTGGCGTTCGAGCACGCGCATCACTTCGGGTTGCAGGATATAACGGCCCGAAATAATCAGGTTCGACGGCGCCTCGGCCACCGGCGGCTTTTCGACGAGCCCGGTCACTTCGGTGAGCGCGCCATCGCGCGCGCCGGGTGCGATCACGCCATAGCTCGACACTTGCTCGTGCGGCACTTCGAGCACCGAGATCAGATTGCCGCCGACCTTGTGATACGCATCGACCATCTGCTTCATGCAGCCGGGCGATCCGTGCATGAATTCGTCGGGCAGGAAGATTGCGAAGGGTTCGTCGCCGACAATGTCGCGCGCGCACCAGATCGCGTGCCCCAAGCCCAGCGGTTCCTGTTGCCGGACATAGGCGCAGGCGCCCGGCCCTAGCCGTGTCGGTCCCAGAACCGACAGGTCCTTGCCGCGCTCGGACATCGTCTTTTCGAGTTCAAAGGCGACGTCGAAATGATCCTCGATCGCGCTCTTGCCGCGGCCGGTGACGAAGATCATCTGTTCGATCCCCGCCTCGCGCGCTTCGTCGATCGCATATTGGATCAGCGGCCGGTCGACGACGGGCAGCATTTCCTTGGGGATCGCCTTGGTAGCGGGAAGGAAGCGGGTGCCGAGGCCAGCGACGGGGAAGACGGCTTTGCGGATCGGTTTCATGGGCAGCCTGCTATCAGCATATCTTTAAAACAGTCTCAACTTGGCACGCTTGCCGATCTCCTCGATGTCGCGCGATGCCAAGGATTGTACCTATAGAGTTGGTTTGACGCACGGTATGGTCTCGTTTCGATGCAAGAAATTCGCGTCTATCCGATGGCGAGGGTCCCTGCTACGCCATCTATCTGGATCTGGCCTGCGCATTTCGCGCACAATTCGGCTGGCGGCGGAGGGGGAGCGGACGTGGAAACAGTTTGGGACTGGATTACCGTTTTTACATTTGCCGGGCTGGCGACCTTGCTTCTGCAACGATCGGCCGAAGAGGAGCCACGCGACCATCTGTGGCAATATGCGCCGCCGGCAGTCGGCTGCGCCTTGGTCAACTATGTCGGCAACGAGGGATATCATGCGCCAGCCGCGGTGATTTTTGTCGCGGTCGTCGCCTATATCTTCAAGGTCCTCAACGTGCCTGTGCCTTTCGCCCGGAAATGAGCGGGATCCCATTGCGGGAATTTCCTCGGCGAACCGTCTCTTGCGGAACTTAACAACGGCCTTTCCATTATGTTAAGTAGGCGTCTACTGCGAGCAGCGCGCTTGCGAAGGCGCATTGTGAGGCGAGGCCCGACATGTTCATTTCCACCTTTTATCGGACAGGGGCCTTCGCCGCCTTCGATCGGAATTTTGTGCGCGGCGGGGATGCGCGCGCGCAGGCCTGGCCGGCGCGGCACGGCCGCATTGCGACATGGATATATTGTCCCCCGAGTGCGCTACGCCGTGGGTGAGCCAACGAAACCCGGCGGGCGTTCGGGGAGCAGCGCGAAGGGGCAGGCTGAAGACAGTGCCGAGTGGCAGATCTCCCCGGCGCCCATCGGTTTCGGAGGCGGCTTCGTCACAGGGATCGATATCGCCTCCGACGGGTCGCGCATGGTGTGCAATACCGACGTATTTAATGGCTATATCCGCGAGGCAGGAGAAACGCGCTGGCGCCACCTCCTGCGACAGGACAATCTGGCGCCCACCGATTTCGATCCACGCCCCGACAATGGCAAGGTCCTGCGTGCACAGGTCGAAAGTGGCGCTAATAACGGGACCTACTGCACCCGTATCGCTCCATCGGATCCGCGCGTTATTTACACGGCATGGAACGCCTTCCTGTATCGCTCGATCGATGCTGGCAAGAGCTTCCGCCGTACCCCGCTGCCACCAAAAGCCTTTCTGTCGGACACGGGGCCGTCGCGCCGTTTCAACCGATCGATCGATGTCCATCCGCGCGACCCGGCCCAGGTCATCGTCGGCACGAACGGCGATGGTTGCTATGCCTCGACCGACGGCTTCGCGACGTTCCGGGAATTGAAACTTCCCGGGACGGGCAAGGATTTCAGCGGCACACCAGGACGATATCTCGTCGCCTGGGCCCCAGACGGCGGTGCATGGGTTCATGTGTTCGGCGTCGGTCTGTACCATGCGCCGATGGGCATCGCGGGGCAGCTTCTGTTTGCCGGCGGACCGGCCACCGCATCGTGCCTGGTGGTAGGAAAGGACGGCGCCGTATACGTCTGCGAATTTCGTACCAGCGCAACCCAGATTCCCGATGCACTGCATATATTGCGCGAGGGACAATGGCGGCGCGGCAAGGATACGCTGAACGCGGACCAGGTTGCGGTCGATCCGTTCGATCCGATGCACTTGGTCTGGGCGAATGAAAATTCCGGCCAGTGGTGGCAGAGTTTCGACGGCGGGGCAACGTCGATCGATTTCGGCAACGAGCGCCGCGGAGCCGGCGAGAGCAAATGGCTTTCGGATAGCGGCAAGGCTGTGTTCCCCGCACAAATCTTGTTCGATCCGGTCCGCCGGGGACGGCTCTGGATATGCGAAGGCGTCGGTGTCAATTACTGCGATCTGCCGGCAAAGACATCGGACCCGGTGGTCTTCCACGACGTGAATGCCGGTATCTCGGAGTTTGTTTCGACATGCGGCCTCTCGGCCGCCGGTAATCCGGTAGCCCTTCTCGGTGTGATGGACAAAGGCGTCTGGCAGGTTTCCGGCGATACCGAAAAGGGCTGGGCGTATAGCCCGCCTCCGGGGACGATCGCCGATCCGAGCGCGGTAGCGCATGTGCGCAGCCTCGATAACGCATCCGACGACCCCGACTTCGTCGTCGGGCTCTTTCAGCAGGACGGGAGCAATGGATGGTCGAGCGATTGGGGGCGCTCCTTCCAGTCATTTCCACCTCCGCCGGGGCAGCAGAACTGGCTGCCGGGTGGGGATTGCGCGGTGTCGACGCGCAACAATATCATCATCGCACAAGGCAACCGCGGCAGTGCGTGGTGGACGAAGACCGGGGGGCTGCGAACCGAAGACTGGCACCCCGTCTCGTTCGGCGGATATTCGCCGGTCGCCTCCTGGCTCAACGCTTATTATGTTCATCGCGACTGCATTGCCGCCGACAAGACGCGGCCTGGGGTTTTCGCGGCGCTCGTGAACAACATCTACAAGCTTCCCAACAATGATGACGCGATTGGACGCGACATCGCGGGGCTTTGGCTCAACCGGAACGGTGGCGAAGGGGATTGGGAGCATCGCATCAAGGGTACGCTGGCACCGCTGGGCGCGCAAAATTATACCTTGAGCCAGTTCTGGCAGGCGCGGCTGGCCTATGTGCCGGGACGTAGCGGCGAACTGCTCTACGCAAATTGCGAAGGCACGAACCGATACGATCAATTGATGTGGCTTCAGGATGACGGGGCGAAGATCAAAGGCCTTCCGGCCTATCGGCTGCTCGCGTTCGACTTTGGCATGCCGGCGCCCGGTGCGGATCGCCCGGCTATCTATTTTTACGGCACCCATGGAAAGGTCCAGGGCCTGTATGTCACCTTCGACTGGTTCGAAACCGAGCCTGTCCTGATCAGCCGGTTTCCCAACAGCAGTTTCGATTATGTATCGGCGGGGTTGGGCCTCGTGGGCGACATGAGCCGATTTGGCCGTTGCTATCTGGGGTTCGGAGGCAATGGATGGGTGCGCGCAGAGCTGACCGCGGGCCATGCTCGGGCCGCGGCAACGCAAAATCCACCTTTGTCCGCTAGTCGTTTGCCGGGCGGCTAGGAACAGCATGGATAATTCTCGGACCGATTTGCCCAACGAGGCGCACGCACGGCTTCGTATCGTCGATCCGGCCGCCAATGTGCGCCGCATTTTTTCCTCGGCGCGAGACAAGCGGACATTTCTATATTGCCTGTCGCTGCTCCTCGACATGCTGTCGCTGGTTGCGGGTTATCTCGTTGCGCTTGAACTGCGTGACGAACAATGGCTGGTGACGGGTGGGCAATCGATCATTTACATCGCCCTGCCGATCTTCGTGATGTTCGAGATCGCACGCGAAGCGCAAGATGTCGAAACCCTCAGCAATCGCCTGACCGGAATTCAACGCGCGCTCAGCGCGCTTGGCGCGACCGCGATCGTCATCATCGGCATGGGCTTCCTGTTCAAGTCCGAGGAAATTTCTCGACTGGGCCTTGCGGTTACCTTTGGCGCGGCTGCTATATTCATAATCCTGTCGAAGACCTTCCTCGACTTTCTCGTGAAGAAAACGATGGGCGATGCGGTCGTCGCGACAATCTTGATCCTCGATGGCCTTCCGGCGCGCGCGGAGCCGCATGCCGCCGTCGTCGACGTCGCGGCCGATGGCCTCTGGCCCGACCTCGATCGCCCCGACATGATCGACGCGCTGTCTCATCTCATCGCTCCGTTCGACAGAGTTATCGTCGCCTGCAAGTTCGATCATCGTCCTGCCTGGTCGACCTTTCTCAAGGGACATGATGTCGGGGGCGAAATCCTGCTCGATCGTGACCTCCTCCATGGCGCTGTCGCGATCGGTCAGTATGACGATCATGATACGATCATCCTGTCTCGCGGTCCGCTTAATCTCATGAACCGCATCCAGAAGCGCTCGCTCGACCTTGTCGTGTCCGTTTTCGCGCTGATCATCCTTTCTCCGCTTTTCCTGGTCGTGGCGCTCGCCATCCGGCTCGATAGTCCGGGACCTATATTATTCCGCCAGCTCCGCGTCGGGCAGGGCAATAGGCAGTTTCGCATATTCAAGTTTCGCTCCATGCATGCGGAGAGCAGCGATGCCGCAGGCAGCCAGTCGACCGGGCGGGCTGATTTACGGATCACTCGGGTCGGGCGCGTGATACGGCGAACAAGCATCGACGAGCTCCCGCAGCTCCTTAACGTCATCCGCGGCGACATGAGCATGGTGGGGCCTCGGCCCCACGCGTTGGGATCGACGGCCGGGGATGAACTGTTCTGGCATGCATCGCGGCAATATTGGCTTCGTCATGCCCTGAAACCCGGTATTACCGGCCTCGCCCAAATCCGGGGCTACCGCGGCGCCACCGAACGCGTCGAGGATCTCGCCCGACGCGTCCGCTGCGACCTTGAATATTTGTCGGACTGGTCGCTTTGGACCGACATTCTGATCCTGCTCAAGACGGTCCGGGTCGTGATCCACAAAAATGCTTATTAGGCGCGGGAAGAGACATTGACCCGCGATCGCGCAAATTTGTCGGTGGGGCAAAATAGGGACGTCCGGCGACCCGCATTGGCAGCATACCTTCATTCTTCTAGGCCAAGCGAATGCGGATAGTCGGCATCATCCTCGTCATCTTGTCGTTGCCGGTGCTGATCGCATGGCTGCGGCGCTATCCGCAGCAGCGCAAATGGGCCTATCTCGGGGTCGGCCTGCTTCCCTTCATTATAAGCGCGTTCAACCTCGATGCCGCATTCATCAACTGGGAGGGCTGGCCCGGCTACGCGAAAGGACTTGTCGTGTCGCTGCTGGACACGCTTGCTCTAGCGATCCTCGTCACAAGCAAGGCGCCCTTTCGAAAACTTCCCTTCATAGGCGTTTTTCTTCTCTATCTGGTGGCTGCAATCCTGTCGGTTGCCGTCTCCACGCTCCCGGTGAGCTCGACATTCTACGCATTCCAACTTGTGCGGGTTTTTATCCTGTTCGTTGCGGTCGCATCCTTCGCCGGCACCCCCGGCGCGATGCGCTGGCTCTGCTTCGGTCTTGCGCTGGGCGCTGTTTTTCAGGCGGTCGTCACAATCGACCAACGGCTCTCCGGCGCGATTCAGGCGACGGGGACGATGGGCCATCAGAATCTTCTCGGGCTCATGCTCCATTTTGTCACCCTGCCACTATTGGCGCTGCTTCTCGCCGGCGAGCGAAACAAGCTGATCATGATCGGGGTGCTCTCGGCGCTGATCGCCGTCGCGCTCGGGGTCTCCCGCGGAGCGATCGCTTTTGTGGGGATTGGCATCCTGTTGCTCTTTGTGCTTTCTTTGGCGCGCCGGCCAACAGCCCATAAGTGGAAAATCACCGGGCTCGCCGTGCTCGCGATGACCGTCGTCGTGCCGGTCGGAATCTCCAGTCTCCATGAGCGTTTTGGGGGCAGATCCGCTTACGAGGGTCCCGATGGCGAGCGACAGGCGTTCGAGCGCGCAGCTACCGCGATGTGGCGCGATCACCCGATGGGCGTCGGCGCGAACCAATATGTCGTGACGGCGAACGCGGAGGGCTATTCCGAACGCGCGGGCGTGATCTGGAATTACGCCAGCCGGTCAACGAATGTCCACAATATGTATCTGCTGACGGCCGCCGAGATGGGCTGGGCAGGCCTGATTTCACTGATTTTGTTGTTCGCCTGGCCGGTTCTGCGCGGGCTGCACTTCGCGTTTCGCTATCGAAAAGATCCCCGCGGCGATGTCGTCCTTGGCGCGACCGTCGCGATCTTCGTGACCGCGGTTCATGGTTTGGTGGAGTGGATTTTTGTTACCGGACATGCGCAATATGTGTTTGCCATAGCGATGGGGATCGTTGCCGGGTCCATCAGGCAATATCATCGTGAAGCCCGTCTGCGATCGCACGCGGCGAGCGGAAGAGCCGCTACGCTGCCTCAAAAGGTCGCGGCAAGCCGCGCGCGGTCCATGCATGCGGTCGCGGAACGTCCTTAGTTGCAGTGATCCGCCGCGGGTGTAGGGCGAAATCGATCGCGGACCGTGCCGCGAAGCGCCGCCGGATCCGTGCCAATCTGGGCGGGTCTCGGATGAGCGGGCGGTGTTTGTGAGTATTCCTGCCCTCTATTGAATGCTATTTGCGTTTCTGGACGCCCGAAGAGCGACTGGTCGATTGGTAAGAAGGCACTCGCTGCGCGTGGAAGAATCCCGGAAACCACCGTCGGCTACTGCGTTCGCTTTGTCCCGGCTGCTGTCGAGGCTATGGAAGATGATCGCGTCCCGGCAGGCGATCTTCGGGGCAGCCGGTTGGGTCACCGCGACTTTCGTTGCGCAGCAAGTGTTGCGGCTCGTCTCCAACATCATCCTCGCGTGGCTCCTCGCGCCGGCGCTGCTCGGTACCATGCTGCTGATCAATACGCTCAGGACGGGTGGCGAATTGCTGACCGACGTGGGCGTCGGACAAAGCATCGTCAACAACCGGCGCGGCAACGAACCGGACTTCTATAACACGGCCTGGACGATCCAGATCGTCCGCGGGCTGCTTCTATTTGCCGTCGCAATGGCGCTCACCATTCCGATCGCGCGCGGTTACGATAATCCCGACCTGTTGATCCTGCTGCCGGCGGTCGCGCCGATCTTCATCTTGACCGGCCTGACATCGCCCTCGCGTTTCCTTCTCCAGAAACAGTTTGCGGTACGAAAGCTCGCCCTGTTCGATCTCGCCGCAGCGGTGTTTGGAGCCGGCGTCCAGATCGCACTGGCGTACTTCATCCCGACGATCTGGGCGCTCGTCTGGGGATTGCTTCTCGGCGCCGCCGTGCCCGGCGCCGCCAGTTTTTTCCTGATCGACTGGCGCTCCCACCGGCTTCGCTGGGAAAAGGAGGCGGTTCGATCGATCCTCCATTTCGGAAAATGGGTCTTTCTTGCGTCGCTGGTTTATTTCCTCGCTATGAACTTCGACCGGCTTTATTTCGCCGACGCGATTTCGTTCGCGCTGCTCGGCATCTACGGCATTGCAAGAACATTCGCCGAAACCGTCACCCTCCTGTTCCAGCGGATGGGGAGCCTGTTGATTTTTCCAAAGATTGCGGCATCGGAGCAGCGGGGCTTCGATTTGCAACGCGCCATTCGTCCGCTGCGCTTGGCAACCCTGCTGCTGGTCGCGACGGGGCTCGCGTTCGGCACCGCCCTCGCCGATCAATTTATCTACCTGGTTTACGACGAGCGATATCATGCGGCCGGCTTTTTCCTGACGATATTGCTTGTGGGAAGCTGGTTCGGTATTTTGGCATCGATGGCGGACGCGATGATGATGGGGGTAGGGAAGCCGTCGGGAGTCGCCTTCAGCAACGGCGCCAAACTTGTTGCAATCGCGATTGCGCTGCCGCTGGTGTTGCCGCGATACGGTATGAATGCGGCGCTTGTCGTTTTCGTGCTGGCCGAGGTCGTTCGATATGCGGTCCTCGCCTGGCGAAAGCGCGGTGTCGGGCTGAGTTTCCTCCGCCAGGATGTCGCCTTGACGCTCCTGTTTTTTGGACTGATATTTCTGTTCCGCGAAATGACCATGGTGGTCGGCTTGACCGGCGGCGTTGCGGATTGGCTCGCGCAGGCCCGCACGTCGCATGGATAAGCCGGCCAAGATCGGGGTCGTCGCGATCGGGCGCAACGAAGGCGAAAGGCTCCGGACCTGCCTCGGATCCATTCCCGGGGATGTCCCCGTCGCATATGTCGACAGCGGGTCGACCGACGGAAGCGTTGATTTTGCTCGCTCCCGCGGAGCGCAGGTCGTCGAACTCGATATGGGATCGCCCTTCACCGCCGCGCGCGCGCGCAATGCGGGACTCGATACGATCCTCCAGAGATGGTCCGGCCTTGAATATATCCAGTTCGTCGATGGCGATTGCGAGCTCGAGCAGGGATGGCTGGCCGTTGCACAGCAGTTTCTTGTATCGGAACCCTCGGTGGCGGCGGTCTGTGGGCGCCGCCGCGAACGCTATCCCGAACGGAGTTTCTATAACCGCCTGTGCGATGCCGAATGGAACACGCCGATCGGAGAGGCCGATGCGTGCGGCGGCGACGCGCTGTTCAGGGCCGACGCCTTGGCCCAGGCGCGGGGATATGATTCAGAGCTTATAGCCGGCGAGGAACCCGAACTGTGCCATCGTCTGCGCGGCATGGGATGGAGAATTTGGCGAATTGACAGTCCCATGACGATTCACGACGCCGACATGCACCGCGTCCGCCAATGGTGGATGCGCTCGGTCAGAAGCGGCTTCGGCTACGCCCAGGTCTGGCAAAAGACGCGCCGGACGGGCGGCCGAGCTCTTTATGGGCGACAACTCGTCAGTGCGCTGTTCTGGACGATGGGTGTCGCGTTGGTCGCAATTTTGTCGGCCATCGCATTTGGACCGCTCGGCCTCATCGCGGCGCCATTGCTGTGGGTGATCCAGTTGGCAAGGCTGTCGAGACGCGGCGGCGCCGCATGGGGGGGGCATATGCTCGCAGGAAAAGCGGCCGAAACATTCGGCATCATGCGTTATGCCGCGGCCAGAATCCGCCGCCGCAATCACGGCGCGATATTCTACAAATGAGCCGCATCGCCTATTTGGTGAGCGACTATTACGCTCCGTCCCATACTTTCGTTCGGCGGGAAGTCGCCGCTCTGCGCGCGTCGAGCATCGATGTCGATGTCTTCAGTATCCAAGGCGGCGGGGCCGCCGAGATGTCGGCAGAAAGCCTGCTCGGACGCTCACCCTCGGCCTATATCGCGGCACTGGGGTGGGCAATGTTCACGCGCCCCCTGGCGTTTCTGGCGAGCTGGTGGCTGGCGGTGCGGCATCGCGGGCCCGGGATCAAGGCGTTGGTGTGGTCGCAGTTCCATTTCGTCGAAGCCATGATGCTCGCGCGTCTGTTGCACCGCTCGGGTGCGGAGCGGTTGCACAATCATTTTGCCAATAGCGGCGCCACCGTCGGCCTGATCGCCTCGCGCCTTACAGGGCTTCCCTGGAGCCTTACCCTCCATGGCATATCTGAAACCGAGTATCCCGCTGGGCTGCTCCTCGGCAAAAAACTCGAAACGGCGTCCTTCGTAGCCTGTGCGAGCTACTTCATGCGCGCCCAGGCGATGCGCGCGGTCGATCCGTCGCACTGGCCCAAAATGGCCATTGTTCGCTGCGGGATCGATATGACGGCGCTGCCGGCGCCGACGCCGTTCAGCGACGCGGGGCCGGCAAGGATCGTCTGTGTTGGCCGTCTTTCGCCCGAGAAAGGATATTTCGGTCTCCTTGATGCCTTGGCCGCGATCGCTGAGTCTGATGGCGAATTCCGGCTGGTCATCGTCGGTGACGGACCCCAGAGGGAGGCGGTCCAAATGCGGGCAACCGAGCTGGGCCTTGTGGATCGTATTCGCTTCGCCGGCGCACTGCCCGAGACCGAAACGCTTGGCGAGATAGCGCGAGCCGATGTCCTTGTTCTTCCCAGCCTCATGGAGGGGCTGCCGGTGGTGTTGATGGAAGCAATGGCGATGGGGCGCCCCGTGCTGGCAAGCCGCGTTGCCGGTATACCCGAGTTGGTAGAGGAGACGCGCTCGGGCTATCTGTTCACCCCCTCCGACTGGGACGATCTGGCGCGGCGTCTGTCGGCGCTCTTGTCCTGCCGGGCTGACTGGGACGATATGGGCCGCATCGGGCGCGCCAAAATCGAGGAGGAATTCAAGGTCGAGTTGTCCGCGTCGCGGATGGCGCGGCTTTTTTCCGGTGAGGTCATGCCATGACGATCCGGCGCCGAGACTTACCAGAAGCTCGCGGAATTTTTGCGCTTCAATGTTCTGTTGGCCTGGACCGCCGGCAAGATATTGAGAAGCGTCGCGGCTAGCGAGAAGGGAAATCGGGCGAGCGCTCGCGCCATGCCAACACCTCGCAGATTGAACAGCCGCCAGGTCAGCATACGGGGAGGAAGCACCCAGCTTCGACCATGCACCCGGCTTTCCACTAACCGGCTAACCCACTCCGGATCACTCTCATTCCGCTCACGAATGGCGGCGCCCGCGTTCTCCTTATAGTTCCCGGCCCACAAAAATTCGCAGATCCAGCCATTGATCACCGTGCCGACGGTCATCCGCCTTTCGTGGCGAAAAAAACCGCCAACCGAATGCGCTTCGAAATAATGTGTAGGCCGCTCGATTTGCGTAATCACGCCGTGCATTGCCGGCCGCGAAAAGCCGTCCGTATGGATCATCGCCGTCAGCAGACCATCTTCCCCTGGCGTCGGGACCGGGAGCCAGACCTTGCACAACTCCCTCATTCGCGCAGCGTATAGAGAGCCGTTGATTGCATGCGGGGTAGGGGATTGGCGCGATACAATCAGCGAGAAACGATCGATCAGGGATTTGCGGCGCTTTTTCAGAATGTCCTTCACCGGGTGACCGGACACTGCGAGCAAGGCGGCGTCGGTGGTGAGGGGGCGTACCAAATCCTCCAATACCATTTCGTCGATCAATTCGATGTCCGCATCCACGAACAGGGCGATGTCGGCGTCAGCCGCAATCAGCTCGTGCACTGCGAGGTTCCAGGACCGCGCCTTGCCGCCGAGCGGCGTATCGTGGACGAGCATGTGCGCCGGATGGCCGGCGAAACTCTTGGTCATTGCCGCGCGGGCCGCGGCGACGGTGCCGTCAGAACAGGCGTTGGCGACGACAAGGATCTGGAAGGTGTGAGGCTTCGACAACAAGGTCTGGGCAGCGAGCTGCGAAACAAGCGCGCCGATCGTCTTTTCTTCGTTCCTCGCTATCACGCATATCGCGATCTTCAAGGGACAGGCTCCATTAGCATTGGCTCTACTTCAAGCCGCTTGAAGCGTCCGTGGATTGCGCTGCACGTTTCTGGCCGGGGCTGTAACTTTCGCACCGGGGGCCACAGCCAGGTCGACCGCGACGATATGATGTTCTGAGGGATCTGCTGCGCTCGCATCCTCTTTCCATCACACGGATCGGCACGTCCAACGGGACTTTCGACGCTGCGCCATCGTTCGCACAAAGATGGGCGCATCGAGAGCCTCGGCATTTGTGGTTTTCGTCATGCGTCCGGATCGGGCCGGTCGTAATATTTGCCGTAGTTCGGTCCACCATATCCATAACCGTAGCTGTCGCCGAGGCCGCCGCGGTACCGGTTCAGAATGGAGCCGATGCACGGGGTGGGGTACAGCATGCTCATGACATCCTGGACATGGCGGCGGGTCGTTTTGCCGGAATCGACGACGAGGACGAACCCATCAAGCGCCGACAGGCTGATCATTGCATCGTCATTCGCGAAAGCGGGCGGCAGATCGAACAGGACAATCGACGCTTCGCTTCGATTCCGCAGCGTGTCGACCATTTGAGCGAAACGCTCGCCAGCAAGCAATTCCGCAGTGTTGCGGGTGCGCCGAACCGTGGGAAAAACCCCAAGCTTGGTCCCCTCGATGCGGTGGCCGACATCACTCAGATCGGCGATATCGCCTTCGAGATAGCTTTCGATCCCGCGCTCGGCAACGAGACCGATTTCATCGGCCAGCGACGCGCGGCGGATATCCAGGTCGACTAGAAAAACCGGTTCTTCGGTCACGCGCGCGAGCGAACTCGCGAGATTCATAGAGAGAAAGGATTTGCCCGCAGCAGGGGTCGCCGACGTAAGGCCGATCAGCCGGTGCCCCTCCTCCTTGAGCTTTTTGGCAAAACTCGTGCGCAGGAGATTGAACGGGCGCGCGCGCGCATCGCGATTGTCAAAACCCACGATCCGATGTTTCTTAATTGCCGTCAGCGGCGGCGTGAAGCTCGCGAGACCGGAAAGGGTCAGCAATTTCTGGTCTCTGGAAAGGGGCAAATCGGCATCAGCCATGGGTCAACCTTAGATGGGAGAAAGTCAACGTTTGCCGCGGAGCGGAAGAAACCTGCGCCAACCTTCGCGCCGGACGGGCACGAGCTCGATGAGGGGAATGATTCCGAGCGGTGCGGAGCCTAGAATGGCTTTCAACTCCGAAGGGTCGCGAATAGGCCGCGCAATGAGTTCGACCGCGAGCGCCAGGATGAAACCGAGACCGAGGCCGCCAGCAATCCCTATCGCTGCGATGAGCAGCCGATTGGGCCAACTCGGCTGATCGGGGATGACCGGCGGTTCGACGACCGAAAGCCGTTCCGACATTTGCTCGTCTTCGGCTCGAACGCCCGCGCGCGCGCCCATCAGCTGTTTTTGTACCTGCTCATATTGCGCGTTCACGGCGGTCAGCCGTTGCTGAAGTTCGCCGAGCTGCTGCTGGATGAGCGGTGCCCGCGCCTGCGCGGCCAGGCGTGAACTGACCTGCGCAGTCTCGCCTGCTTTCGCACTCCGCAGAGCAGCAATTTGAGAGTTGTTGAACGCGATTTGCTCGTCGAGCGTCTGGAGCGGCAATTTTTCGCTAGTGTCCTTCGCCAATCTTTTGGCTTCGGCGAGCGCCTGCTTCGCCATGACGACGTCCGGATGCGTCTCGGCATAGACGGAGCGCGCGCTCGCGAGCCGTTGTTCCGCCCCCGCAACGATCGGATCGCGTTGATCGCTCGTCTGGGCCAGGTTGCGCTGCTGAATGAGCAACTGGTTATCCCGCTGCAACGCGGCGATCTGGACATCATAGCTGCCCGTACCGCCGCCCATGATCATCCCGCCGCCGGCGAGGACACTCCCATTTCGGGCATTGATCTGGGCGATCTGCGACTGCAACGCGGCGATCTGGGTTTCGAGACCGGCGGACTGATCGGTCAGGAACTGGACCGTGTTGGTTGCTTGCTCCGCATTACCGCGTGCGTCGAGCTGGAGGACACGGTCCATGAGGTCCTGGGTGACTGCTTGCGTCTGCTCCGGCTTGGAATATTCGAACGCGAGCTCAAACGCGATAGTGCGATTTTCGGTGCCCCCGCCTGCCGGTAGGCTGGTCTCCGATGGGGTCAGCGTAATGGACTCGCGCATATCGGTCAGGATTTCGGACAGCGGCGTGCGCTTGCGCTCGCTTGCGTAGAGCCCATGCCGCTCGATCAGCTGAATGAGATCCGGTCGGGCTGTAATTTGCTGCCGGATCGCCGCAATACGCCGGTCGATCACATTCCCAGAGTCGAGACCGATCACTTCCTTGGGCAGCTGCGGCGACTCCACCAGCATGATCGCGTTCGCGCGGTATGTCGGCGAAATCAGGAGAATAGCCGCGATCGCGGCAATAATCCCGATGATCGTCGGTATGATGATCAACCATCTGCGCTGCCACAGAACCACCGGCAACTGCTGCAGGAAATTGCCGCTCGATGCACCTTCGTCGAGCGGCATATCAAACATGGTATCGTCCACTATCGCCGCTTTCCAAGTCTGATGGTCAAGCCAACCATCAATGCGTAATTCGCACTGCGGGGCTGCGTGTCGTCGAAGATTTTAGAATAGCTTGGCGTCACCGTGAAGGCCAGTCGATCGTTCAGGTCGCGGCTGTACGTGGCGGAGGCGCCGATGAAGTCCGTGACCCGAACGACCGGAAGGCCGGCGCCATCCTGGTTGGTCCGGCCATAGCGCGCCGCGAGCGACAGGCGATCGACCCGGCTCAAGCGTGCATCGTAATTGAGCGAGGCCGTCGTGACCGTCGATACACCGCCCAGTGCCGTAGGCTGCGCGCTCCGGCCGCCTGAGAGGCACAGGCTTCGGTTGGGACCGCGGTCGCAAAGACCGACGCTGCCCGCAAAGGAGACAAGCTTGCTATGGTCACCGGCCCCGACGTCGGTCCGGACGTAGGATATTCCCGCATCTGCCACGAGGCTGAGGCGATCCGTCAGTTGCTGCTGAACACCCACCCGAGGCGAGACGATCAGGCTATCGCCGGTACGCCGTCCAAGATAATCGACGAACCCGACCTGCGTATCGAACGTCACTGTCGTACGTTGTGACAGTTTGCGCCGATATCCGGCGTGCGTCGAAACACTACGATAATCGAAGCCGACATCATCTTCGATATAGGTTCCGTTCAATTCGATTCCTGCATCGAGCGAACTGACTTCGTTGATGATGTGCGAGAGCTCGAAGCTCGTGTTCAGAGAGGTAATGCGCGACCGTGTGCCCGCGAGCGTCGTATCGATGATGGGGAGAGTAGGCGGGAGGAGGGGGCCCGGGGCCTGCGATCCGCCGCCCTCGAATATAAGGCCGTCCTGAATCGCCGAGCGCAGCCGCTGCACGGACGCGGCGACCCGGACGCTGTTCCGTTCGTCGAGTTTGCGTTCGGTCGCGGCCTCGAGGCGTGCCGACACATCGTTACCATAATATTTGCTGTACTGCGTAAATCTCAGATTTCCGCCGAGCCGGGTCTTGCCGAGTTCGTCTTCCACAACGACCGACGGAGCTATATCGATACTGGCGGAACCGGCGGTCTTGCCATCGGCATAGAGGAATGGGTTGCTCGAGATACCACCGCCGACGGAAACATCGACGTTATATTCCGGCTCATATTGAGCATAGGCCATCGGTGTACAGCAGGCATAGGCCGCCAACACCATGGAAGACGCGATCTTCCTCACCACCCCAATTCCCCCGTTCAATCAGCGAACAATGACAGTATCGCCGGTTTCGATCAGTAAAATATTACCCCGCGCCACATCCTTTGCGTCCGCACCGGTTTTAAAGAGGGGCGCGAGGCGCACGTTGAGCGTGCTGAGCTGCTCGCCCGACTTGCGAATGATCAACACATTGTCGAGGTTTGCAAATTCACTAGGGCCGCCCGCCATGCTCAGCGCCTCAAGAACGTTGACATAGCGGCCGGGGGAAAAGGTACCGGGCGCGTTGACCCGGCCCATGACCGAGAATTGCATGCCCGAGGGCACGAGGACGGACACCGTCACCTGAGGCACCGCGCCGACATATTGCGCGCTCAAGCCATTGGTGATCAGCTGCTCCATTTCCGATGGGAGGAGGCCCTGCACCTTGATCTGCCCGACAAGCGGAAAAGCCATTGTGCCATCGGGCAACACCTTGACCTTGCGCTGGAGCCGCTCTTCGCCCCACACATAGATTTCGAGCTCGTCGCCAGCGTTGATCCGATATGTCGATGCTGCCGAGGTTGCGGACGCCGCGGTACCCGTTATAACCGGCTTCGCAGCGCCCACGGGCGCGCCAACAGGTTGGGCTTGCGCCGCCGACAATATGGCCAGTGCCGCCGCAATCCCTGCGGTTACCAAAATTCTTATCATTGAGCGTCCCTCAGTGAGCGGTCGACAGTTTAACACAGGGCACTATAAGGTGGCCCATGGTGTTTGGCTACCTTGTTAACCCTAGGAATCTCGGCTCTTGAAGCGTCGTTTCGATACAGTACCGGGCGTGCTTACCGGCTTAATCTTTACATTCACTTTAGCTGTTTCGGTTTCTCTCGGTGCCTGCGGCCGGTCCGATGCGGCCGCCGCGGAGGATGCCGCGCGCGCCCAGTCACTCCTCGAGCAGCGCCGTTTCGCCGAGGCACGCTTGCTGATCAAGGAAGCGATCAAGGCGCGCGACGACGAGCCACAATTTCATATCCTGCGTGGGCGGATCGAGATGGCTGCCGGTTCGGTGTCGGGCGCCTATGATGCCTATAGCGACGCCATGTCGCTCGACCCGGCCAATATGGAGGCGTTGCAGGCGGTGTCGCAACTGGGCCTGCAGACCGGCCATTTTCGGGAATCGCTCGAGGCCACCGACGCTATCCTGTCGCTCGTGCCTGACGAACCCGGCGCGCTGCTGATGCGCGGCCTCCATGCCGTCATCCGCAGCCGCTTCGAAGAGGCCGACGGCTTCGCGGACCGGATACTCGCACGGGACCCGGACAATGAAGGGGGGGTGATCCTCAAGGCCCGCGTCGCCGTTCGCAAAGGCTCTCCCGAGCGCGCGCTCGAGGTGCTGGCAAGCTACGGCGTCGCAAAGCCCAACACGGTCGGGGTCGCCATGACGCGACTTGAGATTTATCGCGAGATGCGCGATGCGCCGGGCCTGCGCTCCCAATTCGCGCTTCTCCGCAATCTGGCGCCCGACAATCGTGAGTTGCGTCTGGACGAGGCCAATTTTGCCTTCAAGGACGGTCGTCCGCGCGATGGGGCGGCGTTGATCACCGCCTTGCTCGCCGATCCCAAACTGCCCGACGAGCAACTTCCGCCGATCATGGCGGTCTGGCGCGAATATGCGGCGGATGGGCCAAGCGATCCGAGCCTTGGCGCCGTCGCCGCGTCGGGAACTATAGCGGCACGGCTCGCGACCGCGGAATTTCTGGCCGACCGCCGCCGCCTGTCCGGCGCGCGAACAATTTTGGCCGGATTGGACCCGAAGGAGCGCGCAGCCGTCGATGCGAGCATTGCTGCGCGCGAGGCGCGTTGGCCCGAGGCGCTTCGGATGGCCGATCAGGTACTGGCAAGCGATGAGACCCAATGCCTGGCGTTGACCACGCGCGCGGAAAGCCTGTTGCAACGGGGAGATGCCGTAGGCGCCCTGCGGTCGGCGCAGGTGGCCGTCACGCAATGTCCGGGGCAGACGAGAGCATGGGCCTTCGCGGCGGAGGCCTATGCGCGACGCGAGGATATGGAAAACGCCAGGAGGCTATGGCGCCAGGGCGTCCGGGCGAATTCGCAGGATGCGGCGATGTCGGGGGCGTATGTCAACTGGCTGCTGGCGAATGGGCAGGAGCGCGAGGCTCTCGCCGTCGCGCGCCGCGTAACACATGAGGCGCCGGCGCTTTTGAGCGGCTGGCGTCTCTATCAGGGAATTTGTTTCAAATTGGAACAGAATTGCACTAGTCTGGCCCGTGACGGCCTTGACAATGCGTCCACATTATACGGAGTCGATCTGTTGCCGGGGCAGGCACCTCCCAATGGTCTTTTTGGGAGGATTGTCTCGAAATAGGGGTGGGAATGGGGCGGAGCGAGTTTCTGGATGTCGGGTTCGATCGGCTTGACGCGGCGGGTGCCGCGGCGCGCATCGTCGCCCTCGCGAAGAAGCCTCGGTTCACCTATGTCGTGACCCCGAACGTCGATCATGTGGTGCGGTTGCACCGATCCGACGATCCCATCCTGGCCATGAGTTATGATAACGCTGCGCTCTCTCTTTGCGACAGTCGGATTCTTGCGGGGCTTGCTTTCCTTTCGGGAATGAAACTTCAGGTGGTGACCGGCAGCGATCTCACCTGCGACCTGATCACGAGCAGCCTCAAGCGTGGAAAGCTGCTCGTCATCGGCGGCAACACTGACCTCCACAGGGCGCTGGAAGCCGCCTATCCTCGCTTTGACTGGCATTTTTACGAGCCGCCGATGGGTGTCCGTCATGACGCGCAAGCTCGCGCGGCCATTGCGGAGGTCGTCGAAGCCACGTGCGCGGACGTGACCTTCTTTGCGATCGGCGCCCCGCAGAGCGAGATTGTCTGCGCGGAAATCCTCCTGCGAGGCCGGGCCCGCGGTGTCGCGCTATGCATCGGAGCTTCGCTCGAGTTTTTGACGCGGGCCAAGGTCCGTGCTCCCCGGTGGATGCAGCGCCGGGGTCTCGAATGGCTGTTCCGGTTGCTCAGCGAGCCCCGGCGACTATGGCGGCGCTACCTTCTCGACGGGCCGAGAATATTTGTCATCTGGCAGCGTTGGCGGCATCTCAACTTCGTTCGCCTTCGCGCCTCGTCCGGTTCCAGTGCTTCTGGTTTCGAGTGAAGAATCCGAGATAGATTGGTATCTTCCAAAGGATATAGAGCGGCACGCGCAGTAGCGACGTAAAGGGAAGAATGTCGCGGCCGTATCGCCACCATGCGGCAAGCAGCGCAGTGCCCGCAAAACCCAAAGCCGCACTTCCCAGGGCGAGCGGCCCCCAGTGGCCCGATACTACGCCGATCGCAGCCATGGCGGCGAGGCCGAACAGCGACAGAAGAATGAGAAGCGCGAGCGGCGGCACCAGCAAGTGGGCGCCCAACGTCGCGAGGTTGGGAGAGGCCGTTGCGATGCCGCGCAGCAACAACGGCACACCCTCGCTCGCGGCGGTTCGGAGGAAACCATGCTCCCATCGGCTGCGCTGGGCTCGGCTGCTCTCGACTGGCGCGGCACCGCTTGTCACCAGCGCGCGATCCTCCAGGTCGACGCGCACACCCTGTCTCGCAAGCCAAAGCCCAAGGTTGAGATCTTCGACTGCATCGCCGGTAGCGAGGGGGAGCCTCGCGAACAGCGGCCAGCCAAATCCCATGCCAGTCCCGAACAGCATCGCACCGCCGCCGAGCCGCACGAGCCCCCGTGCACGCACCAGATTCTTGACCAGCATGGCAAAGTTCGAGACGGCGACCAATGGCGAGGCGGGACCCAAGGAAGTGAGCAGGTTCGCAGCCTGAACCGGCCGGCCCGTCGCTATCGCACGCTCCGCCAGCCGACCGGCGCTGCCACTTTCCAGCTGGCAATCGGCATCGACAATAATCACGGCGTCTGGCGGAGCGAGCGCGAGCTGTTCGCGTCCGAACGCGAGCGCGTAGCCCTTGCCGCGTCGGTCCGGATCAATCCGTTCGGCGACATCAGCGCCTGCTTGCCGTGCGCATTCGGCCGTGTCGTCGGTACAATTGTCCGCCACCACCAGGATGCGGGCTTCCGGCGCGGCGGCGGAGAGCAGGTGGACCGTATTGGCGATCCCGGCGCTCTCATTATGCGCCGGCACAAGAAGCGCCACCCGCGGGGGCGCTACAGGCTCTTCGTTGTCGTCGGCGGAGAGTGGGCGCAGCCCGAGAAATGTCTCGACGCCGAGATAGGCGAGCGAAAATGACATGGGCAGCGCGATCAGCCAGGCAATAGTTTCGATCATCGCGGCGGCGTCCCCGTTCGATCCTGCGGCAACGGCAAGATTCGTCGCCGAGCATGTACCATAATGTCACCGATCCCAATGGGTCCTTTGCATCGTCCGGCTTGCTGTCTAGAAAGCGGAAACAATCGGGGGTTTGGTATATATGGCGCGCGAGTATTTTTCAGCCCGGAGGGTCCTGGTGACGGGCGGCGCGGGGTTCGTCGGCTCGCATCTCATCGATCGTTTGATCGCCGATGGCGACGAAGTGTTGTGCGTCGACAATCTATTTACAGGTGCGAAAGCCAATATTGCTCATCTGCTTGGCCATCCGCGCTTTGAGTTCCTCCGTCACGACATCTGTTGGCCGCTTTTTGTCGAAGTCGACGCGATTTTCAATCTCGCATGCCCGGCCTCTCCGATTCATTACCAGCACGATCCCGTTCAGACGACGAAAGTGTCGGTGATCGGGTCGATCAACATGCTCGGTCTTGCGAAGCGGATCAAGGTACCGATCCTTCAGGCGTCGACAAGCGAGGTTTATGGCGATCCGACGCAGCACCCGCAGACCGAGAGCTATTGGGGCAATGTCAATCCAATCGGGTTGCGCAGCTGTTACGACGAAGGCAAGCGCTGCGCCGAGACGCTGTTTTTCGACTATCACCGCCAGCATGGCATTGCCATCAAGGTCGCGCGGATTTTCAATACCTATGGACCGCGCATGCACCCCGCTGATGGGCGCGTCGTTTCCAACTTTGTCATGCAGGCACTACGCGGCGAGGATATTACCATTTTCGGTGACGGCTCGCAGACGCGCAGCTTCTGCTACGTCGACGATCTCGTCGAGGGACTGCTGCAGCTCATGAACTCGCGCGACGGGTTCACGGGTCCGGTCAATATCGGGAATCCGGTCGAATTCACGATCCGTGAATTGGCAGAGCTGGTCATTGAAATGACCGGCGCCCGCTCGAAGCTCGTGCAGTTGCCACTGCCTTCGGACGATCCGACGCAGCGCAAGCCCGATATCTCGCTCGCGCGCGCCGAGCTGGGGTGGGAACCTTCGATCGCGCTGCGCGACGGCCTCGTCAAAACGATCGACTATTTTCGACAGCTAGCGAACTGAGGCGCGCTCGGCTAGGAGCCGCGCAATGAAATCGCGATATTGGCCCGCAATGGTCGGCCAGGAAAAGCGCTCAATACCTTCCGGCCGACCTGAGCGCGCGGCGCCTCTAGCGAGACCCTTCTGCACCATCGCGACAAGCGCCGCCTGATTTTCCGTGTCGCACAAATATTCAGCGCCTGCGCCGAGAATCCAGCGCAGGCGGTCGCTATCATGGCCGATGACCGGAAGCCCGCTCGCCCAGGCCTCGATGAAGACGTTCCCGAAGGATTCAAGCAGCGAGAGATGAAGAAACGCGTCGACCGAGCGATAGAGCGCGGGCATTTCGGTCGCCTTGAGGCTGATCCGCTTGAAACGCCCAGGTAGCAGCACGTCCGCGAGCGCCTGGCCTTCGTCACGAAGAGGCCCATCGCCGGCGACGACAAGAAAGGCATCGTCGAGCTGCGCGACCGCCCGAATACCTTCGAGAACGCGCTTGGTCGCAATGAACGCGCTGACCATCAATATGATCGGACGATCCTCGGGGAACCCGAAGCGGGCCCGCTCCGCGGCGCCTGGGTAAAAACGCTCAAGGTCGACGCCGTTCGGGATGAGCGCGCAGTTCCATTTTGCGCGATTTCGTTCGAGATAATCGGGGTTCGTGCAAACAAGGCCGTCGCACCCGAAGCTGCGATATTCGGAATTGGATGCATAGGCGGGCCAATCGCCATTCTGGGTGACGAAAATCTGCAGTGGCTTCCGGGCCGCCGGCCGCCTGAGAGCCCAATGGGTGAATGGGAAGGAACAGGTTATCGCAGCGTCATAGTCTCCGGGCCTATAAGCGCCAAGCAATCCCGGCGCGAAGCTTGCATCTTCCCACGCGGTTTCGCTCCGGAACGGCGGAAAATGCGGAAAGCTTTCGAATGTCTCGCGCCGGATCGATGGCACGTGGCGAAAACGGTACGCGGTATCGGGCCTGTCTTCGCCCGATCCCATGACCGTCACACTCTCGCCGTCGCGAGCGAGGGCATCGGCGACCGAGAGGAGAGCCACCTCGGCGCCGCGATCGTAACTATGGAATCCCGGCAACGCGAATAACAATTTCATCGACTCTTTACTCCTGTGCGCCGGACTTCGCGGAGCGCGCCAACGATCGTGGCTCCGCCCAGCAGCAACCACAGCCAGCCGATGATCAGCAGACCTGCGACGGGTCGGTACAGCACCGCGTCGACGTCATGGAGCGAAATGGTTTCCAAGATGAAAAGCAGGGCGGTGACAAGAGTTGCGGTGGCTGCCGAAGTACGAGCGCGTCCCGCAGGGTCGGTTCGCCGCGCGAGAATGAAAATCGCGCCTAACCCGAGCGCAATCGCAATCAAGACCATCTGAATCGAAGTACGTCCGGAATAATATTCGCCCATGGCGGCGATGGCAGCGTTGTGCAGACCATGTCGCCAGCCGAATACGCATTCGGCGGCATAGCAACCGTTGACGATCGCAAGGAGTGGCCATGGCCGGCATGCCGTAACGAGGCAGACGGCGGATGCCAATCCGAATGATAAAACCCCCGCCCACTGCGTTGCGTCCATGGTCCCTCGCATTTTCGCTTCTATCCACGTCGAAGCGGGTTAAACCCATAGGGTGTTTCTCGTCATATATATAGCTTGGGCAGCGATCGCGCTGGGCCTTTTTCGTACCGTTCGGAGCGACGTCGCGATCTGGCTGGTTTTGATCGGCGGATGGCTCTTTCTCCCGCCGGGCAATTATGCGGCCGTCGGCGACCCGACCATTTTGCCTTACTGGATTATCGGTGGTGGCCTCCCCTCCGACGTCTGGCTGGCCAAAGCGTGGACGGCCCCTTCTATGGCCGCCATTTGCTCGATCATCTTCGATCGCGGTCGATGGGCCAAGCTGCGGTTCGATCCGATCGACATACCTATCCTTTTGTTCTGCCTCTGGCCCGTACCGCAGTCGCTCCTCGTCGGCACATCCGATCCCTCGGGTCTCGCAAGCGCAGCCTATCTCGCAGGGGTATGGGGACTGCCTTGGCTCATCGCCAAACTCTACCTCCGCGACACTGACGACGCACAGCGTTTTGCGGCCGTCTTTGCCTTGCTTTCGCTGGCCTTAGTACCGCTCGCCATTGCCGAAGGCATGACAGGCTGGCGCCTTCATGCCGAGATATTTGGCGCCCATCCTTTCGCGCATGACGGCATCGAACGTTATGCGGGATTTCGGCCCCAGGCGCTATTCGAGCATGGCAATCAATATGGCGTCTGGTGTGCCGGCGCGACGCTCGCCGCGCTCTGGCGGCTTAGCGAAGGTCGCGACAGGATAGGGCATCGGACGCTTTGGCTCGCGGTGACGGCCCTGTTGCTTGGAATGACGCTCGCATCGCAATCGGTCGGAGCAATCCTCATCCTTCTCGTGGCGGCAGCGATGTTGACGGTGCCGGGTGGCTTTGCATTTGCCCGCATACTGTTTCCTGCGCTGGCGGCCGCCATGCTGCTGATCGGCGCGCTCCACATCAGCGGGATTGTTCCACTGCGGACGATCGCCGAAAAGACGGCCGCTGGAGATGCTGCACGCGACATGTTCCGCGCGCTGGGACGGCAATCGCTTCCGTGGCGCGTGGGCCAGGATCTCAAGGCGCTACCGCTGATCCAGCAGACGCTGACGACCGGCAGCGCCCGCTGGGACTGGTTCAGTCCGGCGCGCAGCCGCCCATGGGGTTTTCCGCTTCTCCTTCTCGGACAGTTCGGCCTCGCCGGACTGGCGTTTCTGACGGCGGCGCTTGCGGCGTCATTTTTTCGCTATCTCACACGGGCCGCCCAAGGGAGTTCGCCCGAGCGACTTTACGCCGTCCTGCTGTTCCTGTTCGCCGGAGACGCGCTGCTGAACAGCTTCCTCCTCTATCCAGCGATCCTCACGGCCGGAGCGGCGGCGGGGCGGCGAAGGGCTCGGCTGTCCAGGAACGGCGCAGAGGAACCGCCGAAAAGGGCGCCGGGGAAGGCTCCGGCGCCCTGAGCCCGATTATTTTTTTGCCGCGTCGCCGGAAGATTTGCCCGCCGGCGGAGCGAACCCGGGTTGATATTGAATTTCCGCCGCGGTCCGGCTCTGCTTCAAGCGCTGCTGGAGCGTCTCGGCGAGTTGCTTGTTTCGAATCGCCTGGACCGCCATGGGGCGTGCGTTCGCGGGAGAAACCGGCTCCGCGCGCTCCCCGGTGATGACGCCGACCGTGACGACGCCGTTTTCCGGAATGACGAAGGGCTCGCCGGCGGGCAGCGCCTGGATCTGCTGCAACCGCTGTTGTCCCAGCGCGGCCGAATCGACCTGCGTATTGTCGCGACGAAATTCGATGCCCATCTGCGAGAGACGTGCAGCGACAGCGTCCATCGAATGATCATCTTCGAGCGACTTGAGCTGGTCGACGCTCTTGGGCAGCGCGAACTGGATACGGTCGATCATGAGGACCTTCCGGCTGCCGAATACCGCCGGATTGTCCGCGATATATTTGTCGATTTCCTGCTGGCCCGGCACTTTCAGCGCACGTTCGGCGCGTTGGCCCATCAGCTGAACGAGGAGCGCATCGCGCAACTGGCGTTCGCGCAGAAGATAGTCGGGTGTCTTGTCGAGTTCGTCGTCACGCGCTGCCTGCGCGAGGAGGCGCCGCTCGACGATCCTCTGGAGGGCGGCCTGCTGGACGACCTTCTTGTCGACGCCATCGGGTATCGGGGTGCTGCCCAGTTCGGCGTTGATTTCCTGCAGCGTAATTTCCTCGCCATTGACCACCGCGGCGACCTGGCCGGTCGCTTCCTTGCCACATGCCGCAAGCGATAGTGCGGTCAGTGCAAGTGCGAAGCTGATTTTGCGGTCCATTATCTTGTCCTCCTGAATCTTATCCGAGCAGCAAGCGCTGCATTTTCGGGTTCGTGCTTTCGATAAATTGCCGGGAGAAATCGGTCAGCAGCGGTTGCGCCTCGCGCTGGTCAATACCGAGCGCCGATACACGCATCATCATTCCGTCGGGAATGTCTCCCGCCAGATTGGCGCGGATCACCGCAGCGCGTTGCTCGCTCCACTTGCGCGGGAAGGCGGCACCGAGCCGCGTGAAATAAGCGACCTGCTCGATGCGATTGGGCGCTGTTGCCGTGAAAATATTTGCCGGAACCGCCCGGCCGCTTGCCGCGAGCGTGATGTCGCGCGTGTCGCTGAGAACGAAGCCGCCAACCGGGTAGCAAAATTCGGGGCGATGGACCTGCAGGACACCGTCCTGCGCATTGTTGTAGGCCAACAGCAGCATGACCGGTGGACGGTCGGGCGCGACGAACACCCGCGTCACGAGATTATCGTATAGCCGGTCCCGCAACGTGTCGGGGGGCGGCAGCACGACCCCACTTTGCGATACCGTTTTCCACGGACCGAATTGCTCGGGCACCCATTTGTTGAACTGCTTTTCGGGAACCACCGGATTGGCCACCGCGGGCTGGCGCACAAATGCGAAGGCCGATGCGCCGGCGAGGACGGCCCCGAGGAGCATGTTGCGTCGCGACAGATCGCGGCCGGCTGGCCCCTGCTTGCTTATTGCTTCAGTCATGCGCCGCATCCCGTCCGGTCTTTTCGATATATCGATCCCATAGCGGCTTCAGCAATATGTCGAGCGCGAAGATCGTGACCAGCGCGATGCCGAACATCAATATGCCCGCGAAATTGTGCAGGAAACCCTGCGCGGCGGCTTCGCCGGCATGATAGGTCAGAAGGATAAGGATAAGCACACGGAAGAAGTTCGCAACGAGCGCCACGGGCACAATCAAAAGCACCAGCAGCAGTGCGTATCGCCAATGCGCCTGATGCCGCATGTAGATATAGAAGAGAGAGATCGCCGAGAGCGAAATGATCGAATTGATCCCCGAACAGGCGGCCGCCACCAGCAACTCGTACTGCCCGATGTAAATCCGGACGCCTTCGCCTCCGATCGGATAGCCAAACAGGTCGAGGAACCAGATTGCGGCTTCGGAAAGCCATATCTTCATCGGAACGGTTATGAAGGCAACGACGGTCTCCGGCGGGGGGAAGATGAAGGCGAGATAGAAAAGCGGGAACCAGAGGCGCTTCATCGCCTCGATCCCGACAAGACTGTAAAGCACCACCAGCATGATGGCATACATCAAATAGCCTTCGATCTCGACGATCTGCGTGATCCGAGTGAAGATTTGCAGCGGCACCAGAAGCGCAAGCAGCATCCATACCGTGCCCGAGGGCGCCGGTGCGGCAAATTCGGAAATTTCCTTCCATCGGCGGTAGAGGAGCCAAAGACCGGTCACGAGAACGATCGGGCCATGCGCGCCTTCTTCGCCGGTCCACGACTGACGAACGACAAATATCATGGTCGGGACGCAGAAAATCAAAAGGCCGATCGCGAGCACGATCGAGCCAATCGAAACTTTTCGCGCAGAGGGGCCGGGAAGTCTCGCGGCAATTTTGGAATTGGCGGCAGTGGCCATTATTTACCCGATGACTTGAGGATGACAGTCCGAATAAAGCAAATAGCCGTGTCTGCCAACGCTTCAGTCCGTCCGAACCGTATCGCCGCGGGACAGTTGTCGCAAGCGGCGGGGCGGGCGGCTATGGACCGGCGTCCTGCTTTGACATAGCAGTCCGAACCTCGATTATGAAAAAAAGCAGCAGATGATGGACCAGGTGGAAAAGACCCGTCGGCGAACGCGCAGCCGGATTCTCGCTGGCGCTATGATCCTGCTCGTCGTGTCCAGCCTCGCGGGCATGGGCTACTGGCTGTTCATGCATGGTCTGGGACAGGGACGATTGTCGCCAGAAGATATCGGCAAGCGGGCCGCGGTCGCCGCCGCCAGGAAGCCGCCCGAACCCGTTCCGCAGATGTACAAACCGCTGACCCCCGACGACGCGCTTGCCGAAAATGCGACCTTGCCCTTCTCGACGGCGCCGGTCGAGCGCGCCCCGCCGCTTGTCGTGCCGCTCAATGCGTCGGCCTTCGTCGGCCGTCGCTCGGCGATGGATTGCCTGACCGCAGCGATCTATTATGAGGCGGCGCAAGAATCCGAGACCGGGAAGCGGGGCGTCGCGCAGGTTATCCTGAACCGGGCGCGCCATCCCGCTTTTCCGAACAGTATTTGCGGCGTCGTCTACCAGGGATCGGAACGCAAGACCGGCTGCCAGTTCACCTTCACCTGCGATGGGAGCCTTGCGAGAAAGCCGTCACGCGCCGGCTGGGATGCGGCACGGCGCGTCGCCGTGGCCGCCTTGTCGGGCTATGTCGAACCGAGCGTCGGCATGGCAACGCATTATCATGCCGATTATGTGGTACCGTACTGGGCTTCGTCGCTCGCCAAAATCGCCAAGCTCGACCACCATATTTTTTACCGCTGGTCGGGCGGGTGGGGGCGCCGCGCCGCGTTTAATCAGTCGGTCAGCCAGGAGCAGTTGCTCGCCGACCAGCCGCAAATCGTCGGCATGACCGACTTGGAAATGATTCCCCAAGCAGCCACCGCGGACGTCGTCGCTTTGCCGCCGTCGTCGCGGATTATCGCCGACGAGGTGGCCGGCGCACTGGCGAAGCGCGATTCGTCGGCGCTCCCACGCGATGCGATCGTACCTTCGATCAAGGCCGACGAAGCGCCGGCAAAGCCCGCCGCCGACATGGCCAAGGGGGCCCTGAGAATCGACTGACCGGCTTCGGGTGCGGCGAACGCTTCCTGCCAGGGACGTCCAAATGGATCGCGGCCCTTCACATTGCCCGGCTCGCTATAGCGGCAAACCAATATCTCATCGCCGCCATTCTGGCTGAGGCCGCACCCAACCTCGCCCGACCGCCCCCAGATCAGCTGAGTGTAATGCGAGACGTCCTGCGGCCGGCCCGTTCGGCTGTTCGCGGGGAAGACGCCGGGGACGAAATCCTTTTTTTCGGCGATCCAGAGATCGACCATCGATTCCGGACGGAAGGCGCCGGACGTCCCGCCCCAGATATTCTCGCCTTCGAGCGGTCGACCGGGAATATTAGGCGAATGTTCGAAGCGTCCGGTCGCCGCCAGATGGTCAGCCCAGGCCTGCGCGCCCTGGGCCAGCTCGTCGTTCCAGCGAAGGGACGGGACGCCAACCAGCGCGCGTTCGCGATTGTGGCTGTCGAGGAGGCGGTCGTTGAGGCCGCCAAGCCGTGGCTGGGCTCCGGTAAGCAGCGTCGCCGCTGCTGCGAGAAAAGCGAGCTTGCCCGCCATTTTGATGAGCCGTTGCATACCAAACCCCTAAGACGCACGGGAACGGTAGCTCCGGGCGCCCTAAGGCAAGGTGGCACAATATGGTTAACTGTCGGTTAGGAACCGGCCGACTGCGAATTTGCGGCTATCGCTTTGGTCTCCGATCGTACGATGCGGACCTCGTCTCCGGTCTTTGCTGCTTCAAAAACGAGTCGTGCAAATTGCACGGGCAGACCGATACAGCCGTGCGTGGCGCGGCGGCTCGACATCGGGCTCCCATGCAGGGCGACGCCCGAATTGGTAATGAACATCGAATAGGGCATTGGCGCGTCATAGGCGCGCGAGTGATAATCGCGGTGCTTTGAAAGGATCGGGAAACGGCCGACTGGTGACTGCATCGTTTCGGCGCCGTAGACGATCACGGACGCACCGATTTCGTGGCCACCGCGAAACACCGAGATAAGCTGGGTGCGCAAGTCGACCCAGATCGTCAGCTTGCCTGGCGGGACGCCATCGTCGTGCCACTTATATTCGCCATGCCGCATCTTGCCGTCGGTCTTCAGAAGCGATTTTGTTCCCGCCGGGAGAATGCCGTCCCGTGTGGCCGTATCGAGCTCGGCCGGCGTGAGATAGTCCCGGGCGCCGTCGGCGGACACCGCATCTTGCGCGCGCTCGCCGTCTGCTACGCGCGCCGACTCCCCGGTCGGTGCCGCGGCGATGATATCATTTCCAAGGTAGACGCCAATGATTGCTGCAACGGCAATCAGAAGGGCCCCGATCAGGCCGGCTCGCATCGTGCGACGCCGGGTGCTCCTTCGGTCGTGAGCTTCCGCCGACGACGGAGAGCGGCGGCGCAAAGCCCGAAACCCATGAGCATCATCGCCCAGGTTGCTGGCTCGGGCACGGCAGCGACCGGCGTGTCCACTCCAGGGGTTGTCGGATCGCCGGGGTCACCGGGGCCCGCCGTCGTGCCCGGAGGAACGACCGTGCCGATACCGCCGGGAACGCCGAGCGACGGTCCGCCGATGATCGCGCTGGACGGGGTGCCGACGTCGCCGAGCGGCAACAGGCCCGATGGAATTGGATCGGACAAGGCCACCGGACCGGGAGGCACCTGTGTAATTTCTTTGATCGACTCTTCGGGAGGCGTATCGAAAATCTTGCCCAGCGCGCGCTGCTCAGGTCCGCCGTCATTGATGCGGCGGCCAAACAGCCGGTCGGCCAGTGAGCGATCCTTGCGCGCCTTGCCCTTGAGTAGGTCGGTCTCGCTACGCTCGCCGGGCGAACGCCCGACGAACCGGCTGAGCGCATCGGTGGTCTGGGCGTAGAGGCTTCCCCCGTCGCCATTGAACGCGGGAATGGTCATCGACATGGTCGCGAGCAAGAGCAGAGCGATAGCCATCGCCCCTAAGCGCATCGTCGAGCCGAAAAAGTTTCTGATCCCAGTCACCTCATCGGGCTAGCCCAATTATTACAGAGAGTGAAGATTTTTGTTTGCGCGGCGTGGCTCTGTGTCCCGCTGAGAAACAGGTCCAAGCGCCGCCACCTTCGCGCGAATGCACTGCGAAAATCCGTGGGCCTGTCGAGAGTTTCCAGAAAAAAAACTACTATATAACAATGTAATATACGGCCATTTGTGGAATTGGCGTTGCGAGGCGGCGATTAGCTTGACGCAAGCTTAAGGGTGTTTTGAGGTCGATCATACCGCTTGCGCACGGCAAATCTGACCGCGAAATCGTGTTATGTATTTACCTAATAAATTCATATCTGGCCTTGCTCCGATGAGCCCGCGAACTGCAAAAAAGCCCGAAAAGCCGGGCGCGACTCGCTTCAAGCCAAAAAGGCGACAGAAAGTCGTCGGGAGCTCGATCCGGTCGCGGCTGGCGCCAGCCGGCGATTTTCGCTTTTATTGTACCAAAATAGGACGTTCGTGCCCATGCGTCTTGCAGGCCCGATCTGCATTTGTCGCGCTGAACCCGGAAAGGGCTGCTTGGGCGGAGCCGGTGTTTGTTCGCCGGTGATGTGGCGAGCCTATTAGCGGCGAAACCCGCGCTGATGCGCCATGCTCCAGCTTTAGTGAGGTGTGTTACAAGCTGTTACATTTGTTGGTTCGGCGGGAGGGGAATCCGGAGATTTTCGACGCCGGTGTCGATCGAAATCCGGTGTGAAGGGATTGGAATCTCGCCGATTGTTTACGTTGGAGACGCTTTTGGGGCCCGTCAGGCCGCGATTCTTTAGGTTGACCGGCGACTGTGGAAAAGTTAGGCGAATGTAAATATTCTTGCGGTCCGTGATGGGGATTTCGGGCCATATGCTGTGAATATTGCCGCTTAATTCGCAAGCGATCATTTTGAACCGGGGGCTATAATCATGAAGAAGCAGTTCTTACTCCTTACCGTGCTGCCGATCGCGCTGGCGGCCTCCACGGCGAGCGCGACGGTGCTGGTCAACGAGACCAACACGCCGAACGCGGGCACCAACTACAGCTTCAACATCTTCGCCGGCACCGCGAATACGAGCCTGTCCTTTGCCGGATATCAAGTGCCGTCCTTTTCCAACGTCACCGCAATCAGCCTGAGCGCCCTCGGCAGCTCGACCAATCTGTTGGCGCAGACCTGGACGTTTGCGCCCGCGGGCTGCGGCAGCCTTGCCGGCCAGGGTGGCGACGGGCAGGGTACCGGTACCAACGGCCTCAGCTTCGGCGGCGTGTGCGCCGGTTCTTACGATACGTTCGCCCAGAATTTCGCCAGCGTCGTGGGGCAGCAATATGTGCTGAACTTCCGTTACAACAACGACACTGGTCCGAGCGGCTTTCGCGTCGAAACCAGCGCTGCTTTGGTGAACGCGGTTCCTGAGCCGGCAACCTGGCTCCTCATGTTCCTCGGCTTTGGCGCAGTTGGTGCTGGCATGCGCCAGCGTAAATCGACGGTTCGCGTCCGGTTCGCCTGAATTCCTATAAATCCTTGCAGAATGCCGCGTTGGAAACCACGCGGCATTTTGCTTTTTGGCTCCTGGAAGAAAAGGTCTGGTACGGAATTCGCTCGTTTACGACGCGTGGATAGCAGAGCGTCGACCGTAAAGAGCGGCCGTCGCGCGCCCGCTGAATTCCGGCGTTCCGACACTAGTGCGGCGATTCCGCTCTGGGTCGGAAAGATAGGTTCTTGTCGATACGGTCTGCCGCTCTATTCGGCTCCGCGTGCAATCGGCACGCTTGGCCTCAACATCGACGGCACGGGTTCGCCATGCGGTGCCGGTGGTCTGGCTGTCCGGAACAGGCGGCGGAGCCCAACATACGCTTTTGCTGGGTTAAAGGGTTCGGTCGTTAGGAAATTGCGGCGCATGACGTCTCGATGAGATGCACTGCGGGTGTGCTGGACACGGGATTTTCCTAGCAGTAAAGCGCCACTCCATCATCGGTCCAGGTCAGTTTTTACTGCCTTTCGATAAGTTAATATTAACACTGTGCGACGACTAAGAGGCAATGGTTATCTCGGCATATCTTCAGTCGACGGCTCCGGGCGCAGGCAAGAGGCGCACGGAACGCAGGAAATTGCACCTCGAAGTTCAGGGCGCTCACGCATCCGACGCCAGCATTGTCGTCAAGATCCACAATATCTCGCTGACCGGCATGCTCATCGAATGCGAGGCGCAGCTTGCGATCGATGACCTGATCGATGTCGATCTGCCGCACGCCGGATCGGTTGCAACGCGCCTGATTTGGGCAAGCGAAAAGCTGTTCGGCTGTCAGTTTGAAACCCCCATTTCTCCGGCAGCCCTGAGCGCGGCCCAGTTGCAGAGCGCGGCGAACACGCAAGAAGCCGAGGAGCTTTTTCTGCCTCAAGCTCCGGTCGAGGGTGAGGCTGCGGATTTGCGTTTTGGGGCTAACCTGAAACGGTTGCGGATCGCGAGGGGGCTCAGTCAGGCGACCGTTGCCGAGCAAATGGGCGTAAGCGCTCCGTCGATTTCCGGCTGGGAAAGCGGCCGTGCCCGCCCGAAACATGATCGCATGGGGGTGCTCGCCGACTTGCTTGGCGTGCCCGTGTCGCAGCTATTGGTCGATGCTTCGTCGAGTGCGTCCGCCGAGCTGATCAGCCAGGGCCGCGAGCGAATTGCCCGCGGAACGGGCGTGAGTCCCGATCGAGTTCGGATTTTCATCGAGGTCTGACAGACTCCCCCCGTTGAAGCCCTGCGCAATGGGATGATTACGGAACTAAGAGGTCGGATCGAATGCAGAGGCCTTCGCTGAGCTGACCTCTTCAATCCACGTTCTTTCGAGCCCGCACTTGAGCAGAGCTCACCCGCCGCGGCGATGATCGGGAATTCAGAAATGGAATTGCTTCGCGCGCAGCGTGGAATTCGTGCGCACGAAAAGGACATCGGTCTGAACCAGGTCGACGCCATTGGGGCGGATAAAGCCCGCAAAATCGAAGGGTGAAAATCCCCATTCTTCCATTTGGACGAGAACTTGGGTCATCTGCGGTGCGCCTGCATTATAAGGGAGCAGCGCTGTCTCTAGTTGCACCACTTCGCAGCGCGCCAGCGTTTTCTGACCGGCGGTCAGGACATCGAGCTCGGAACCTTGCACATCTATCTTGAGGAACAATGCGGTCCCTGAACCATCGATGACATCGTCGAGCGTTCGTGTCGTCATGACCCTTTCTTGCCGGGCGACATTGCTGTTTTCCGGTCGGGTCGACGATCCGGTCTCCATTTCGTAAAAGGTCACGGATGTGCCGCCGACCGACCCCAAGAGCGCGGACACGAGGCTTGTATCCGATATTTCGCGACAAACTGCATCGAGTATCGGTCTTTTGCCATCTTGCGCCTCGATCATGGTGACGGGAACTTTGTCGAATACGCTGCGCACCAACCGCGTCCACGATCCCTCGTAAGCGCCGACGTCGATGATGCGGTCGGGCATGAAGCCCTTCGTTTTCAGCCGCTGGTAGGCGGCGATCTCTGGCGACACGGGCTCCGCAATACCCAGCAATCGCTTTATCTGACTACGCATGCAGCGGCACTCCAATGGGATTTAAATTCTGGCGGGCGATCGGATCGACGGCGGATGGCCTTAGTTGCGCGGCTGCCAGGCCAAGCCGACGCCCGTCAAAATCTGTGTCTTCAGGCCTACCCGGGGTACTGCCATCGTCGATCATTAGCGAGGCTCGACGATCTGTTTTGTCGAAACCGGGGCGTTCGCCACATTGCTGCCGGGCGGAATTGGTTCAGGCGTACGCTTCGTCAAACGCCGGCCCAAAGAATTCCAGCGCCGCTCATAATGGAACGTGGACATATGCGCGCACGCGATGGTAACCGCAAGCAGCAGAGGGCGTTTGGCGTATTTTACGAGCGTATCGCCCGCACCGAGCCAAGTGTGCGCGAATATTCCGTGGAAAACATAAAGGGCGTAAGATGTCCGGGCGACGTAGGTGACGATGCGCCACTCACAGAGCCGACGCAGCCAGCCGGGCGCATTGTAGAGTGAGGCACCGATCATGAGAGCCGAAAGATACGGCCGCAGATACGGCAGGAAACCGGTCCGCATGTCGCCGCTGGCAAAGACGAGCGGCAGAAGCAGAAAGAGACTTGGCATCGAAACGAGCTTTCGGGCTCGTTCGCCAAGCCATCCCTCATAGATGAGCGCGAGCGTGGCCCCGGCGAGTATCTCGTCGGCCCGGAACCATGACACGATCGTAACGGGTTGATCCCAGTATATGCGCGCGCAGGTGATTGCGAGGCAGGCCAGCGGGACGACCATCAACGCGCGCTTGCCGCCTACCGCGACGAGTAGGGCGATCGACAGATAGAACTGGACCTCGAGGCAGAGACTCCAGAAATGCGCTCCGGGCGCGACAAGCGACGACGGCGGGATGTTTGCCACGAAAAGGAGGTTCCCGGCGACCTGCCCGGCGGTGGCACCGCCCGCGACAGCGAAAGCAATCAGCATTCCGAGCCATCCCAGAGGAACGATGCGCAGAAGCCGGCGGATCAGAAAGCGCCGGATATTGCCGTCCTCGATCAGGAATCGCGTGATCAAAAAGCCTGAAAGGGTGAAAAACATCACCATCCCGGTAGCGGCGACCGGGGCGTTGAGTTGCCATCCGCTAGGGCCGATGGGGAACAGGTGACCCGCGAGAACAAGCATGATGCTCATCGCTCGCCATCCGTCGAGCAGCGGCAAATGTTTCAGCGGCGCCCGCTCCCCTCCCGCAGATAACAGCATCAAGGCTTCCCAGACTGACGGATGGTGCGAATGCTAGGCAGTTTTGATCGACTGTCTAGCGCGTTCATATTCGGCTTGCTCAAGGCTTTGGCTTCGATCGCCCCTTCGTATCGAGCTGGCAGGCCGGGCTGCCGATCGCCGAACCGGTCTTGGCTCCCGGACGGCTTGGTTCGACAGGCAGCAAAACGCCGCCGGAAATGGCGGCGGCGTTCGGCATATCGATCGTTCAGGCGAAAGCAGGCACCGCGTTGCGGCGGCGCCTTGTCGTGCGGAGGGCATAGCCTACGAAACCGAACCCCAGAAGCATCATCGCCCAAGTCGACGGTTCGGGCACTGCCCCGACCGGCGGCGCGGTCGACGGGGTATAAGCGGTCTGGCCAGTGAGGCTGCCGTTACCGATGTTCGTATAGCCATTGATGTAGGGCTGGCCGAACGGATCGGCTTCCGACCGAACGGTGAGCGTGCCGCCGTTCAGGTTGAACAGGTAATTGGCTCCCTCGAAGGCAAACGTCGTATTGAAGACGAACCCGTTAAATTGGCCATTATTGTATTGAATCATCGCCAGCGGATCGTCGGCAAGCGTGAATACATAAGAACCAAAGTCGAACTTGAATGCATCAGCAGCTGAAATCGCGGCAATGTCTGGATAGCTGTTGATCATCACGTTCACGAACCCGGTGCCGGCGGCGGGAACAAGATTATTGTCGTAGACGAAGCTTCCGCTGAACGGATCGCTCGGGAAATAGGGGTTGAGCAAGGGATCGCGCACATTCGCGTCGCCGCCAAAAATGCCTGACGAGAAGTTGGCCTGAGTGTAAGTGTCCGCCTGAGCTGGAGCTGCGAACAGCATCACAAGCAAGGCGGCAGCAAATGCGCGGATCATGAATTTTCCCCCGTAATAAAATTAGGCCCTCGCATCCGCGAACGGATCGAGGGCAACGCAAGGTAAACGTGCCAGTAACGGACTGGGAACGCAAACGACCATTCCGGGTTTGTGTCCCGCTATGAGACGAAATTCGACTGTCTTATGGCGCGGCTGAGCTTGTGGACGGGGCGACTGGGATAACTCTTTGGTGTTTGAGGTTTGGCGAGACAGGCGCGGCGCTCGCGATCACTGGTGGCGGGATGACTTCCGGCATTCCGGCACAGCAAGGTATGGGACTGGCTCCCCCGTCAAATCGACCAGTCGCCCCCTCCCGGAGAGACGCCTCAGGGAGTGGGGTTGTGAAAATAACAACTGTCGTGCACAAGTTCCGGCGCGGGGGTTGGGTGCCATCTGTCAGACCGAGGCACGCCTGTACCTTCCATGGTCATCATCTGCACTATCGCTGCGAAAAGGTTGTGAGTAGTGGTGCCGGCCCTTGGGGACCGGCGCCAAAGGGTAGATAAAATCCGTGCCGGGAGTGGTGGGCCCCCGACCTGGATTGCCGCGCTACCCGGTCATACCTCGATATTTATCCTTACCCGATCTTGAGTTACGCCGGCGGCTAGAGCAATAGCCTGGCGCGCACTGTCGATTGTTGCAGAGAGCGGGAATACTGCCTGTTCGCCAAGAAGATCGGCCATGCTGACGCCCAGAATTTCCGCCAGTGCTTCCATTCGACCCGGCTTGGGTCTGGTCCTGTTCAGTTCCCAACCGCAAACTGCCGGATCGCTAACATTCATATGCTTGGCCAACTGTCCTTGCGACATGCCAAGCGCAAGGCGAAGGCGCTGCACCCGCATGCCAAAGCTTTCCATGCGGTTCGCGGAATCGGGTCCGTCTGGTCCGACGGATACCGCGTCGCGAAGTCGTGCGGTACCGAGCGATATGCGCGAGATCGGCAAGTCAAAGTCAAGTCCGATCAGTCGCCCGCTGGTCCACGCCACGCGCGCCCGAGTGGCACCACTTTGGGGCAGCTTAATGTCGATCGGATCGCCGATCGCGAACGCTTCGTCCGTTTCAAACACCATGCCCAGTTCGGAAATATTGTGTACGAGAACCTCGGTTTCTCCAGTCCTTGGGACTGCCCCTTCGAACCGCATCCGCGTCTCTTTTGCCTGGCCAGGCTGATCTTCAACTCTATGAAGGTAGGCGGCGACGGTCATTGCTGCCCCTCATGTCGGCGATCTGGTGCGAAACGATCGCTCACCGGCACCCCGTGCTCGTGGAGACCCGGACTGCGAACGTGCAGATCGCCATCTTTCCAGTTCGCTCGCGAGATTTCGCTTTCAGCGAACTGTCGCTGTCCGAATGTGAAGCTGCCCAGAGCAAAAGCGCTTGAGCCTCGATGACGGGCTGCAAACTTGGGAGGACACGCAGCAGGCACCGGATAGAAGCCAGCAATCGACGCCGCTCCACTGCAGGCCATTTGCCGCGTGTCTCGTTGGACCTACTCATTGCCTGTCTCATTAACGATCAGTTGAAAATATCGCCCATCCATAGTTCCTGTGCCTCAAGCCTCATCGACAATTAGCCACAAAATTGGCTGGCCCGATAGTCATTGTTTTCTAAACCCAAGCGCGGCGCTGCTGCGGGATATAGCAATAAGTTCAATGTTATGGTGATTCGAGTTAGTCAGGATTCTCCAAGAGTAACAGACGGATTTTATCAGTCACGTGAAGCCATCGGCGTGCGTAGATGGAGAGGCGGCTATCGACTGAGCGTTAAGATCCATTCGATCGCTCCAGCAGCCGTCGCGCATGAACCTTGCTTCGTTCTGTTCAAGGTCGGACTCACCCTGATCACGCGCCGAGCCGTGCTCTTGCAGCGCGCACGATTTCGCTATGGGTGCCAAAGTAACCTGCACGGGCATATGCTGCTCTGAGCCCGCCAAACCTCCTGCGGTAAACGTTTTTGGCGGGAACCTCCGGGGCTGAATCGATCAGCTGGACTGACAGATAGCCATGCTTGGCCAGTAGGCGCCTTAAATGACCGATAAGATCCTCATCGGTGATCGGTGAGCCGTCCTGATTGCGGCGTATTGAAACCTTGGGCGGTTTACTGGATATGCCATGTTCTTCGCGATACCCCGCCGCTGCCCTTCGACGTTCGGCCGTTGTGATTTTAAATCCGGCCAGTTCGAACGCCTTGGCTAGGGAACCGAACCTCCGGATGAAATATTTCCGGTTCGGGGCACCAGCATCCGCCTGAATTGCATGACCACTCAGATATCCTCTTTCCCGATGAATGCGGCGCAGTTCATCCAAAAGGTCTTCATCGGAGTAGGGTTTCCCGCTGGCGTTCTTTTTGATCCGAGATGGCATCTCATATCCAACCAGACGGAATGCCGCCGCAAGGCTTCCATATCGCGTGTCGATGGCTTCAGGAGACGGCAAGTAGGCGCAGCGCTTAATTAGTCGGCCAGATAAATGGCCTTCCTCTTTCAATAGGCGCGCGAGTCCCGCCTTGAGTTCATTCTCCGAGTAGACTCTGCGAGTGATAGCACCGAGACGCTGCTGAGCCGCTTGAAAAAGTATGGTGGGAATGATTTGCGTCGTGACTTTTGCCGTCACCCAGTCGCTTGGCTCGGTAAATGTAGGGCGCCCCAGATTGCTGACACGTTTTCCGAAGACATATCGGCCGGAATAAAGATTCTGGGTCAATGTTCGCCGGACTGCGCTCGTGGTCCACGGTTTTCCATTGGCTTGTTTATGGCTTCGACAATTGAGCCAGGATTCGATCTGCCCGAGACGTAACTTGTCTTCCACGAACAGATGGAAAATGCGTCGAACGAGCGCAATCTCACGTGATGGCCCTCGGACCCAGACCACTTTGTCGGTAATCAATGCCTTGCGTTGGCCGCGGAGCAAAATCATTCGCGGCTTGCCGCTCTCATCGACGACTTGACGCCGCATTCCTAGCGGTGGATCGCCTCCTTGCTTGAAACCGAGGCCGGCTTGATGTCGCTGCGCCCGCGAGATTTTTACGGACAGCTCCCGGCTAAACTCGGCTGCCATCACGCGCTTCATATGTTTCATCATGGACGACAGCGCGTCACCGTCATTGTCGAACGGCTCCATGCAGTAGTGGACTTGGACTCCAGCGGCTCGACACATATATTCGTAGTGCGCGGACTGATCGGTGTCCTGAAATCTGCCCCATCGGCTCACATCCAGAACCAAAATAGCGCGGAAATTTGCTTCCCCCGAGAGGACGTCGGCAAACAGCTGCTTTAGGGCTGGCCTGCCGGCCAAGGTGAGTCCGCTTCGTCCCGCGTCAACGTAGGTCTCGACGATTTCGAACCCGCGAGCATCGGCGAAGGTGGCTATCGCTGCGCGCTGGCTGTCGGGCGAGTAGCGCTGATGTTCCGTTGACATCCGGATGTACTGCGCGGCGGAGATCTTTTCCCCTGCCGGATCTCGATGAACACGTTTTTGCAACACACCCTCTCCACTCGACCAAACGCGGTTGGCCGGTCTGTGCAAGCATTCCGACAAATCCATGACAAGTCGCCGGACTGAATTCTGGTATGCACGCTTGCGACGGTTGAGAACTGTCAGAAGCGATTCGAAGGTGGCGGCATGATGCTGAGCGTCACCCTTGAACCAACTCAAACGCGGCTGTGCCTAAGCTACCGTTGCTGGGAAGCTCGCCCATTTCCGAATCGCCCTGCTCCATGAAGGGGCCGCTAACCTTTTGCAGCGCGATCTCAATCTCGATTCCACTAAACCGCAGTTCGATTTTTCGGCGCCAATGTCTCAAAAATGTGGGGGGATATGTGGGGGAAGGTTAAAACCTCGGTTCGCTAAGTACTGAGAGTTAAACAAATAAATATCTGGTTCGATACAAGCCCTGCCACCATCTTCCCGATCGCGTATCGAACCAGCGATTTTTCGCTGGCCCGCATCGGCAAGCGATGCGGGCGGGTTCGAATCCAGCCCGGTCACCATTTCCCCGATCGCATATCGAACCAGCGTCTTTTCGCTGCCAAGCCCGAAGCGGCCCGGCTTAGACGCCGCGCATCAAGCCGGGAACGACCGGCAGCAGCTCGCGCGCGAGATAGCCGATCGGCCCGATCGTTTCGGACAATCGCCGCCCAGCCTCGCCGTGCAGCCATATGCCCCATGCGCTGGCCTGGAGCGGCGGAAGGTCTTGTGCGCCGAGCCCGGCGATCAGGCCTGCGAGCACGTCGCCCGACCCGCTGACCGCAAGGCCGAGCCCGCCGCCGGCATAGGAGAGGCACGTTCCCCCAGCCATCAAATGGCTGGTGGCGCCTTTGACCATCACCGTCGCATCATAGGTTTGCGCCGCCCGGGCGAGTGCGGCCAGCGGATCGCGCGACACATCGTCCTTTTCGATACCGAGCAGCGCGGCCAGCTCACCCTCGTGCGGCGTCAGCACAATATGGCGGCCGCGCGCGGCGATGGCGTCCACATGATCGGTCGCGGCGCGAAGCGCGACGGCGTCGAGCAGCAGGAACATGTCGTCGGGCAGCGCGGGGAGAAGCGCGGCGAGCAGCGTCCGCACGCCGTCCTCGTCGATCATCGCGGGGCCGAAGACGACCGCATCATGGCCCGCGATTTCGGCGAGCAGCAGCTCGGCGCTTTCGGGCGCGATTTCGCCGTCGGCGGTTTCGGGAAGCGCGACGATCGCGCAGGCGGGAAAGGCGATGCCGATCGGGATCGCGGCGGAGGCGATCGTGGCAATCGTGACCTTGCCCGCACCCGCCCGGAATGCAGCCTCTGCGGTGAGCAGCATGCCGCCGGGTACGCGCCGGCATCCGCCGATGACGAGCACGCGGCCGCGGCCGTTCTTGTCGACATTGTCGTGGTGATCGGGAAGCGGGTTGGCCTTGAGCCAGGCGGTGTCGAGCGGGACGGGGTCAGCCACGCGCTGCGACCATCGCATCGGGTTCGCGGGTGACGGGCACCTCGCCCGCCATCGGTGCCGTGACATTATAGCGCGACAGGACGAGGTTGCCGTCGCGGCCGACCCCCGGATCGAAGCGATACTCGGTGATCGCGCAATTGGCGACGTCGCCCTGCTTGTCGATCGCGAGAATTTCCCTTTCGCCCAGATTTTCGATGATCGTGCGCAGGCACAGCACGACCACCTGATGCGCGACGATCATCACGCGCCGGCCGCCATAGTGAAGCGAAACGGTGTCGAGTAGCGAGCGCAGGCGCAGGATGACGTCGCACCAGCTCTCGCCTCCGGGCGGGCGATGGTAGAATTTGCCAAGCGCCGAGCGGAATTCGGCCTGTTCGGGGTGCGCCGCCGCGATGCCGAGCCGGGTGAGCCCGTCGAGGATGCCGAATTCCTTTTCGCGGAGGCGTTCGTCGACGCAAATCTTTTCGTCGGGCTCGCAGCCCCCCGCGGCGCGGAAGATTTCGGCGGTCTGGATCGCGCGGATATAGGGCGAGGCGAGCATGATTTCGGGGCGACCTTCTTCCTCGTCGGCGGCGAACCATTCGCCGAGCACGCGCGATTGTTCCTCGCCCAACGCCGAAAGCGGGACGTCGACGTCGCGGTGGTCGAGCGCGATACGGAGGTCGCCTGCCGCGTGGGCGGCATCGCGCGCGACATTGCCCGCGCTCTGGCCATGGCGAACGACCCACAGGACCGAAGGCCAGCGCGGCGTCATGCGAAGAGATCCGTCATCAACATGGCAAGGGAACGCAGCGGTCGCGAACCGGTTGCGCGATCGAAGGGCTGCGTCGCGCCCCCGGACAAAAACATCCGCGTCCGCCGCAAACTTAACCTGTATGATTGCGAGCGTGACCCATAGCGCACATCAGACCCCTATGACGGGGGATTACAGCGAGACATTCGGCCAGATTCTCAACCGGCTGCTCAATCCCCGTGAGCGGGTGATTCGGGAGGTCAGTCGGGCGCGCAATGCGAGCGGTTATGTGGAGGGCACCGATATCGTTCGCGAAGATGGGCGTCCCGCGGCTTTGGGCGATGGGATCGGGCGCGACGGACCGCAGCGGCGCGGGGAACCGAAGAACGGTTATTTCGTATAAATGCCGCCAAAGGGGAAAAACAGCAGGATGCTCGACACGCTGGCCGGTCCGTCCGAAGACCATGCCTTTCTCGGCGATGGCGGGGAAATGGGCCGGCGCGTCGCGAATTTCGATTGGCGTTCGACGCCGCTCGGCCCGATCGAATCCTGGTCGCAAAGCCTGCGCGCGGTCGTCGCTTTCCTTCTCCATTCGCCGGTTCCCCTCGTCATGCTGTGGGGCGAAGAAGGCATAATGATCTATAATGACGGCTATTCGCGCTTTGCGGCCGACAATCATCCGGGCATCCTTGGCATGCGGGTGCGCGAGGCATGGCCCGAGGTTGCCGATTTCAACGACAATGTGATGAAGGTCGGCCTTGCGGGCGGGACGCTCGCATATCGCGACCATGTGCTGCGACTCAACCGGACCGGCGTGTTCGAGGATGTGTGGCTCAACCTCGACTATTCGCCCGTCTATGACGACATGGGATTGCCGGCGGGCGTCCTGGCGGTCGTCGTCGAGGTCACCGATGCGGTCCAATCGGCGGCGGCGTTGCGCGAGAGCGAGACGCGCCTCCGGTTCCTCGACCGGTTGGGCAGGGCGATTGCGGTGAGCACGAGCGCCGACAATATCCTCTCGATCGTCACGCGGATGACGGGCGAGGAACTCGGCGTGGCGATCTGCGCCTATGCCGACATGGAAGAGGATCAGGACGGCTTCACCATTCGCGGGGACTGGGTGACCGAAGGCTCGCAGTCGATCGTCGGCCGCTACAGTCTCGCCGCCTTTGGCGAGCTGGCGGTGCGGAATCTTCATACGGGGCAGCCGCTGATCGTGAACGACAATCTGGCCGAGCTTCCTCCGGAGGCGGCCGCGGCGTTCCGCAATATCGGCATCGGCGCGACGATCTGCATGCCGCTCGTCAAGGAAGGGCGCCTGACCGCGCTGATGGCGGTCCACCATCGCGAGGCGCATCGCTGGACCACGACCGAGCTCGCGACGTTGCGCGAGGTGACCGAGCGCAGCTGGGCGCATATCGAACGGGTCGGGACCGAAGCCGAATTGCGCACCACGGCCGACCGTTTGCGGCATCTCAACGAGACGCTTGAAGCGCGTATCGAGGAGCGCTCCACCGCGCTGGAACGCAGCCAGACCCAATTCCGGCTGCTCGTCCAGGGGGTCACCGACTACGCGATCTACATGCTCGACGAAACGGGGCTGGTGTCGAGTTGGAACGCCGGGGCCGAGCGCATCAAAGGGTATCGGCCGGACGAAATCATCGGCCGGCATTTTTCCTCCTTTTATGAAGAAAAGGATCGCGAATCCGGCGAACCTGCGCGGGCATTGGAAACCGCGCGGCGCAAGGGACGCTTCGCCGCCGAGGGCTGGCGCGTGCGCAAGGACGGAACGCGGTTCCATGCGAGCGTCGTGATCGATGCCATCCACGACGATGGCGGCGCGTTGATCGGCTTTGCGAAGATCACGCGCGACGTCACCGAGCGTGAAGAGGCGCAGCGCGAACTCGAACTGGCGCGCGAGGCGCTTTTCCAGTCGCAGAAGATGGAGGCGATCGGTCAGCTGACCGGCGGCATCGCGCATGATTTCAACAATTTGCTGACCGCTATCCGCGGCGGGCTCGAATTGCTCAAAAAAAGATTGTCCGGCGAACCGCAGACGATGCGGCTGCTCGAAAATGCCGTGAAGGCCACCGACCGCGGCGCCGCGCTGACGCAGCGCATGCTCGCATTCGCGCGGCGTCAGGAGCTGGAGACCGAGAGCGTCGACATCGCCCAGCTCGTTTCGGGGATGATGGAGCTGCTGCAACGGTCGCTGGGGCCGACCTTTGCGATCGTGACGCGCTTTCCGGGCGACCTGCCGCCGGTGATCGCCGACATCAACCAGCTGGAGATGGCGTTGCTCAATCTGGCGGTCAACGCGCGCGATGCGATGGGGAGCGCGGGAAGTCTGACCATCAGTGCCGAAGTGCGCGAGCCGCCGCGCGGCGACCTGGCCGATCTTGCCGAAGGCCGTTACGTCCGCCTGACGGTATCGGACGATGGCAGCGGAATGGACAGCGAAACGCTGGCGCGCGCAGCCGATCCCTTTTTCACCACCAAGGGTGTCGGCAAAGGGACCGGTCTCGGCCTTTCGATGGTGCATGGCTTCGCCCGGCAGATCGGGGGGATGCTGCAAATCGAAAGCCGCGTCGGCGTCGGCACCGACGCGCATATCTGGCTCCCGCTCAGCGGCGTGGAGCGCGGAGGCGACGAGGAGGCGCCCGTCGTTCCGGACGAGCGCGGCGCGGGCGAGGCCGAAGTCATCCTGATTGTCGATGACGATGCGCTGATCCTGATGAACAGCGCCGCGCTGATCGAGGATTTGGGGCATGTCGTCATCGAGGCCAATTCGGGCGAAGAAGCGTTGGAGCAGCTTGCCTCGCGGCGCGACATTAGTATGATGATCACCGATCAGGCGATGCCGCAAATGACCGGCAGCGAATTGATTGCGCATGCGCGGAGCCAGAGGCCCGACCTGCCGATCATCCTCGCGACCGGCTATGGCGAAACGCCGAGCGATATCGGCCCCGCCGTCCTGCGCCTGGGCAAACCGTTCGGCCAAAGCGACCTGCGGAAGGCCATCGAGGCGGTGGACAAGCCGCGCCGCGAATGATCGGCGCGCCGGGGGTGCGCGGCAGCCCCCCGGCCTCGCGCTTTAGCCGATCGTGCTCGCCAGTTCGCGGTTGAGCCAGAGCGCGACGAGCGTGACAACCGCGCCCGACAGCAGGTAGGCACCCGCCGCGATCAGCCCGAACTGGCTGGAGAGCCAGAGCGCGACCATCGGCGCGAATCCGGCCCCGAACAGCCAGGCAAGGTCGGAGGTAAAGGCCGATCCGGTGTAGCGATGGCGCGGCTGGAAGTTCGACGAGAGCGCCCCCGACGACTGGCCGAACGACAGGCCGAGCAGTGCAAAGCCAAGGATCATGAAGGTCGCTTCGCCGATCTGGCCGGCGTCGAGCAGCTGCGGCGCGAAGCCGCTGAACGCCGCGATCGCCGCGGCGGTGGCGCCGAGCAAAGTGCGGCGGCCGAAGCGGTCGGCGAGCGCGCCCGATGCGATGATCGTCCCAATCCCGACGACCGCGGCGACTGCCTCGATCATCAGGAAGCGTACCGGCGTCTCCTCGGTGAACAGGAACACCCACGACAGCGGATAGACGGTGACCATGTGGAACATCGCGAAGCTGGCGAGCGGGGCGAAGGTGCCGATGACGATCGTCTTCCATTCCGAGCGCACCGTTTCGAGCAAAGGCGCCGGCTGGAGCGCGCGGTTCTCGAACAATTCGGCATATTCGGGTGTGACGACGATGCGCAGCCGCGCGAAGAGCGCGACGACGTTGATCGCAAAGGCGACGAAGAAAGGATAGCGCCAGCCCCACGCAAGGAAATCCTCCGCGGGCAGCGCCGAAATGAGGAACATGAAGAGCAGGCTGGCGACGATGAGGCCAAGCGGCGCGCCGAGCTGCGGGATCATCGCGTACCAGCCGCGTTTGTTCTCGGGCGCGTTGAGCGCGAGCAGCGAGGCGAGGCCGTCCCACGAACCGCCGAGCGCGACGCCCTGACCCATGCGGAACAGCGCGAGCAACAGCGCGGCGCCGATTCCGATCGATTCGTAACCGGGCAGGAAGGCGATCGCCGCGGTCGAGCCGCCGAGTAGGAAGAGCGCGATGGTCAGCTTCGCGCCGCGGCCATAAGCGCGGTCGATCGCCGTGAAGATGATCGTGCCGACGGGACGCGCGACGAAGGCGAGCGCGAAGATCGCGAACGACCAGAGCGTGCCGGTCAGCGGGTCGAGGTGCGGGAAGACGAGCTTTGGGAAGACCAGCACCGATGCGATGGCGTACACGAAAAAGTCGAAGAATTCCGACGTGCGGCCGATGATGACGCCGATCGCGATCTCGGAGGGGTCGATGCGGTGGGCCCCCTGGTCGTCGGCGCCGTGGAGGGCGCGGGCGTCGCGTTCGACCTCGGTGGTGGGCACAGTATCGGCAGCCATGGTAACAATCCTTGAGCTGGCGCCCTCCGCAAGACAAGATGCGGCGGCACGAGTCGGTCATAGGGCAAAATCGCCCGGAATGAAAATGCCCCTGCGCGATGATGAACGGTCGCGGGATTGGACAAAATGTCCTATGTGCAGTGCAACAAAGGAGGCCTAGGCGCGCATCATGCCAAGCAATCTCCCCCGTTTTCCCGCCCGATTGCGGCTTTTGCCGTTGCTCGCCGCGCTGCCCATGCTTTCGGGCTGCGGGCTGATCGTGCTCGATCCCGCCGGCGACGTCGCGCGCCAGCAGGGCGATCTGATCATCCTGTCGACCGTGCTGATGCTGCTGGTCATCGTGCCGGTGATGGCGCTGACGATCTTTTTCGCGTGGAAATATCGCGCGTCGAACAAGGATGCGACGTACAAGCCCGATTGGGATCATTCGACACAGCTCGAGCTGGTCATCTGGTCGGCGCCGCTGCTGATCATCATCTGCCTGGGCGCGGTGACGTGGGTCGCGACGCATTTGCTCGACCCCTATCGCCCGCTCGCGCGCACGGGGCCTGGCCAGCCCGTTGCCGCCGAGGTCAAGCCGCTCGATGTGCAGGTCGTCGCGCTCGACTGGAAATGGCTGTTCATCTATCCCGAACAGGGCGTCGCGACGGTCAACGAACTCGCGCTGCCGGTGAACCGGCCGGTCCGCTTCCGTATTTCCTCCTCGTCGGTGATGAACAGCTTTTACGTGCCCGCGCTCGCGGGACAGATTTACGCGATGCCGGGCATGGAAACGAAGCTGCACGGCGTGTTCGACAAGACCGGCAACTACGAAGGCTTTTCGGCCAATTATTCGGGCTGGGGCTTTTCGAACATGCGCTTTGCGGTGAAGAGCCTGCCCGCTGGCGAGTTCGACAAATGGGTCGCCGAGACCAAGGCGTCGTCCGAAGGCGACCTCAGCCGGGCCGAATATCTCAAGCTGGAAAAGCCCACGCACAAGGAACCCGTGCGCCGCTTTGCCGCGAGCGATCCGCAGCTGTTCGATGCCGTGGTCAACATGTGCGTCGAACCCGGAAAGATGTGCATGCACGACATGATGGCGCTCGACGCCAAGGGCGGCGCGGGCATCGCGGGCATCGGCAATGTCCGGCAAGTCACCTATGACAAATTCGCCGCGCGCGGCACCGTTGATGCGGCGCGCTGGAGCATGCGTTATGTCGCGGCCTATTGCAGTTCGCCGGTGATGTCGAACGATCGCCCTGACGCGAAGCCCGTCGCGCCCCAAAAGCTGAAGGGTGAGGGGCTTCCGCACCCATCCAGACCCGAACGCACCGCGCTGCGCGCGCCCGCCGCCGCCGACCGCCCGCTGTCCTGAACGAGCCCGAGATCCCATGAGCATCCCGCATCCCGCACCCGAAACCGGTCCGATCCTCGGCAAGCTGTCGCTCGAGGCGCTGCCGCTGCACGAGCCGATCCTCGTCGTCACCTTTATCGCCGTTGTCCTCGGCGGCATCGCGGTCCTCGCCGCGATCACCAAATATCGACTCTGGGGCTATTTGTGGACCGAGTGGTTCACCACCGTCGACCACAAGCGCATCGGGATCATGTACATGATCTTGGGCCTCATCATGTTTTTGCGCGGATTTTCCGACGCGATCATGATGCGCCTGCAACAAGTCATGGCCTTCAACGGTTCCGAGGGGTATCTGCCGCCGCATCATTATGACCAGGTGTTCACCGCGCATGGCGTGATCATGATCTTCTTCGTCGCGATGCCGTTCATCACCGGGCTGATGAACTATGTCGTGCCGCTGCAGATCGGCGCGCGCGACGTCAGTTTTCCCTTCCTGAACAATTTCAGTTTCTGGATGACGACGTCGGGCGCGGTGCTGACGATGATCTCGCTGTTCATCGGCGAATATGCGCAGACCGGCTGGCTCGCCTACCCGCCTTTATCGGGGATTGCATACAGCCCGAACGTCGGCGTCGATTATTATATCTGGGGGCTGCAGATAGCGGGGATCGGGACGACCTTGTCGGGTATCAACCTGATCGTCACGATCCTGAAGCTGCGCGCGCCGGGCATGGGCCTGATGAAGATGCCCGTCTTCACCTGGACCAGCCTTTGCGCGAACATCCTGATCGTCGCGTCCTTCCCGATCCTGACCGCGACGCTCGCGCTGCTCACGCTCGACCGTTATGTCGGCACCAATTTTTTTACCAACGACCTCGGCGGATCGCCGATGATGTATGTGAACCTGATCTGGATCTGGGGTCATCCCGAAGTTTACATTCTCGTGCTGCCGCTGTTCGGCGTCTTTTCCGAAGTCACCTCGACCTTCTCGGGCAAACGGCTGTTCGGCTATACCTCGATGGTCTATGCGACGATCTGTATCACGATCCTGTCGTATCTCGTCTGGCTGCACCATTTCTTCACCATGGGATCGGGGGCAAGCGTCAACAGCTTCTTCGGCATCACCACGATGGTGATCTCGATCCCGACGGGGGCCAAGCTCTTCAATTGGCTGTTCACCATGTATCGCGGCCGTATCCGCTTCGAGCTGCCGATGATGTGGACGATCGCCTTCATGCTGACCTTCGTCATCGGCGGCATGACCGGGGTGCTGCTCGCGGTGCCGCCCGCCGACTTCGTGCTGCACAACTCGCTGTTCCTTATCGCGCATTTTCACAATGTGATCATCGGCGGCGTCCTGTTCGGCCTGTTCGCGGCGATCAACTATTGGTGGCCCAAGGCGTTCGGCTACAAGCTCGATGTTTTCTGGGGCAAGATCAGCTTCTGGTGCTGGGTCGTCGGCTTCTGGGTCGCCTTCACGCCGCTCTATATCCTCGGCCTGATGGGCGTGACCCGCCGGATGCGCGTGTTCGACGATCCGAGCCTGCAAATCTGGTTCGTGATCGCGGGCATCGGTGCGCTGATCATCGCCGCGGGTATCGGCGCGATGCTGGTCCAGTTCGGCGTCAGCATCTGGCGCCGCAAGGAACTGCGCGACACCACGGGCGGCGATCCGTGGGACGGCCGCACGCTCGAATGGGCGACCAGCTCGCCGCCGCCCGACTATAATTTCGCCTTCACGCCGGTGATCCACGACCTCGACGCGTGGTACGACATGAAGACGCGCGGGCACCATCGGCCGACGGGCGGCTATCGCGACATCCATATGCCGAGCAACACCGGCACCGGGATGATCCTGTCGGGTTTTTGCCTGGTGATGGGTTTCGCGTTGGTCTGGCACATCTGGTGGCTTGTGGCGCTGAGCTTTGTCGCGACGATCGTCGGCGCGATCTATCACACCTTCAACTACAAGCGCGATTTCGACATCCCGGCGGCGACGGTCACCGCGGTCGAAGAAGCGCGCACCCGCCAGCTGGCGGCCGGAGCCTGATGCGATGAGTGCCCCCACCATGACGGCAGACGCCATCACCGCCGACGAACCCGTCCGCTTCTACGACCTCGACGAGCATGCGCATCCCGAGGGGCACAGCACGATGCTGGGCTTCTGGATCTATCTGATGAGCGACTGCCTCATCTTTGCGATCCTCTTTGCCTGCTACGCGGTGCTCGGCGGCAGCTATGCTGCGGGGCCGTCGCCGAAGGATCTGTTCGACCTGAAACTGATCGCGCTCAACACCGCAATGCTGCTCTTCTCGTCGATCACCTACGGCTTTGCGGTGCTGCAGATGCAGCAGGGCAAGGTGAAGGGCGTGCAGCTCTGGCTTGGCATTACCGGCCTGTTCGGGCTCGCCTTCCTCGGGATCGAGCTTTACGAATTCCACCACCTGATCGAGATCGGCGCGGGGCCCCAGCGAAGCGCCTTCCTGTCGAGCTTCTTCACCCTCGTCGGCACGCACGGGCTGCACGTCACCTTCGGCATCATCTGGCTCGTCACGCTCATGGTCCAGCTGTCGAAGCACGGGCTGATCGCCGCGAACAAGCGCCGCGTGATGTGCCTGTCGATGTTCTGGCACTTCCTCGACGTCGTGTGGATCGGCGTCTTCACCTTTGTCTATCTGATGGGAGTGCTGCGATGAGCGCCGATCCCCACGCCGCCGTGCACGGTCACGACGAAATCGAGATGCCGCACGCGTCGATGCGCGACTATGTCATCGGCTTCGTGCTGTCGGTGATCCTGACCGCCATCCCCTTCTGGCTGGTGATGACGATGCCGCTCAGTGCCGGCACGACCGGCGCGATCATCATGGGTTTTGCGGTGGTGCAGATCGTCGTCCACATGGTGTTCTTTCTTCACATGACACCAAAAGCGGAGGGCGGCTGGTCGCTGACTTCGCTGATCTTCACCGTGATCGTCGTCGTGATCATGCTCGCAGGATCCTTGTGGGTGATGCATCACCTCAACACCAACATGATGCCGATGTCGCACGAAGACGCGAGACAGGTACCGTGACACGCACCCGCCGCGGCGCCTTTGCCGCCGCGGCGCTGATCGCGGCGATGGGGCTGGCGGCGCTCGGCGTCTGGCAGGTCGAGCGGCGCGCGTGGAAGCATGCGCTGGTCGCAGCGGTCGACGCGCGCATCCATGCGGCGCCCGCGGCGGCCCCAGGTCCGGATGCGTGGGGGCGGGTCGACGCAAAGGGCGATGCCTATCGCCGGGTGACCGCGACCGGCAGCTTTCGGCACGACCGCGAGACGCTGGTGCAGGCAGTGACCGATCGCGGTCCGGGCTTCTGGGTTCTGACTCCCCTCGAAACCCCAGGATTCACGCTGCTCGTCAATCGCGGGTTCGTGCCCAGGGATCGGCGCGATCCGGCGGCGCGGACGGCAGGCAATACCGCGGGCGCGGTGACCGTGACGGGGCTGCTGCGTGTGACCGAGCCCGAAGGGGCGTTCCTTCGTTCGAACGATCCGGCCGCGGACCGATGGTATTCGCGCGATGTCGCCGCGATCGCCAAGGCGAGGGGATTGGGTAAGACCGCGCCCTATTTCGTCGATGCGGACTCCGCTCCGAATCCCGGCGGCTATCCCATCGGCGGGCTGACCGTCGTGCGCTTTTCCGACAATCATCTCGTCTATGCGCTGACCTGGTTTGCGCTTTGTGCACTCAGCCTCTTTTTTGCTTGGCGGCTGTGGCGTATCCGCGATTGATGACCAGCCCGACGATCCTGCCGGCCGCGCCCGCCCGAGCCCCCGCCGGGCGCCGCAATATGACGCTGCTGGTCCAGCTGCGCTGGATTGCGGTCGGGGGGCAGCTGGCGACGATCGGGATCGTCAGCGGACCGATGGGCATATCGCTGCCGGGCGCCCCCCTGCTCGCGGCGATCACGGTGCTGATCGCAATCAACTTCGCGAGCATTGCCTTGCTCCGCCGCGGGCGCGCGGTGACGAACGCCGAGCTGACCGCGGTGTTGCTGTTCGACGTCGCGGCGCTCGGCTGGCAACTTCACCACAGCGGTGGACTCGGCAATCCTTTTGCCTCGCTGTTCCTGTTGCAGGTGGTGATCGGCGCGATCCTGCTGACGCCGCGGTCGTCGTGGGCGATCGTCGTTGCAGCATTGGCGGCGCTCGCGGCGCTGCGCGCCGATCCGACGCCGCTGGTGCTGCCTCCTGCCTATGCGGCCGATCCGATGGAGCTCTATCTACAGGGCAGCTTCGTTTGCTTCCTGCTGATCGCGGTGCTGCTCGTCGCCTTCGTCACGCGGATCAGCCGCAACCTGCGCGACAGCGACGCGGCGCTCGCAGCTAGCCGCCAGCGCGCCGCCGAGGAGGATCATATCGTGCGCATGGGGCTGCTCGCATCGGGCGCGGCGCATGAGCTTGGGACGCCGCTGTCGACGCTGTCGGTGCTGATCGGCGACTGGAAAGCAGCGCCGCGCCTCGCGAAGGATCGCGAGATGCAGGAGGACCTCGCCGACATGGATGCGGCGGTGCAGCGGTGCAAGGCAATCGTCAGCGGCATCCTGATGTCGGCCGGCGAGGCGCGGGGCGAAGCGCCGCAACTGACGACGATGCGCGCGGCGTTCAACGAAATCGTGTCGCACACGCGTGCGGTGCGCCGTCCGGATACGGTCGAATTCAATGATCGTTTCGGTGCCGACGTCGCCATCGTGTCGGACCCCGCGCTGCGCCAGGTCATCGGCAATGTGCTCGACAATGCGGCCGAGGTTTCGCCCGACTGGACCAGCTTTACCACCTCGCGCGACGGTGACATGCTGGTGATCGAAATCGCCGATCGCGGCCCCGGTTTCACCCGGGAGATGCTGGAGAATTTCGGCCAGCCCTACCGCTCGACCAAGGGACGCCCCGGTGGCGGGCTGGGCCTGTTTCTGCTCGTCAATGTGCTGCGCAAGCTGGGCGGCGGCGCCAGCGTGTCCAATCGTGACGAAGGCGGCGCGCTAGTGCGGATTTTCCTGCCCATATCGTCGCTCGCGCGTGATGATGGAGAGACGGCATGACCGACGCCGGTAAGGATGGGCGGCAATTGCTGATCGTCGAGGATGACGAGGCGTTCGCGCGGACGCTGAAGCGATCGTTCGAGCGGCGCGGTTATCTGGTGCAGGTCGCACATAGCCCCGAAGAGATGGAGGTGCATTTGCACGCTTTCCGGCCGGGCTATGCGGTCGTCGACCTGAAGCTCGGCAGTGCGTCGGGGCTGGCGTGCGTGCAGGCGCTGCGTGCGTCGGATGCGGCAATGCGGATCGTCGTGCTGACCGGTTTTGCGAGCATCGCGACCGCCGTCGAGGCGATCAAGCTCGGCGCTTCCTATTATCTCGCCAAGCCGTCGAACACCGACGATATCGAGGCAGCGTTCGACCGTACCGACGGCAATGCCGAAACGCCGGTGGGCGACCGCCAGTCGTCGATCAAGACGGTCGAATGGGAGCATATCCACCAAGTGTTGGTCGAGACCGACTTCAATATCTCCGAGACCGCGCGCCGGCTGGGGATGCACCGGCGGACGCTGGCGCGAAAGCTGGAGAAAAGGCAGATACGGTGAGTTGCGGCGGGCGCCGACAAATGATCCGTTCGCCCCGAGCTTGTCGAAGGGCTGTTCTTTCTTGTGACGTTGGCCGAAGAAGAACGGTGCTTCGACAAGCTCAGCACGAACGGACTAGGGTGTTGGGCCGCCCTATTTTTTCTCCACCAACTCGCGCGTCAGAAAGCCGTGGAGCATCGCTGCGCGCACCGCATCCTCGGCATGGTCGGCGCCGACCGAATGGCCGCCCTCCAGATATTCGTGATAATAGACGCGGTTGCCATTCTCCATAAGCCGCGCGGCAAATTTGCGCGCGTGGCCAGGATGGACGCGATCGTCCTTGGTCGAAAGATAGAGGAAGATCGGCGGATATTTAACGCCCTTGCGGATGTTCTGGTATGGTGAATATTTCGACAGGAACGCCCAATCTTCGGGCACGTCGGGATCGCCATATTCGGCGACCCATGAGGCGCCCGCGAGCATCTTGTCGTACCGCCACATATCCTTGATCGGCGAGCCGGAGATCACCGCGCCATAAAGGTCGGGGCGCTGCGTCATCGCCGCGCCGACGAGCACGCCGCCGTTCGAGCGGCCCGAGATCGCGATCTTGCCCTTGGTGCTGATCCCGGTCTTGACCAGATCCTCGGCGACCGCGTGGAGATCGTCGAAGCTGTTCTGGCGTTTCTCGCGCAGCGCCGCATCGTGCCAGGCGGGACCATATTCGCCGCCGCCGCGGATGTTGGCGAGGACATAGGCATTGCCGTCCTCGACCCAGAACAGCCCGAGCGGACCGGCGCGGTACGGCTGGCCGGTGAGATAGCCCGGCGTCTGCGCGGCGCGGAAGCCGCCATAGGCGTGGATCAGCGCAGCGACGGGGCCGGTCGCGCCCTTCTTACGCGCAATGAAATAGGGGATTTTGGTGCCATCCTTCGACGTTGCGAAGCGCTTTTCGACGGTCATGTCATTCGCGTCGAAGGTCGCGGGCAGGCTCTGCACGGCTTGCGGCGCGGCGGTTTCGGACACGGCGTAGAGCGTCGGGGGCATCAGCATCGTCTCCGCGCTCGCGAAGACGGTATCGCGCTTGCCGATCGTGCCCGCGATGTTGACCGTCGCGTTTGCGGCGAGCGGAACCTCTTTTTTGCTCCAATCACCAGTCTTCGCGTCGCGGCGCAGCGCGAACAGCTTGCCCTCGACATCGTCGAGCGCCTTGACCCACAATATATTGTCGGTCGCCGAAACATTTTCGATTGCCTGCGCCTTCGTCGGAGTCATCACAGGAATGATCGGCACCTGCCGGTCGGCCGCCATATCCGCGAGCGACAGTGAGATCAGCGAGCCCGCGGGAAAGCCGGTCCCGAAATCCTTGTTGAGGAAGACGATGGCCTGCCCGCCGAGCACGTCGCGCAGGCTGGCGGTGTCGGGGATGATCGTCGAACGATAGGTCTCGCCGCCGACGCCGCGGATCAGATAGTCGGCGGTGTAGAAGGTCTTGCCGCGGCTGATTATCGGCCAGCGCGTGCCGCCGTCGGTGAAAGCGAAGACGTTCATGCCGACGTCCTCGTGCTCGCCCTCGGCCACCGTCACGGCCGCCGCGAGCGGCGTGCCGCGCTTCCAGCGTTTGACGATGCGCGGATAGCCTGACGCGGTCATGCTGCCTTCGCCATAATCGGTCGCAACCAGCAGGGTGTCGGCATCCTCCCACGTCACGCTGCTCTTCGCCTGCGGCAACGTAAAGCCGCCCTCGACAAAGCTTTTGGTCGTGCGGTCCCACTCGCGAACGACGTCGGCGTCGGTGCCGCCGGGGCTTACCGAGACGAGACAACGTTTGTAATCGGGGGCGAGGCAGTCGGCGCCGTGCCACACCCAGCTTTGCTTTTCGGCCTTGCCGAGCGCGTCGACGTCGATCAGCGTCGTCCAGACGGGCTTGCCGGCGAGATAGGCGTCGAGCGGGCTCTGGCGCCAGATGCCGCGGGGGTTGTTCGCGTCGCGCCAGAAATTGGTGATTATGTCGCCCATCACTTCGCCGGGTGCGGCAATCTGACGGTCGTCGTCGAGGATTTCGCGCGCGCGCTTGCGGTCGGCCTCGAAACTCGGACGGCTGGTGATCAGCTTGTCGGTTGCCGCATTTTCCTTTTTGACCCAGTCCAGCGCCTTCGCGCCCTCGATATCCTCGAGCCAGAGATAGGGGTCCCCATTTTTGTCGACCTCCTGCGGCGCGGCCGCCGCTACGGCGGCAAAGGAACAGCTGAGGGCAAGCGCGGCGAGGCTGGCGCGGATCATTCAATAGTCTCCCCTGGGGTTTGGAGGCGCTGTGCTAGCAGCATTAGACACCGGAGGGGAAGGCTGTTGCAAATGCAACGATCGTCATTGCGAGGAGCCGAAGGCGACGCGGCAATCCAGAGAGTGCGCAAACCGCTCGAGATTGCGTCGCTTTGCTCGCAATGAAAAGAAGTTTACTGGTCGATGATGATCGTGCCGGGGTGATGCTTGTCGAGATGCTTCTTGATGATCCGAAGATTGCGTGTGTTCGACCGGAAGAAGAAGTCGAAAGCGTCGCCGACCAGCGGCACGGCGCCGAGCGCGGTATCGACGCCAAGATTGCCGACCATGCGCCAGATTTTCCATTTCGGCATGCCGAGATTGCGTGCTTCCCAGATGAGGTAGGCGCCCATCGTCGCGGCGATGACGTCGCCGACCACGGGGACGAGGCCGACGATCGCGTCGAGACCGACTGGGCGATTGATGCCGGGGATGATGAAGCTGCGTTCGAGCAGGATTTCCAGCGTCTCGACGCGCTTTCGCAGCGCCGCGGGATCGCTGCGATTCGCGATCAGCGCGTCGAAGATCGCGTCGGGATTCGGGGGAGAAGGGGCCATTTGGGTCCTTTCAAAAGCGCTCGAAGGTGCAGCGCCGCTGTATTAGTTAGGTAAGGCAATCACATGATTCAATGGGTGCTGCGCGCGGCCGTTGGCGCGAAGGCCGGTGAGGCGCTGCGACGCGACCGACCAGCGGAGCGGGGTCGCGAGCGGGATGAAGGGGGCGTAACGGCCCAGAACGGCCTCGGCCTCGCTGACTTGCACCCGGCGCTGGCCCGCGTCGACATTGGCCGTCGCTCGGTCGATCAGTCCCTGCGCCTCGCGGTTGCACAGCGTATCGCGGCGGCACGACAGGCGGCGCAGCGCCCACAAAGCATCGTCGTTCGGCGCGACTTCGTCGATCAGGCGGAGGTCGGCGGTCGACGCCATCGGGACGCGCTGGCTCGGCACGCCGATCGCTTTGAAATCGGCGGACACATAAGCGAACAGAATGCGGCCACCTGGGTTGTCGGGGACGGCGATACGCAGCGGCTCGATCTCGCGCCCCGCGTCGAGCCAGGCATCGACGGCGCGTTTCGCCTGCGCAATCCGCGACGCCTCGTCATATTCGGCCCAGACGGGCACGAGCGGGGCAGGGCCGCCGTCGCGCGCATAGAGCGCGGGGCGGAGCGTGACCTGTGGCTGCCATTCGGCGAGCCCGAAGGCTTCGACCAGTCGCTGGCGCCGGACCGCGCGCACGAGCGCGTCGCGGTTGGCGTCGATCGCGAGGAACCCCTCGGCGCGGACGAACGACAGGCCGAACAGGCCGGGGACGGGGTCGACGACGAGCCGCGAGCGACCGATGTTCGACGCGGCGAAATAGGGCAAGGTCGAAAAACGGCCGCCGACGACGCCATCGGCATAGCCGTTCTTGAACCGCGCGAGCGCGCCCGCAGGTGACGTGCCCACCAGCTCGATCGAGGCGGCGGGGTCGTTCGCGGCGGCTTCGGCGGCTTCCTGGTCCTCGGCGAGCGGGTCGGGAACGGGCGAGAGCAGTACCGCGCGGCCGATCTTGCGCGCGCGCATCGGGCCCCAGCCCATGCCCTTGTTGACGATCGCCATCGACGGCTGTGCGAGCAGTTCGAGGATCGAGGGCTGTGGTACGGCGAGGCGGATCTCGATCACCGTGTCGGTCATCGCCTTGATCGTCTCGATCTCCGGGAAATCGCTTTTCAGGACGTGACGGCTGGCGGGGGCCAGATAGGATCGCAGGATTGCGGCGACATTCTCGGCCGTGACCTTGCGGCCATCGCTCCATTTGGCTTCGCGAATGCGGAAGATATAGCTGCGCCCGTCGGCGGTAACGGTCCAGCGGTCGGCGAGGCCGGTGTCGATCTGTCCCTCGCCGTCATAACTGACCAGCCCCTGCGAGGTCGCGTCGAGCAGCGCGGCATTGGCGGCCGAAAGCTCGCCGTTCAGCGGGTTCGCGGCCGCATTGATCGGGCCAATCGCGGCGATCTTGACCGGGCCGCGTTCGCCGAACAGGCCGCAGCTGCCGAGCGACAGGACGGCCAAGCCGAGCATGATCTTTGGCAAGAGGGTCTTCGACCCGGATTTCGGAATGTCAGTTTTTGGCGGCATCGTCTTGCATCATAGTGATGCCGGGCAAAACCGGAAGTGGGCATCCGGCTTGCCGCCCGATATGTCGCAATGCTGGTGCGGACGGCGGGACTTGAACCCGCATACCCAGAGGATGGCAGATTTTAAGTCTGCTGCGTCTACCGATTTCGCCACGTCCGCATGGTCGGGTGGATCAAGCCGATGGGCCGATGGACGTCAAGCGCTGTTTGGCGCTTCACGCGGTCGGGCGGCTCGGCTAGAGGCGGGACATGACAGCAGTCCTCGAAATTTCCGGCCTCGGGAAAACCTATAAAAGCGGTCACACAGCGCTGAGCGATGTCGACCTCACCATCAACAAGGGCGAGATTTTCGCACTTCTCGGGCCGAATGGCGCGGGCAAGACGACGCTGATCAGCATCGTCTGCGGCATCGTGACTGCGAGCGCGGGGACGGTGACCGTTGCCGGGCATGATCATGCGCAGGGCTATCGCGCCGCGCGGACGATGATCGGGCTGGTGCCGCAGGAACTGCACACCGATGCGTTCGAGACGGTCATGGCAACGGTGAGCTTTTCGCGCGGGCTGTTCGGCAAGCCGCGCGACCCGGCATTCATCGAGCAATTGCTCCGCGACCTGTCCTTGTGGGACAAGCGCACATCGAAGATCATGGAATTGTCGGGCGGCATGAAGCGCCGCGTGATGATCGCCAAGGCGCTCAGTCACGAACCCGAAATCCTGTTCCTCGACGAACCCACCGCAGGGGTCGACGTCGAGTTGCGCCGCGATATGTGGAACATGGTCCGCGGCCTTCGCGAGCGGGGGGTGACGATCATCCTCACCACCCATTATATCGAGGAGGCCGAGGAAATGGCCGACCGCGTCGGGGTGATCACCGGCGGACGGCTGATCCTGGTCGAGCAAAAGGACGAGCTGATCAAGAAGCTGGGACGCAAGACGCTGACGCTCAATCTGGCCGAGCCGCTGACGGCAATTCCCGACGAGCTGGGGCAGTGGAAGCTCGCGCTGGCAGGCGAAGGCAATGAGCTGGTCTATGAATTCGACAGCCGCGCCGAGGCAACGGGGGTTCCCTCGCTGCTGCGGCGGATGACCGACATCGGAGTGCAGTTCAAGGACTTGCACACAAGGCAAAGCTCGCTCGAGGATATTTTTGTCGGGCTGGTGCACGAATCGAATGGCGCAAAGGGAGAAGCCGCATGACCGCGAACTGGCGCGGCGTGCGCGCGATCTACGCTTTCGAAATGGCGCGCTTCGGGCGCACTTTCTGGACCAGCCTGATGCTGCCGGTGATCACCACCGCGCTCTATTTCGTCGTCTTCGGATCGGCGATTGGCAGCCGGATGACCGAGGTAAACGACGTGCCCTATGGCGCATTCATCGTGCCGGGGCTGATGATGTTGACGATGTTCACTGAAAGCATCAGCAATGCGTCGTTCGGCATCTATATGCCCAAATGGACGGGGACGATTTACGAGATGCTGTCGGCGCCGCTGTCGCCGCTGGAAACGGTGATGGCCTATGTCGGCGCCGCGGCGACGAAATCGGTGATTATCGGGTCGATCATCTTCGCGACCGCGCACCTGTTCGTCGATGTGCAGGTCGCGCATCCGCTGTTGATGGCCGCATTCATGATCCTGATGGCTGTGACATTCTGCCTGTTCGGCTTCATCATCGGCATCTGGGCGCAGAGTTTCGAGCAGCTGCAGGTCATCCCGATGCTGGTCATCTATCCGCTGACCTTTTTGGGCGGTGCCTTCTATTCGCTCGACATGCTGCCCGCGGCATGGCGGACGATCACGCTGTTCAACCCCGTCGTCTATCTGATCAGCGGCTTTCGCTGGACCTTCTTCGGCAAGGGCGACGTCGGGATCGAGGTCAGCATGGGCGCAGTGGCGCTGTTCCTGGCGTTGTGCCTGGGCATTATTTTCTGGATGTTCCGGACGGGATATCGGCTGAAGAACTGAGGCTTCAACAACGTCATTGCGAGCACAGCGAAGCAATCTTCAGCTATCGAACTGGAGATTGCTTCGCTGCGCTCGCAATGACGGGATTTTGGCTGGCGCTTAGCCGTTCAGGCGTTCGCGCATTTCCTTGCCCGGTTTGAAATAGGGGACGTTTTTCGCCTTCACGTCGACGGCGGCGCCCGTGCGGGGGTTGCGACCGGTGCGCGATTCGCGCGAACGGGTCGAGAAGGCGCCAAAGCCGCGGAGTTCGACGCGGCCGCCGGCGGCGAGCTGCTCGACGATGGAATCGAAGAAGGTGTCGACGATGCGCTCGACTTCCTCCAGCCGCAAATCGCTGTTTTCGCTAGCGATCTTTTGAACCAGTTCTGACCGGATCATGGTGCTTCCCCTATTATATACAGCCACGCGTTTCCCGCTGAGGCGGGCGTCCGGCCGTTGCCGGCTCATTTTTGCGTGAGACCCCTCCCAACGCGCGGAGAAGGTATCATGAATCACTGTCCGGTCAAAATATATCACTGAAAGAAAAAGGCCCGCAGAGGGATGCTCTGCGGGCCTTTTGTTTCGCGTGGACGCGGAAGGAGGAATTAATCCTTCTTGCCGGCCTTCAGCGCTTCGCCGAGGATGTCGCCGAGCGACGCACCCGAGTCCGACGAGCCATACTGCGCCACAGCCTGCTTCTCTTCGGCGATCTGCATCGCCTTGACCGAGAAGTTCGGCTTTTTCGAGCGGTCGAAGCCGATGACCATCGCATCGAACTTCTGGCCGACCTGGTAACGTTCGGCACGCTGTTCGTCGCGGTCGCGGCCAAGGTCGGCGCGCTTGATGAAGCCCGTGGCGCCATCGTCGCCAGCCTGGACTTCGAGGCCGTTGTCGCGGACTTCGAGGACGGTGACGGTGACGACGTCGTTCTTCTTCACCGAGCCAGCAGCAGCGGTGCCGCCGCCAACGGCCGGAGCACCCTTTTCAAGCTGCTTGATGCCGAGGCTGATGCGTTCCTTCTCGACGTCGACGTCGAGAACGACGACCTGCACGGCCTCGCCCTTGCGGTGGAGGTGCAGCGCTTCTTCGCCCGAGATACCCCAAGCGATGTCCGACATGTGAACCATGCCGTCGACGTCGCCCGGCAGGCCGACGAACAGACCGAATTCGGTCGCGTTCTTGACTTCGCCTTCGACGACCGAGCCCACCGGGTGGGTTTCGGCGAACGCGCCCCAGGGGTTCGACTGGGCCTGCTTGAGGCCGAGCGAGATGCGGCGCTTGTCGCTGTCGACTTCGAGGACGATGACGTCGACTTCCTGGCTGGTCGAGACGATCTTGCCGGGGTGGACGTTCTTCTTGACCCACGACATTTCGCTGACGTGGACCAGGCCTTCGATGCCGGCTTCGAGTTCGACGAAAGCACCGTAATCGGTGATGTTCGTGACCGTACCCGACAGCTTCGCACCGACGGGGTATTTGGCGGCGACGCCTTCCCACGGATCGCTTTCGAGCTGCTTCATGCCGAGGCTGATGCGCTGCGTGTCGCGGTTGATGCGGATGATCTGGACGCGGACGGTGTCACCGATGTTGATGACTTCGCTCGGGTGGTTGACGCGCTTGTAGCTCATGTCGGTGACATGGAGCAGGCCGTCGATGCCGCCGAGATCAACGAACGCACCATAATCGGTGATGTTCTTGACCGCGCCTTCGATGATCTGGCCTTCTTCGAGGTTCAGGATCAGGCCCGAGCGCTGTTCGGCGCGCGTTTCTTCGAGGATGGCGCGGCGCGACACGACGATATTGCCGCGGCGACGATCCATCTTGAGGATCTGGAAGGGCTGCGGCAGGTCCATCAGCGGGCCGACGTCGCGCACGGGGCGGATGTCGACCTGCGAACCCGGAAGGAACGCCACGGCGCCGCCGAGGTCGACGGTGAAGCCGCCCTTGACGCGGCCGAAGATGACGCCTTCGACGCGGGCTTCCTTGTTGAATTCTTCTTCCAGGCGGTCCCAGGCGGCTTCGCGGCGAGCACGGTCGCGCGACAGCATGGTTTCGCCATTGGCGTTTTCGACGCGGTCGACATAGACTTCGACTTCGTCGCCGACATTGATGTCGGCCTTCTGGCCCGGCATCGCGAATTCGCGAAGCGGCACGCGGCCCTCGCTCTTCAGGCCGATGTCGATCACTGCCAGGTCGTTTTCGATCGCGGTCACGGTGCCCTTGACGACGCGGCCTTCAAAGCCGCCGTCGGCACCACCAAGCGATTCATCGAGCATCGCGGCGAAATCGTCGCGCGTCGGGAAAGCCGTAGTGGCCATAGATGTGTGTCCTTACTTCATTTGTTCCGGCCAAGCGGTTGGTTCCGCTGGTCTTAATGGCCGATCTGCCATGCCTGCCGGATGCAGGACACGGCATCCTTCGAACCGCTTACCGGCAAGCCATGGGCAAAGCAAAATGGGCGCGACGGGTGCATCCCGCCACGCCCGACACTCGGTTTCGAGCGGCGGTCTGACCATGTCTCGACCCGCAATAAAGCCCGTCGGACGGCGCGCATATAGTCCGCACCCCCCATCAAAGCAAGGCAGAAAGCCAGCCTAGCCGCGGTGCGCCCGGCGCTCTTCGACAAAGGCGATCGCGGCGGCGAGCGCGGCGTCCTTGTCCATGCCCGTGTTGTCGAGCAGCAATGCGTCGGTGGCGCGCAGCAGCGGTGCATCGGCGCGGCCGGTATCGCGCGCATCGCGCGCGTGAACGTCGGCGAGCACGGCGTCATAGGTCACATCGACGCCGCGTCCACGCATCTCGGCGTGGCGGCGGCGCGCGCGTTCCTCGGGGCTGGCGGTGACGAACAGCTTGGCATCGGCATGCGGCGCGATGACGGTGCCGATGTCGCGCCCGTCGAGCACCGCGCCGCCGGGCTGGTTGGCGAAATCGACCTGGCGCTGGAACAGCGCGGCGCGGACGGCGGGATGGACCGACACGCGGCTGGCGAGCCCGCCGGTGGTTTCATAGCGCAGCGCGGGATCATCGAGCAGGCTGACGGGGAAATCGCACGCGGCGAGCGCATCGGCGGCATTGTCGGCGTCGCCATGATTGAGCTGCGTCTGATAGCCGACCGCGCGATAGAGCAGCCCGGTGTCGAGCACGGGCAGGCCATAATGGTCGGCGAGCTGGCGGGCGAGCGTGCCCTTGCCCGACGCGGTGGGGCCGTCGACGGCGATGATCATTGCTGGAGACCGGCGAGCAGCTGCTCGAAATTGGGGAAGCTGGTCGCGACCGGCGCGATGTCGTCGATCGTCACCGGCGCCTTGCTGACGAGACCGGCGATCGCGAAGCTCATGCAGATGCGGTGGTCGAGATGGCCGGCGACGGTGGCACCGCCGGGCAACGCATCGCCGCCGGTGCCGTCGATGATCAGGCCGTCTTCGTTTTCTTCGACGCGCGCGCCGATTGCCTTCAGGCCAGTTGCCATCACCGCGATGCGGTCGCTTTCCTTGACGCGCAGTTCGTCGAGGCCGGTGGTCGCGGTTCGGCCCTCGGCGAGCGCGGCGGCGACGAAGAGGATCGGGAATTCGTCGACCATGCTCGGCACGATCGCGGGATCGACGTCGATGCCCTTGAGGGCACTGTGGCGGACACGCAGGTCGGCGACGGGTTCGCCGCCGACGGTGCGGGGGTCGAGCAGTTCGATGTCGCCGCCCATCTGTTTGAGGATTTCGACGAGGCCCGCGCGGGTGGGGTTGAGGCCGACGTTGGCGATGAGGACGTCGGATCCCGGAACGAGCAGCGCGGCAACGATGAAGAAGGCGGCCGACGACGGATCGCCGGGAACGACGATCGTTTGCGGCTTCAATTCGGCCTCGCCGCGGATGCGGATATGGCGCGTGCCGTCGGCGTCGGTGTCGACGGTCAGGTCGGCGCCGAAGCCGCGCAGCATGCGTTCGCTATGGTCGCGCGTCGGCACGGGCTCGATCACTTCGGTGATGCCGGGCGTATTAAGGCCCGCGAGCAATATCGCGCTTTTCACTTGCGCCGAGGCCATCGGCAGGCGGTAGGCGAGGGGGATGGCGGGGGCGAGACCGCGCACCATCAGCGGCAGGCGGCCTCCGGGCGAGGCGCTGATATCGGCGCCCATCTGCGATAGCGGATCGATAACGCGTCCCATCGGGCGGCCCGACAGGCTGGCATCGCCGATGAAGGTCGTGGTGATCGGGTGGCTTGCGACGAGGCCCATGAGCAGGCGGGTCGAGGTGCCGCTGTTGCCCATGTCGAGTGCTTCGCGCGGTTGGAGCAGCCCGCCGACGCCAACGCCATGGATACGCCATTCGCCGTCGTCCTGCCGTTCGATGGTGGCGCCCATCGCGCGCATCGCGGCCGCGGTGGCTAACACGTCATGCCCTTCGAGCAGGCCGGTAACACGGCTCTCTCCGACCGCGAGGGCGGATAGCATCAGCGAGCGGTGCGAGATGCTCTTGTCACCCGGAATCGCGATCCTACCTTTAAGCGGAATGGAAGCGGAAAAGCTGCGCGGCGTGGCGGTGTGATCGGTCATGGCGTGCGGCTTTTGACAGCGGCCTTGCAATCTGGCAAGGCGCACGCCGATTTGATGGATGCCGCGCAGGCAGTCGTCGCTTTCCCGAAATTACTATCTCCTTTCAGAAGGTTACGAGGCATATATGATAAAGGCTGAATGGGGCACGAAGCGTAGCTGCCCGAAATGCGCGACCCGATTCTATGATTTGACCAAGGACGATCCGATCAACTGCATCAATTGCGGTTACAACTGGATCCCGGAATCGGTCCTGAAATCGAAGCAGTCGACTCCGTTCGAGGTCGAAAAGCCCGGCAAGGTCGTCAAGGAAGAGGTCGTCGTCGACGAGGATCTGGATCTGGACGTCGATGTCGACGAGGACAGCGATTCGCCCGACAATGATGTCGACCTTGGTGGCGACGACGATCTGGGTGTCGCGACGGCGGATGACGACGACGTCGAAACCTGATTTTTTCAGCGAGGGGTCAAAAAGGCGTCACAAAGATGCATTTGGCCCCTTGCATCACTCGATGGCGCTGCTAAAGGCGGCGTCCCGGTCGCAGCAGCCAAGCATATTGGCCAGCGCGGCACGATGAAATGGTACGGGGCCTTAGCTCAGCTGGGAGAGCGCCTGCATGGCATGCAGGAGGTCAGCGGTTCGATCCCGCTAGGCTCCACCATTTCTTTCCAACTTACCTTATCGACCGCTCTGCTCGGGATCGCCTAGCGTGGCCCACGCGGCGAACCCCGCCGCACCAGCAAGCACGCCGCCCGCGACGGCGGCCGTGCGAAATGCCGACAGCAAAGCGTCGCCGCTCTGCGACAGCACGACCCCGACAAGCGCGGTTGCGATCAGACCGCCTGTCCGCGCGATTGCGCTGTTGAAGCCCGACGCGGTCCCCATGTGCTGGTCGTCGACCGCCGACAGGACCGCCGTCGTCAATGGCGCCACCGCGCCCGCCATGCCGAGCGCTATCACGAAGAGGCCGGGCAGCACGCCCACGACATAACCTGCCGCGGGATCGACGCGGTGGAGCAGAAGGAAGCCCGCGCCGGCGACGATCGGGCCAAGTGTCAACGGCCATCGCGGCCCCGCGCCCGCCGCGATCTGGCCGATCCAGCGCGAGGCAAGTCCGATGACGAGCGGGAAGGGCAAAAGCGCCAGGCCCGCCTCGAGTGGCGAATAGCCGCTGGTGATGAGCAGATAGGGTAGGAGGACGAGCAGTCCGCCGAGCGCGCCATAGAGGGCGAAGGTGAGGAAGGTCAGGCCGGCAAAGGCTTTCGATGCGAAGAGCGAAAGCGGCATCATCGCGGCATCGCCGCGCGCGCGTTCGACGAAGATGAAAGCGGCGAGCATTGCGACGCCCGCGATCAGGCCGAAAAGCACCGTTCCGCCCACGATCCCGTCGTTCGACCAGAGGGTGAGGCTCCAGGTGAGCAGCCCGAGCCCGAGCGTCACGAGCGCCGCTCCGACCCAATCGAGCGGCTTGCCGCTGCCCTTGTCATTCGCGACATAGCGCCACGCGACGAATATCGCCGCGGCGCCGACGGGCAGGTTGAGGTAGAAAATCGCGCGCCATCCGGCGACTTCGATCAGCCAGCCGCCGAGCGGCGGGCCGACCGCGCTCGCGATGGCGCCGACCGCCGCCCACGTCCCGATCGCACGCCCTTTCGATTCGCCCCGGAAGCTGTTGCCGAGAATGCCGAGGCTGTTCGGCATCAGCATTGCGGCGCCGACCCCCTGTAACGCGCGCGCGGCGAGCAGGACTTCGATCGTCGGCGCCACCGCGCACGCGAGCGACGCAGCAAGGAACACTAGGATCCCCGCGATCAACATCCGGCGCTGCCCCATCTGATCGCCCGCCGCGCCGCCGAGGAGGAGCAGCGCGCTGAGCGGGAGCAGATAGGCGTTGACGGTCCATTGCAACCCGGCGGCGCCGGCATCGAGGCTGCGGTCAATCGCGGGCAGCGCGACATTGACCACCGACCCGTCGATAAAGGCGAGGCTCGACGCGAGGATCGTCGCGACGAGCGTCCAGCGCGGATGCGGCGGCAGTTGCCCTTCGGGGCGGCCCAGGACCGCGCTGTCGCAGGGAGTGGGAAGAGCGGCTGTCATAATCCCTTTCTCCCGGCGCCTTTGCTATTCGGCCGCCTCATCCTTGTCGAACACGGGTTCGAGCGCGATCGGGTCGGCAAGGGTGATGCGGTCGAGGATCGATGCGGTGTCGTCGCGGACCTTCAGCATCAGGCTGCGCAGCCGGCATTCGGCTTCGGGCAGGCAATTCTTGCAATGCTCGTGCGCATTGCGCGCCGCACAGGGAACGAGCGCGAGCGAGCCGCGCGTGAGGCGAACAAGGTCGCCATAGCTGATGTCGATCGGGGGCAGCGCGAGCTGATATCCGCCGTCGCGCCCGCGCTGCGAAATCAGCAGGCCTTCGCGCGCCATTTCGGACAGGATAACGGTGAGGAATTTCGGGGGGATGTTCTGCGCGTCCGCGATATCCGCAAGCTGGACCTGGCCCTTGCCCCAATGGTCGGCAAGGTGCTGGAACGCGCGGATCGTATAACGGGTCTTTTGCGAGAGCATGGCGGCGTTACTGTGACATATTCAGGCTTAATTCAACCTGTCTGGATGACATAAGTTGCAGAGTTGATGAAAATCACAGCGGGTGGCATGAACCACCCCTATAAAGGTCGCATGGTTGCCCGGTATCGGGCGCGGCAAGGGTGGACAGGATGATGCGTAAAATATTGGCGACCCCCGCGGTTCTCGCGGCGTGCCTACTGGCCGTCGCGCCCGCACAGGCGCAGTTCGGCAGCCTGCTCCGCAAGGTCACGACCCCCGCGCCCAAGCCGAGCGAAGAGGGCAATGGCGGTTGTCCCAAGGGCAAGAAGGGGAGCAGCATCGGCCGCAACATCCTCGGCAATGTAATCAGCGATGCGGTCGGCGACGCCGCGAGCAAAGCGGGCGTTTACAGCTATGTGCCGATCGGCGAGGTCAGCGGCACGCTCACCGACGCGATCGCCTGCCGCCTCGACCCCGCAGAGCAGGTGCAGGCGGCGGCCGCGACCGACGAAGTGACGCGCGGCGAAGAGGTCGGCGCGACCGCGAACTGGACAAGCGAGACGCGGCAGAATGTCAGCGGATCGTCGACCGTTGCGGCAAAGAACGAGCTCGCCGACGGCTCGCAATGCATGAGCGTCACCGATATCGTCATCGTCGAGGGCGAGGAAACGCGCGTGTCGAAGCGCATGTGCAAGGCCCCCGGCCAGGCGCGCTATGTACTCGCGGCGTAAAGTCTTTCGCATCGCGGCGGCGGCGGGTCTGGTCGCCTGCCTGACCGCCGCCGCCAAGCCCGCGATCGACCCCGCGAACCCGACCTGTCCGCTGACCCCCGATTGGTCGGCGAATGCAACGATGAAGCTGACCCCCGTGGCGAAAAAGGGCGGCAAGGTGCTGCTTGCCGAGGGACGGATCGATACCGGGCTGCCCGAGCGGCTGAAGACCGCGCTCGCCGCCAATCCCGACATCAGCGAAGTCTGGCTGCGCTCGCCCGGCGGCGACGCGCGCGCGGGCAATGCCGCGGGGCGGATCATCCGTTCGAACTTTGGCCTCACGACGCGCATCCCGGCGGGATGGGCCTGTTTCAGCGCGTGCAATTTCATCTTCATGGGCGGACAGCCGCGCGTGATCGACCCCGGCGGCTTGTTCATCGTCCATATGTTCACGCGCACCGGCGACCGCAGCGCGATCGACATGAGCGTCGCGATGGGCACCGATGCGACCAAGGAATTGATCGGCGACATCGAACAGGATGCCGCATTGCTCGCGAGCGAGGACAATGATTTCCTGATCCGCATGGGCGTGTCGCGCAAGCTCTTGACCGAAGTTATGTACCGGCAAAAAGCACTCGCCAACGCTGAGGACAAGTCGACGCGGCGCTGCCTGACGCAAGTCGAGGTCAAGGCCTATAACGTTGCAAATAACAACGAATAGGATAGGCTGCTCTCAAAATAGGAGAGGCTGCCATGAACGAGATGACGCACGATCACGCCACTTTCCGGTCGATGATCGACGGGACGCAGGAAGATTGGGACATTATCGCGCGCGAGCAGAAGGAGTTTGCGCCGAACAATGGCAAGCGCATCCTCGACCATCTGAAGCTGCTCGGCGGCGATTATGGCGGCTTTCCGGTCGACCGGCTCGAACATTGCCTGCAGACCGCGACGCGCGCGCACCGCGATGGCCGCGACGAGGAATATGTCGTGATGGCGCTGCTCCACGATATCGGCGACACGCTGGGCGCGTTCAATCATCCCGATGTCGCGGCGGCGATATTGAAGCCGTTCCTGTCAGAGGAAAATCTGTGGATCGTCCAGCATCATGGCGTGTTCCAGGGCCATTATTTCTTCCACTATCTCGGGCTCGACCGCGACATGCGCGACCAGTTCAAGGATAGCCCGCATTATGCGGCGTGCGCAGAATTCTGTGAAAAATATGACGCGCCAGCGTTCGATCCCGATTATGATAGCGAACCGCTCGAATTTTTCGAGCCGATGGTGATGCGCCTCTGCTCCTATCCGCGCACGAGCATCTATAAAAAGGTGATGGTCGAAGAGGCGGCGGAGTAGGCAAAGCAAAAAGCAAAAGGCCGCGTTAGAAACCCGTTCGCTTGGCGTAGGCCTGTGGGGTGTCTCGACTTCGCTCGACACGAGGGGGAATGGGCGGCTTACTTCCCCTTGAACTCGGTCTTCCGCTTTTGCTGGAACGCCATGATGCCTTCCATCGCATCGGCGGTGCCGCCCGCGACGAACTGGCCCTTGGCTTCTGCGTCGAGCGTCGTCGCGAAATCCTGCGTCAGGCCGTCGCGCAATATCTTGCGCATCGTGCCGAGCGCAATGGTTGGGCCGTTCGCGAGGCGTGTCGCCAGCGCCTTGGCTTCGACCAAGAGATCGGCGTCCTCGACGCTCTTGTAGATCATGCCCCAGTCGGCGGCCTGGTCGGCCGAAATCTTCTCGCCGAGCATCATCATCTGAAGCGCACGCGGCACGCCGATCAGGCGCGGGAGCAGCCAGGACGATCCGCCGTCGGGAACGAGGCCGATATTGACGAACGCCTGAAGGAAATAGGCGCTCTTGCCCGCGATGGTGAAATCGCCCGACAGCGCAAAGCTGCACCCGACGCCCGCGGCGGGGCCATTGACCGCGACGACGACGGGAATGTCGAGACTGGCGAGGGAAAGCAGCATCGGGTTATAGTGGCCGCGCAGCGCGTTGCGGCTGCGCGCCCCGCCGCTGACCGCGCCGCCCGCCGAGCGGTCGCCCGCCAGATCGGCCCCCGAACAAAAGCCGCGGCCTTCGCCGGTGATCAGCAGCGCGCGTGCGCCGAGGCCGGGCAGATGATCGAGTGCTTCGCGAATGTCGTCGGCCATTGCGGGCGGCATCGAATTGAGCCGCTCGGGGCGGTTGAGCGTGATCGTCGCGACTTGGTCGGCGAGATCGAGCTTGATCGTGTCGAAGGTGGGAATGTCGGTCATGGGGAAGGATCCTCTCGCAGGCGCTTTACCTTTACGTTCACGTAAAGTTGTTACTTATTTGTGCGAGGAGTGCAAGAGGGAAGGGGTTGGGCAGTCACGTCCGGTATCGACCGATTGCGGACATTGTGGAGCGGCCGATCAAGCGCTATCGCTGTGCTGTGGCGAAAAGATTTACCATCAACGAGTTGGAGCCCGTCGCGCGCGAGGCAACTCGCAAGGCTCTTGAAGGCGTGCAGAAGAGCTTCGACCTATATCAGAACGACCCAAACCTCACTCTAGGCACGATCGTCGAGGACGACGTCGCGACTTTCCAGCTTTATTTGGCAGGTGCCACTCCTGCTGATGCTGTTGTGCTCACGGCCGCCAGAGTTTCGCGCGAGACCGGAAAGCTGCTGGGCGTCGAAATCTGCTTCGAAGATCCCGCTGCATAACACCTCAGTCCGCTTCCCACCCCGTTTTCGCCGTTCGGCGCTATTCGGGACACGATGGCAGAAAGCGACCGTTAGTGGACGTTCGTCGCCCAATCTCGAAAAGTTTCGAGCAAGGAGCGAAGATGTAACGGCCCGCCAACGCCGTGAAAGACATTCGTTTCAGTCCAACACGCCCACCAATCGGTATCATGTTCATAATTATGGGAAATCCTATCGAGAGTGCGGCCGTCGCAATCTGTTCCTTCTAGCGCGATTTTGATCGACCAGCCGGGATTGTCGATGGTGTCTATCTGAGGACCGAAGCCATGCTCCCAATCTCCATCGCATTGGGCTTCATACCAGCGAGCGAACCAATCTAAGACGTCCATTGGACGAGGCTATTTGAATGATGGAGAGTTGGAAAGCGAAAGTCCGCTTCCCACCCCAAAACCGACATCGGCCGACCCAAAAAACCGCTGTCCTACATTGCCGCGCCATGCCAGCGTCGGATTCGGTCTTTGAAATCTTCGGCTTCTGCAACCAGATCCTAAAACGACAAAGGAGACAGTTTTAGCGTGTGCATGCGTATATTTTGTCGCCTTAAGCCTGTCCTGAGCGTGTCGAAGGGGCCACAAGGGATACAAAGTCGGCGCGCGCGTGCGGGACTTTTGTGGCTTTAGGGGTCGCCCAGCCGCACGAACCGCATGTCACCCTCGGCGCGGTGGAGGGTGACGCCGCGCTCGGTCTTCTCTACGCAGGCGCCCTCGAAATTCACCACGCCGATATCGTTGGGGATGATGGTGACTCGGAGCTTGCCGCCGTCGGCTTCGGTGAGGTCAAATCGCGGCGCGGTGATGCCGTAGATCGGCTCGCGCACCTCGATCCAGCGCGGGATGCGCTGGTCGTCTTCGGGCATCGTCCAGCCGTAAACCTGGGTGTAATCCTCAGCGGGATCGCCGCTGTCGAAGCCGATCGTGAAATCGACCCCGGGGATGCCTTTGCCGCCCGGCCAGGTAACGAGCAGGGTCGGGACGCTGCCCTCGACCTCGAGCAGCGCACCCTTCTCCATCGCGGGCGGCACCGGCTTGGGATCGGTAGTCAGGCAGGCCATGTCACCGCGCATCTCCCACCGGCCCTCGGCGCGTTCATCGAGCGCCCCCGCCGCCAACATATATTGAAAGCGGCCGTCGTTCCGGATCAGCAGCCCGCCGCCGACGTCGGGCCCTTCGGCGAGGCTATATTCGCCAACGAAGGGCGAGTCCTGCGCCGCGGCAGGCGCGGCGATCAGGGCGGCGGCCATTGCGGCTATGGGGAGCAGGGTGCGCATGGCGCCGATCATGCGGCGGCGGGGGTGGGGACGCCAGCCCCTTTCCACATGTCGCCCCACCTGCTAGGCGCCCGCGCCATGTCCCAGACGCACCCCGACCGCCGTACCTTTGCCATCATCTCGCATCCCGACGCGGGTAAAACGACGCTGACCGAGAAATTGCTCGTCGCCGGCGGCGCGATCCATATCGCGGGCGAGGTCAAAGCGCGTGGGCAGGCGCGGCGCGCGCGCTCCGACTGGATGAAGATCGAACAGCAGCGCGGGATTTCGGTCACCTCGTCGGTGATGACCTTCGAGCATGAGGGGCTCGTCTTCAACTTGCTCGACACGCCGGGGCACGAGGATTTCAGCGAGGATACCTATCGTACCCTCACGGCCGTCGACAGCGCGGTGATGGTCATCGACGCTGCGAAGGGGATCGAGCCGCAGACGCTCAAGCTGTTCGAGGTCTGCCGCCTGCGCTCGGTGCCGATCATCACCTTCATCAACAAGGTCGACCGCGAGGGGCTGCCGCCATTCGAGTTGCTCGACGAGGTCGCGGACCGGCTTGCGCTCGACGTCTGCCCGATGAACTGGCCCGCGGGCATGGGCGGGCAGTTCGAAGGGATTTACGACCTCGTCGATCCGGCGATCATGAAGTCGGGTGGCGATGCCTCGCGGATGTACGAAGGCCACCGCGCGAAAGTCGCGGGGCTCGACGACCCGGCGCTGGCTGCGGAGCTTTCGGAGCGCGCGCTGGCCTTGCTCAAGGAAGAAACCGAGCTGGCATCGGCCTGCTATGCGGAGTTTGACGCTGCCGCCTATCGCAACGGCGACCTGACGCCGGTCTATTTCGGATCGGCGCTGAAGGAATTCGGCGTCGTCGATCTGCTCGATGCGCTCGCCAACCACGCACCGGGGCCGCAGCCGCAGCCCGCCGAACCCGCGCCGGTGCAGCCCGGCGACGATGCCGTGACCGGATTTGTGTTCAAGGTGCAGGCGAACATGAACCCCGCGCACCGCGACCGTATTGCCTTCATGCGCCTCTGCTCGGGCAAGTTCGAGCGCGGGATGCGTCTGATGCAGGGCGGGACGGGCAAGGCGATCGCGATCAGCCGCCCGATGCTGTTCCTCGCGCAGGACCGCGAGATGGCCGAAGAGGCCTATCCGGGCGATATCATCGGCATTCCGAACCACGGCACGCTGCGCGTCGGCGATACGCTGTCCGAGCGGACCGACATCACGATCACCGGGCTGCCGAACTTCGCGCCCGAACTGCTGCGCCGCGTCGCGCTCGTCGATCCGACGAAGACCAAGCAGCTTCGCAAGGCGCTCGACGATATGGCGGAGGAGGGGATCATCCAGGTCTTTTACCCCGAGATCGGGTCGAACATGATCGTCGGCGTCGTCGGCCAGCTCCAGCTCGAAGTGCTCATCAGTCGCCTCGATGCCGAATATAAGGTCGAGGCGAAGCTCGAGCAGTCGCCGTGGGACACCGCGCGCTGGATCGCGAGCGACGATGCCGCGGCGCTGAAAGCGTTTCAGGCGGACCACCGCGGCGCCAGCGCCACCGATCGCGACGGCGCGCCGGTGTTCATGGCGAAGGATGCCTGGGAAGTCGGCTATGTGACGCAGCGCCACCCCGCGATCCGCTTCACCGCGACCAAGGAACGCGTGTTCGCCAACGCGGGTTGATCGCCTCGCCCAATTCCTCCACCATGACGTCATCTTTCGGCAGAAGTGGGGGGATCTATGCGCGTATGGATTTTGGCGCTCGCCGCGATCGCGAGCAGCGTGCCGGCGGCGGCACAGACGATCAGCATGCCGATCGGCAAAGGGTTGTGGACCAACGACAATCAGAAATGCGCGACCGTGCGCTATGGCTATGTCTTTGACGGGACGCGTTGGGGATCGCTCTATTATTACGGACCGACCGGCAATCTGGGGCCCGCGGCCGAGTTGCGGCCGATCACCCAGACGCGGACGGTCGAGGGCGGTTTCACGCAAATGCAGTTCGGCGATTATGACGGTGCGGGTTATTTCCGCGTCAAATCGCAGGGTGCCGACCGTGCGCTGTACCGTGTTGGATCGCCTTTTCGCGAGGAAATCCAGGTTTCGGACGAACCGCTGATCCGCTGCGATTTCAAGACGCTATCGCCCAAGATGCAGGCGGCGATCCGGCGCCATGCGCCGGGGCTTGCAGTCAGATAAGGCTGAGCAGGTCGGCGGGCGTCGTGGTTCCGTCTTCCTCGTCATCTTCTTCCCCCTCGAATTTGCTCAGCGTGATGCCAAGCAGGCGGATGCCCTGTTCGGTCGGCAGCAGCGGGGCAAGGATCGCTTCGCCCGTGGCGAGCAGCGAATTGCCGTCGAGGATCGGTGCCCCGACCGACTTGGCGCGCGTGATCGTCCGGAAATCGGCGTAGCGCAGCTTCAGTGTCACGGTGCGACCGCGCGCGCCTTTCTTGGCCGCGCGGTCCCACACGACGGTACAGACATGCGCGAGGGCCTCGCGGATTTCGGTGTCGGTGATCAGGTCGTTGAAGAAGGTGCGCTCGCCGCCCAAGGATTTTAGCGGCCGGTTCGACTTGACGCGGCGATGGTCGATCCCGCGGGCGAGATTATAGAGCCATTCGGCGCTATTGCCGAAATTTTCGGCGAGCCACATCGGGTCTTTTTCCGCAAGATCTGCGCCCGAAAAGACACCGAGCCCCTCCATCTTCGCCGACGTGACCGGGCCGATCCCGTGAAAGCGGCGGATCGACAGCGTCTGGACGAACGCCGCGCCGCGGCCCGGCGGAATGACGGTAAGGCCGTCGGGCTTGTTTTGGTCCGACGCGAGTTTCGCGATGAACTTGTTGTACGACACGCCGGCCGAGGCGGTGAGGCCGGTTTCGTCGCGGATGCGGCGGCGGATCAGTTTCGCGGTCGCGGTCGCGCTGCCCAGCCCGGCCTTGTCGGCGCTGACGTCGAGATAGGCCTCGTCGAGCGACAGCGGCTCGACCTCGTCGGCATAATCGTGGAAGATGGCGCGGATCTGGTGCGACACCTCGCGATAGGCGTCGAAGCGCGGCGGCACGAAGATCAGGTCGGGGCACTGGCGCTTCGCGGTGATGCTGGGCATCGCCGAGCGGACCCCGAATTTGCGCGCCTCATAGCTTGCCGCCGCGACGACGCCGCGCCGCGACGATCCTCCAACCGCGACGGGTTTGCCGCGCAATGATGGGTCGTCGCGCTGTTCGACCGACGCGTAAAAGGCATCCATGTCGACGTGGATGATCTTGCGGACCGGAATGTCCGCAGCGTCCTCGGGGCTATGGTCTTCGCCGTCCTGCACGGCACCGCTTTAGCATGTTGCCAAAATGTTCTCAATGAGTCGCTTGACTGCGGGCGGGCAAAATGGCAATCGCCGCCGACCTTGGAGATGCGGGTATAGCATAGTGGTAATGCTCTAGCCTTCCAAGCTAGCTAGGCGGGTTCGATTCCCGCTACCCGCTCCACCAAAACCCGACATCGATATGCGCGAACCGGCGAGTTCGATTGGCCGCGCGAGCGCGCGCTGAGCCCCGGAACTTGCCGCAACATGCCGGCGTTATCCATCCACATCCATCCACCCGAACCGATGCACAGCCGGACAGAATCGCATTGTTCGCGCGGCGGCGCTCGGCTTGGACCGATCGCGAGGGGGGCATTAGCGAATAGGAGAATTTCGATGTCCCCATCTGTCAAGAAACTGGCACCCGCGGTGGTGATTTTGGTCGGCTCGCTGGCTTTGGGCGGCTGTGCCACCAAGGGCTTCGTGCGCGAGCAGGTCGCGGTGGTGAGCCAGCGGGTCGATGCGCTCGAACAGCAATTGCAGGCCACCGACGCCACGGCGAAACAGGCCTTGACCGAAGCGCAGGCCGCATCGGGGCAGGCGCAGAATAATGGTCAGCGTCTCGATCAGCTCACCGGCCGGGTCGATGGCATCGAGCAGCGGATGCAGGCGCAGCAGAAGCGGCCGCGCAACTGAGGTCGCTTTGACGGCAAGCGCTGATCAACCGTGATTTATATCGCCGTCGCTTTCGGGCGACGGCGACCGTTTCAGTCGAGTGCATCATCCTATGATCAAAGTCTGTCTTGCGCTTGCAGGGTTCGCGTTGACCGCTTCGGTGTCCGCGCGATCGGCAGAGCCGCCTCCTTCGCGCGAATTGGCGACGGCGGAAGCAAAGGGAGCGGAAGCCAAAGACGCAGCCGTTCGATCGGAGGCCGCGACGCGCGTCGCCGATTGGGTCGCTGCGTCGGGAGACAATGCCGCCTTGCCCTATATCATCGTCGACAAGCAGGCGGCGTCGCTCCTGCTGTTCGACGCTCAAGGGAAATCGCTCGGCCAAGTTCCGATTTTGATCGGCGTCGCGGTCGGCGATGAAGCCACTCCCGGGATCGGTTCGAAGAATCTCGCCGAGATCGGCCCCGCCGAGCGGACGACGCCCGCAGGACGCTTCCTCGCCAAATTCGGGATGGCAGCCGGAAAGCAACGCGTGCTCTGGGTCGATTATGCCACGTCCGTTGCGCTCCATCCGATCCCGACGGGCAACCGGAAGGAACGCCGACGCCAGCGGATGCTCTCGCCCGACATCGAGGATAACCGCATCACCTTTGGCTGCATCAACGTCCCGTCGCTATTCTACAGCAAGAGCGTCCGCCCGCTTTTCCAGAAGAAGGGTGGATATGTCTATGTGCTGCCCGACACCAAGCCGCTCGAGGCGGTCTTCCCGCGCCTGCACGTCCACTCCTATGCGAAGGCGGCTGCCTCCTGAGGCGCCCGCGCCGACTTAACCGGCCGGCTCGACGCCCAAAAGCTCGACCGTGAACAACAAGGTCGCGCCGCCGGGGATCGGACCCTTGCCGTCGGGGCCGTAGGCGATCTGCCAGGGAATCGCGAATTCGACCTTGTCGCCGACGCCCATCAACTGCACGCCTTCCTGCCAGCCGTCGATGACGCGATTCAGTGGGAAGCTCGTCGGTTCGCCGCGGCGAACCGAACTGTCGAACTCGCGGCCGTCGGCAAAGGTGCCGACATAATGGACGGTGACGTTATCGGCCGGGCCGGGGTGCGCGCCCCTGCCATCGCCCGCGATCCGGCGCCAGCGCAGTCCGCTCGGCGTCACGCGCCAGCCGTCGGCGCCGTGGCGCTCGGCGAGCGCCGCCATCTGTTTGTTGAGCCAGGCGGTTCCCTGCGTCGGTGCCGCGTCGCCCGGTTGGGCGATGGCCGAAGCCGGAATAAGGCAGGCAAATGCGGCCGCCGCAAGCAGCCGGTTCAAAGACGATATATGCATGAAAACTCCCTCGATCGTTGCCCGCATAAACGCACCGTGAGCCGAATAGGCAAGAGCATATCGTTCGGGACGCGCAGCGACGGCAGGAACCTTCCTCCGCATTCCTCGTTTCACCTTCGTACACATCAATCAGAGACTTGAGGCGCGGCCGCCGGTCGTTTCTTCTTTCGAAAGCCTGTTTCTGCTGGCTTGCGAAACCGGTGCTGCGCGTCCTGCTCTGGGTAATCGAAGGAGACGTCGGATGTTCAAATGGGCTTTGATCTTTGCAGTGATTGCGCTGCTTGCCGCTGTTCTGGGTTTTGGCGGCGTCGCCGGCGCCGCGGCGGGTATTGCCAAGATCCTGTTCTTCGTCGGCCTTGCGCTCGTCGTCCTGTTCCTCGTCCTCGGGTCGGCCGCCGCGAAGAAAATCACCTAAAAAATCGAACGCAGCGGGAACCTTTTGGTGCCCGCCGCGTTTCACGTTTCTATCCGATCGAAAGAGAAGGTAGAATCTGGTTCCTGTCTTCGGACGGAACCTAGGGAGCCCCGCCGCAGAAATGCGACGGGGCTTACCTGTTTCCGGCTGGTGCGACCGGTCCTGGCCCATGCCTTTGGTCCATACCCCCAGCCGCGAATCGGCACTCGATTTCGGCCTTCCCGTCAGTAACTTACCCTTCGTCAGATTAATGGACGCGACCGCGGGCCGACAGGGGGATCGATGTCGCAATATCTGATGCCGGCGGCACTTGCGGGTGTGCTGTTCATCATGCCGGCGGAGGCGAAGGAGCGATACGACGCGACGATCGTCTGCGCGAGTTACGGCATCCCCCATATCACGGCCCAAGGATTGTGCGGCGCGGGCTATGGCGTCGGCTACGCCTATGCACAGGACAATCTGTGCATGATCGCCGAGGAATTCGCGACGGTCGCTCGCGAACGTTCGATGCATTTGGGCGCCGAAGCCAAGGCGGTGGTGGGATTTGCGCCGGTCGACAATCTGTCGTCCGATCCTCCAACCCGTGGCAATTCACGGTCGAACCGAAGCCGCGGGCCCCGTTGTCGGTGGATCGATGGATGCTGCCGCACGTTGTTGGGAAGACGGGGTAATTTCCCCCGGTCACGGAGAATGACATGGCCATATTCAGGAAAATCGCAATATCCTTTGCCGCGACCTCTTTGATCGTCGCGCCTGTCGTCGCATCGGCGGCTCCAACCGCGCGCGCGGCCTCGGCTGTGGACGGTCAAAACGAACTGGAGGGCAATTCAAGCTGGATCATCGGGCTTGTCGGCCTGCTGGTAGGCGTCGGCGCGATCATCCTAGTCGCCGACAAGGACGAAGATTCCCCCGTAAGCCCATAGGGCCATATTCGCCGGAGGGCAGCCAGACCGGCTCGGGTTGCCCTCTTGCAACGCTCTGCCGCGCAGCGTGAACGGCCAACCCGTTCAGCCGCGCGGTGCCATTGCCAGCCGCTCGCTGATTGTTGATTGGCGGCCCGGGAGCGATGCGCGGGGGAGATTCGACAGCGATGGCAAGGGGATATGGGGCCGCAACAGCCTTGGGCGTGGCGCTGCTTTGGGGATGTAGCGGTGCAGCTACAGGATATGCCGATGGCAACGACGTCGCGGCGCAGGTCGTTCAGGAAGGCGAAGGGAAGCCGTATGCCTTGCTGGGAAGCGAGGTTTGGGACGTGCCTGACCCGGTTTCGGGCCGCGTTTATCAGGTCTTCGTCAGCTTTCCGTCCTCCTATGGAAAGGATCCACAACGCGTCTATCCGGTGCTCTACGTCACCGACGCCGACTATGCCTTCCCGGTCGTTCGGCAGATTGCGCGGCGATTGAACGTCGAAGGCCCGAAGGTGCAAGAGTTCATTCTGGTCGGATTGTCCTATGCCAAGGGCGACGATCCGGTGCAGAGTCGGCGGCGAGACTATACCCCGACCGCCGAAGGGCCGAGCGACGCGCCGACCGACGCGGTCCACGGCGGGGGCGCCGCGTACCAGACCTATTTGCGCGATCAGGTTCTGCCTTTTGTTGCGCGCCGCTATCGTACCGATCCCCGGCAAAAGCTGTTTCTAGGCCATTCTTACGGTGCGCTTCTGGGGACACAGATATTGTTCACCGAACCCGAAATGTTCAGCGGCTATATCCTGGGGAGCCCGTCGCTTTGGTACGGCAAGCGGCATATGTTCGCGCTGGAAAAGGCCTATGCGGCAGCACACCGCGACATGTCGGCGAAAGTTTATGTCTATACCGGCGAATATGAAGCGGCGCGTACCGCCGATCCGCGATTCAACAAGCGCGTGGATATGGTTGGGGACAGCGATGCGCTGGTCCAAATGCTGAAACGGCGCGCCTATCCGGGGCTACAAATCCGGGCGGACGTGCTGAATGACGAGGACCATGTGTCGGTCGCGCCGCGCGGCTTCACCAAGGGGATGACTTATCTGCTCCCGGTTCCGCTTGCGGCGAAATGAACGGCAGGGGGTTTTTGCGACAATTTGCGACAATTTTCCGTCGATCCGGCACGTCACTGGGACAAAGCGCGTCTAGAACGGCTTCATCGGGTTCCGGCTCATTTCCGGAAAGACCCTATGAAGGAGTTCGTTACGTGAACAAGAAAATATCGCTCTTTACGCTCGCCGCCGCTTTGGTGGCGGTGCCCGTTCTCGCCGCGCCCGGCGCCGACGGCAATGCGGTGCAGACCCGCACCGAAGCACAGGCCAAGGCCGCGCAGATGTTCGCCAAGATGGATGCGAACAGAGACGGCAAGCTCGACGCCGCCGACCGCAGCGCTCAGCACGCCGAACGACAGGCCAAGATGTTCGCCAGCCTCGATGCCGACGGCAATGGCAGCATCAGCAAGGCCGAATGGGATAAGCATGGCGCCGATCGTGCGGCGAAGCGCGCCGAACGCGGTGAAAATCGTGCCGAAGCCCGTAAAGCCGGCGAAGGTAAGCGTCACCACGGCATGCGCGGCGGTCATCACGGCATGATGATGGGCAAAGCCGATACCGACGGCGACAAGGCGATCAGCCAGGCCGAGTTCCAGACCGCGGCACTCGCGCGCTTCGATGCCGCCGACGCGAACAAGGACGGTCAGGTGACCGCCGAGGAACGTCGGGCCCAACGCGGCGCATGGCGCGCCAAGCGCGGCGCGGCTGCGGCCGCTCCCGCTAGCGAATAAGCGATTTGGCAGGAGCCGGGCACAAAGCGGAGGGCCTTCCTCCCCCTCCCGGCATTGCCTTTGTTGCCGGTCCCTGTCAGCTATCGCCCATCGGCCCCCGCGGCCGGTGGGCGAACTAGCATCTCTTTTTGACGGAAACCCGATGACCGATAGCGACGCGCCCCGCATCCTGCTGATCGACGACGAACCCTCGATCCGCGAGCCGCTGAGCGAATATCTGACCGCGCAGGGCTTTGCCGTCACCGACGTCGCGAGCGCCGCCGAAGCGCGCTCAGTGTTGCGCGCGCAGGGGGTCGATCTGGTCGTCAGCGACATCATGATGCCCGGCGAGGATGGCCTGTCGCTGACCCGCCATTTGCGCGAGACGAGCAGCATCCCGGTCATACTGCTGACCGCGCGCGCCGAGGATACCGAGCGGATCATCGGGCTGGAAATCGGCGCCGACGATTATGTCGTCAAACCCTTCAATCCGCGCGAGCTGGTCGCGCGCATCCGCACCGTGCTGCGCCGCACCCAGCAGGGTGGCCGCGCTCTTGATCCCGGCGGCACCTATTACGCCTTTGGCGACTGGGTGCTCCGCGAAGTTGAGCGCGTATTGATCGACGGCGAGGGCAATGAGGTCGCGCTGTCGTCGGGCGAATATCATCTGCTGCATGCGCTCGTCCGCCATCCGCGGCAGGTGATGAGCCGCGACCGGCTGCTCGACATGGTGCGCGGGCGCGAGGCCGATATTTTCGACCGCGCGATCGACAATCTGGTCAGCCGGCTGCGCAAGAAGATCGAGGTCGATGCCGCGCATCCGCAGCTCGTCAAGACGGTGTGGGGCGGTGGCTATACGCTCGCGTGCGAAGTGAAGCGCATGGGACCCGCAGCGTGAAACTGCGCTTGTGGCCCAAGGGCTTGATCGGCCAACTCGTCTTCGCCGTCGCCGTGATGCTGTTCGTCGCGCAGGCGATCAATTTCGTGCTGTTGTCGCGCGGGATGCGGCAGCAAAGCCTGGCGCACGGCGGCGGCATGGCGGTTGCGCGGATCATCGATGCGATCGAGCGCGATCGGCGCGGCGACTTCGGGCCGCCGCGCAACGAACGCGAGCGGCACGAAGCGCGCGAGCGTGCGCAGAAACTGGTGATCTCCGATCAGCGTCCCCCGATGCCCGCCGGCGCGGTTCGGGTGCCCGACCTTGCCGCCTATGTCGAAGGGTTGCTAGGCGAGACCAATATCCCAGCCGCCATGGTCGATGCGTGGGCGCTCCCGCCGCGCGATCGGCGGCGGCTGCGCCGGCCCGCCTATCCTGATCGGGCCGTCATCGTCGTTGCGGAGGTCGACGGGCGTTATTTCGCGGTGCGGACGCGGATCGCGGCGGGCGGTACCCGGCTGCAAGGTTTTCTCGTATGGCAGACGCTCTCGCTCTATCTGTTGTTGCTGGTTCCGATCATGCTGATCGCGTGGCGGGCCGCGCGGCCGCTGCGCGACCTGACGCGCGCGGCGCGCGCCAATCCGGCGCTTCGCGATGCCGAGCCGCTCGAGGAGGAGGGGCCATCCGACGTCCGCGAGCTGATCGGCGCCTTCAACGCCTATCGCGGCCGGATTTCGACGATGCTGTCGGACAAGGACCGGATGCTCGGCGCGGTCGGGCATGATCTTCGCACTCCGCTCGCCAGCCTGCGCGTGCGGGTCGAGGCGGTCGAGGATGACAGGCTTCGCGACAAGATGATCGCGAGCATCGAGGAAATGACCGCGATGCTGACCGACATATTGGCGCTGGCGCGATCGGGCGCGGGGACCGAGGCGCAGGAGCGCATTCCGCTCCACGAACTGATCGGTGAGCTCGCGGCCGATTATCAGGAACGCGGGCAGGATGTCGCGGTCGGCGATATGGCCGGCGCCATCGTGGTGGCGCGTCCGATGCTACTCAAGCGGGCGCTTCGCAATCTCACCGACAATGCCGTGGCCTATGGAGTGCGCGCGAGGCTGTCGGTGCGCGTCGAGCATGGCCGTGCAATGATTATCGTATCGGATGATGGCCCCGGTCTGGCCGAAGTGCAGATCAGGACGCTGATCGAACCCTTCGCGCGCGGCGAGCAATCGCGCAACCGCGCGACCGGAGGCGCCGGGCTGGGCCTCTCGATCGCGCGCGATATCGCCGAAGGCGAGGGTGGGACGCTCACACTGTCCAACCGAGCAGTCGGCGGGCTCGACGCGGTGATTGCGTTACCGGTACTACCGTAGAGCCAGCGTACGCCGCCATCGGTCGATGATAGAAAGTTCCGCTTGGGGATGAGTATCTGCCGTTCCCTACTTCGTCATTTCCGCTTTCGCGGGAATGACGAAGCATAGAGCGCGGCGCCGCAGCCTAGCAGTTGCCCTTCACTCCATCAGCACAGTCGGCCGCAGATTCAACGTCTTTTCCAGCACCGTCGATCGTATTGCAGGCAGTCATCAGAAATATCGAGCTGCCAATTGCGAAAATTTTCAGAAGATTTTTCATTATCTCTCTCCGACGGCGAGGGCGAACCACCCTCATTTTAGTTTCGATATTTGGGCAACGGCCGTTCGCACCGATCGTTCCGTTGGTTCGGCGTCACGCTGGCCGAAGCGTTCAAAATGATGGCTAGGCCGCTTCCCGAAATTTGCCCGTCGGCTAGCGGTCGCAGCTGGACTTTCGGCATCCCGAACTTGACCCTGGATCACGTCACGGGTGACGATGACAGAAGGGCAGCTTCGGTCCGAAATATTCAGACCGGAGAATGGCGTTTCAGGTCGATATCAGGCGTATATCGCGATCGCCTGACTGCCGCTGAGCACCGGCTCGCCCGCGCGGTTCCACAGCATCATGTCCTGCACCGACAGGCCGTGGCGCGCATAGGCGGTTTTGGCCGAGAGCAGCCACCAGCCGTCGTCGGTCGTCGGCGTGCCGGTCAGCATGTTGACGGTCCAGTTCATCGAGCTGATCGGGCCGAACTCGCGGAACAGCGCCATCGCGGCCGGGGGAAGCGCGTCGCCCATCGCGAGCAGCGCAACCGCGGGATGGCACACCGGCTCCTCGACGAAGCGCACCCAGGTCAGATATTCGCCAACGTCGCTTTTCCAACCAAAGCGCGGGCCGGAGGTCGGACGCATGTCGAAGTGGCGGACGAAGGACGGGCGCGCGTGGTGATCGGGAACCGGTGCCAGCGTTTCAGGGGCTGGTGCGTCGGGCATGGACAGGCGATCATGATCGAGATGGCTTTTGCGGTCGCCCGAGAAGGCGAAGACCGCGGCGGTGCCAAAGCCCTGATCGCTCGACACACCCGCGTCGATGAACAGCGAGGATTTCGACTGGCGCAGCACGCGCGTTTCGACGATGCAATCGCCGCCGACCGGGCCGACGAAACTGATCTGCGCATAGCGTAGCGGCGTTTCACTCGGATGCAGCGCCATCGTGCCCGCGAGCGCGACCGCCGAGCTGATCCCGCCGTAAGCGGTACGGCCCTGCATCCATCCTTCGTCGATATGCGCCTTGGCCACGCCCTCTTCGGTGCGCAGCGTCGAAAGCAGCGCGTCGAGCGCGCTGGGAGAGGTCGTCATCTTGTACTTATTCCTCGATCTGGAACGTCAGCCCGGCGTGCTCGGTCAGCCGAGCGATCAGCGCATCGCCGAGCAGCGCGCCCGGGGTCCACACGCCGCCTTCGCCCTTGTTCGCGAGCAAAGCGATGCCGGTTTCGGCGAGCATCTTCGACGTCGAGCCATAGCCGGGATCGCGGTCGCCCTGGACGCTTGCCCGAACGCTCGTCCCGTCGGGATATTCGCCGACAAAGAGGATGTCGTAAAAACCGTTTTCGCGTTCTTCCTTGCTCGGTCCTTCGCCGGGCTGGAGCTTGGCTTCGCCGAACGGGTTCGCCTTCGCGATCGCCTCGGCCATCGCTTTCCCGGCGTCGCCGATCGTCGTCATCATCATCTCGTCATAAACAAGATCAGCGCCCCATGCGTGACCGAGCAGGAAGTTGGTACGATGGACATTCTTGGTGTTGATCGCCGCCATCACAAAGGGCGCGGTCCAGGTGCCGGTCGCGCTGTCATATTCGGGGATCAGCCCCGTCGGCTGCGACGGTCCTTCGAAACCTGGGGTGAGCGCGAAAGAAGATTTGAGCAGCAGCGCGAGCGAGGGTTTGCGCGCGATCGCCTTCATCGTTTCTGTGAGGCTGGCAATCGTGCCGCCCGACGCGCTGCCCGCCATTTTGCGTACGCGGCCCTTTACGCGCGGCGCGGGCTTGCCGTGGCGTCTGACCGCCTCGGCCTGCAGGAAAAGGACGCCGAGGTCGAAGGGGATCGAGTCGAAGCCGCAGCTGAAGGTGATGCGGGCGCCCGACGCCTTCGCCGCATCCTGATGTTCGTCGATCATCTCGCGCATCCAGCCGGGCTCGCCGCACAGGTCGGCATAGGCGGTGCCCGCTTTCACGCAGGCGGCGACGAGCGGGCTGCCGTAGAGCTGGTACGGCCCGACGGTGGTCAGGATGACCTGCGCGCGCGCCGCCATCCCGTCGAGGCTCGCCGGATCGCTCGCGTCGGCGACGATCAGCGGCGTGTCCGTGGGCGCACCGATCAGGTCGCGGACTTCGGCAAGCTTGGCGGCGCTGCGCCCCGCCATCGCCCATTTGGGCGCATCCTTGCGACCGGCATAATGTTCGGCGAGATATTCGGCGACGAGCCGCCCGGTAAAGCCTGTCGCGCCATAGACGATGATGTCGAACTCGCGGGCCGCAGCCATGGCTATCCTCCCTTTACGTAAACGTTAAGTGGAGGCTAGCGCAGGTGGCGAAGCTTGCCAAGCGCGAAGCGTCAGCGGCGCCAGAAGGGGCGTTTTTCGACGACCACAGGCGCGCCGACGGCTTCGGCGCGGCCCTCGGCGCGGGCGGCGCGCAATTCGGCGTCGGTTGCGTGCTGCTGCGCGCGATGCGTGGCCAGCTCATCGCGGCGACGCTGGCGCAGCGCGTCGTAACTCCAGCGCGTGTGACCGTAACCGAACAGACAAAGCAGCCCGCCGGCGATCGCCAGATTCTTCATCGCCGCCATTGCCTGCATCGGGTCGGTGAACTCGCGGTGGAAGAAGAGGATAGTGGCGAGAACAAAGCCCGCGAGCAGGATCGACCACAGCCGCACCGCGATGCCAAGCGCGATACAAACCCCGGCGATCAACTCGAACAGGCCCACCGGGATGGCAAGACCACCGGGCAGGCCCGACGTCGCAATCATCGCGCTGGTATCGGAAACATGGATCAACTTGTTGATGCCCGACACGATAAAAATGACGGCGATGAACAGGCGGCCGATAAAGACAGCGATCATGGACATGGATTTCGTCCTCCAAACGATGCCCCCGCCGCTTGTGCTGACAGGACGCGCGGGGAGGCGATGGGTTCCGCGCTAGCGCGGGGTGAAGACCAGTTCGGCGACCTCGCAGTCGGTGCAGTCGATCGCGCGCAGCGTGGCGGTGCCGGGGCCGGCGGGCAAGTCGACATCGGCGAGCTTGATGATTTGCCAGCCGGTGCTCGCGGGGACCGCGACGCCGCGCTCGTCGATGCCGATGCGTCCGCCCTTTGCCGATCGCACGCGCGCGGTGATGGTCCAGCGCCCCGCCTTCGCCACCTCGGCGCTATAGCGCATCCATTCGCCGGTGACGAAATCGCTGACATAGAGGCTGCCGTCGGCGTCGCGCGCGATATCGACGCCGTCGTTGCGATACGTCATGCCGATGTTCCACGGCGTCCGCTCGCCGCCCGTCGCGACGTGATAATTGGCATCGACGGTGTCGTGATAGGCCTCCTCGGGAGGGCCGAGGTCGTAGTCGGCTGCGCGGATCGTCAGTGGCGCCTTGTCGAGCAGGCGGGGCACAAAGGGTCGGGTCGTGACGTCGTGCGGCTGACGCATCATCGCGTCGATGACATCGGGTTTCGGGATGTTCTTGTCGAAGCGCGCGTTTTCGGCGAGTTGCATCATCGCGGCGAACGCCTCGTCTGCGCCGGGTTTCGGGCCCTTGCCGGTCATCCACGCCACGATCTGCATCCAGCCATCGCCGGCGACGATCTCGAGCGGCTGGTTGAACCCGATCTTCTTCCATGGCCAGAAATTCCAGCCGATGCCTTCGCCTTCGACCAGCGCGATCGCGTCGCGATACCAGCCATTGCTGTTCTCGCCCGATTCGCCGAGCCAGATCGGACGGTTCGTGCGCGTGCGCAGCGCCTTGATCTCGGCGATGCTCGCGTCGTCGTTGCGGTTCCAATATTTGTGGAAGCTCAGCACCATATTCGCGTCCCACACCGGCGGCAGCCCTCTGTAATTGTTACCCCAGCAATTGCCCTCGATGATGACGATATGCTGTTTGTCGACCTTGCGGATCGCGGCGGTGATCCGCTGTTGCAGGCTCCAGACCGCCTTGTTCTCCGTCTCGTCGCAGCCATTGCCCTTGCCGGGGGTCGCGAAGCTCCAGTTCGGTTCGTTGATCAGGTCATAGGCGCCGATCCATGGCTCGTCCTTGTAGCGCGCGGCGAGCTTGGTCCACAGGGCGACGGTTTTGCGCAGGTTTTCCTCGCTCTGCCACAGCGACGGCTTGGCGGGATCGCGGTCGGAAATGGCGAGGTCGTTGCCCTGGCCGCCGGGCGCCGCGTGAAGGTCGAGGATCAGGTAGATCCCGTTCGCCTTGCTCCATTCGAGCAGGCGGTCGATGCGCTGAAACCCTTCTTCGTGCCAAGTGTCCTCACCGGGCTTGGGTTCCTTGTCGGCGGGGAGGGTGAGCTGGTCGAAATGGATCGGCAGGCGCACCGAGTTGAAGCCCCATTTCGCCATCGCGTCGATGTCGGCTTCGGTCGTGTGGTTGTCGAGCCAGGCGCGGTAGAAGGTCGCGGTGCGCTCCTCGCCCACCAGTTCGACAAGCTTGGCGCGGATTTTATGCTGCTGCCCGACCTCGCCGAGTTTCAGCATATAGCCTTCCTGCAGCATCCAGCCGCCGAGCCCCATGCCGCGCAGGATGACGGGCTTGCCGCTGTCGTCGATGATCTGTGTGCCTTCGACTTTCAGCAAGCCCTCTGCGCGGGCGGTGGTGGAGGAAAGCAGCGCTGCGAGCGCGAATGCGGCGACCCGGAATTTCATGACCTCATCCCATTTTTGATTTATGGGAACGTTATCAATTTTCGCTGTGGGGGCAAGCGCGTTTGCGTAAGTCGCGATATCAAAGCTTGGGCAGCGTGACGCCCTGCTGCCCCATATATTTGCCCGCGCGGTCGGCGTAGCTGATCTCGCAAGGCTCGTTGCCTTGCAGGAAGAGGAACTGGCACGCGCCTTCGTTAGCGTAAATCTTGGCGGGCAGGGGGGTGGTGTTCGAAAATTCGAGCGTCACATGGCCTTCCCAGCCGGGTTCGAGCGGGGTGACGTTCACAATGATGCCGCAGCGCGCATAGGTCGACTTGCCGAGGCAGATGACGAGCACATCGCGCGGGATGCGGAAATATTCGACCGTGCGCGCCAAGGCAAAGCTGTTCGGCGGGATGATGCAGACGTCAGTTTCGCGGTCGACGAAATTCTTCGGATCGAAATCCTTGGGATCGACGATCGTCGAATCGACATTGGTGAAAATCTTGAATTCGGGCGCGACGCGCGCGTCATAGCCATAGGAGGAGAGGCCGTAGCTGATGCAGCCGTCGCGGCGCTGCGCCTCCACAAACGGTTCGATCATGCCCTGGGTCTGGGCGGCTTCGCGAATCCAGCGGTCAGAAAGAATGGCCATGGTGTCTCTTGTCGGTCCTGTCGGGCTTGCGCAAGCGGTCAGTCGGGGATGAGGCCCAGATCCTTGGGACCGAAGGCGGCGGGCAGTAATTGGCTGAGCCGGTAGGTCATCACCTCTTTGCCGTCGGCCGAGGCGCAGTGGACCAGGATATCGACCTTCGACCGCTCGGCGGCTTCGTTGAGGATCTGGCGGCAGCGTCCGCATGGGTTGACCGGGTCGGCGCCCAGCAATTCGTCGCCGTGCGGGCGTCCGCCGACGATCGCGACTTCGGCAAGCTCGCCGATCCAGCCCTCGTTGACGATCTTCGCCACCGCCACGGTTTCGGCGCAGAGGGTGAGGCCATAGCTTGCGTTCTCAACGTTGGCGCCGGTGATGATATCGCCATTTTTGAGCAGCAGCGCGGCGCCGACATGAAAGCCCGAATAGGGCGCATAGGCGCGGCTCGCGGCGTCGCGCGCGGCCTCGATCAGCGCTTCGCGGTCCTCGGTCATCGCATCTCTCCTTCCGGGCGCAGGGCGTTCCACCCGACGGTGCCCGCGGCACCCGACAGGCGGACATAATCATTCGCCTGCCACATTGCCCAGGGGTGTGCGCCATAATCGGGTTCGAAAAAGTCGCGGCGCAGCCAGGTGGTGCGTGCGATACCCTGTGTGACCTTGTAGTCGGCCTCGAACGCGGGACCGGGGGCGATCACGCTCTGTTTGCCCATATGCGCTTCGATCTGCGCAAGAAAAGTGGCGAGTTCAGACAGGAGCAGCGCGCGGGTCGGGCGGTCGGGGCAGCGGTCGTCATAATCGAGCCAAACGACCGCGGGCAGCGCGTCGGCGCGTCGGGGCACATGGCGGATGAAATTTGCCGCCTGGTCGGTGGCAAGCTGGCAGAGGCTGTAGCGATGGATCGCGCCGGCTTGCACGCCCGCCTCGCGCGCCGCGGCCATGTTGCGCGCGAATTGCCGATCGACACCCGCCGAGCCGTCAGTCCCCATGATGTAAGCGAAATCGGCGCCCGCGGCCTTGATCGATCCCCAATGGACGTCGCCATTGCCCGCGTCGATCGTGACCCCCTGGGTCGGATAAAGCGTGCGGTCGGGGGTCCAGCGCGCAGCCCACCACAGCGCGAGCCCGGCGGCGAGGAGCAGCAGCACGATGGCCCCGCCGATCTTGCGCAGCGTCCGCGCGATGGCCGCGCGCCAATTGCCGCCGGCCTTGCCCGGCCTTTTGCCCCTGATCGCCCCCGTCGCCATGCTCAACCCTTGATGTGCAGCACGCAGATTAGCGTGAACAATCGCCGCGCCGTCGCGAAATCGACCGCGATCTTGCCGTCGAGGCGGTCCATCAGCATCTCGGCCGCCTCGTTGTGCAGGCCGCGCCGCGCCATGTCGACGGTCTCGATCTGCTGCGCGGTCGATGTCTTGATTGCCTGATAATAGCTGTCGCAAATCGCGAAATAGTCGCGGATCGGGCGGCGAAAACGCCCGAGGCCGAGAATGATGGCCTCCAGCGGTGAGCCGTCTTCGCGCGATATTTCAAAGATCAGCCGGCCTTCTTCGACACGCAGCATCAAGCGGTATGGCCCGGCATAGCCGTCATCGTGCCCACGCTGCGGCACAAATTTGTTGTCCTCGATCAGATCGAAGATCGCGACGCGGCGTTCTTGTTCCACGTCGGGATTGCGCCAGACGATCGAACCCTCGTCGAGTTCGACCGAAATGATGCGCTGTTTGGAAGGATCTGCGTCGGCCATGCTGCTTGTGCTTCTACTTGGCGCGGGGCGAAGGGCAAGGGACGACTTATGCACAGGGCGACCCACAGCGATGATGATCGCCCGTCATCATTCCATTGCTTGTTAGAGGCTACCGTCGCATGAAGGCGTCATGCTTGATGTCGTACGACTTCCGACGTCCCCGGCCGGGGACGAGCGCCAAATGCCGCGCAATATCGAGGCCGAGGCTGCGTTTCTCGGCGCGATTCTGATCGACAACCGAGTCGTCGAGGATCTGCCCGTCGCGCTCAACCCCGAACATTTCTTCGAACCGCTCCACGGCCGTATTTTTCAACAGACGATGGCGCTGATCGAGCGCAACAGCATCGCGACGCCGGTGACGCTGAAGCCCTATTTCGAGGCCGACGAGGCGATTAAGGCGGTCGGCGGCGTGGGATATCTGGCGCAGCTGACGGGCAGCGGCGCCGGCCTGATCGGCGCGCGCGACTTTGCACGCCAGATTTTCGACCTCGCGCTGCTCCGCGAACTGGCGGGTGTCGGCCGCACGCTCGTCGAAAATGCGCTCGACACCAGCGAAAGCGTCGATCCGCAGGCGCAGATCGAGGAAGCCGAGACCGCGCTCTACCGCGTCGCGGGCGGCGAGGCCGAGATGGGGTCGGTCAAGAATTTCAGCCAGGCGAGTCTCGTTGCGCTGCAGGCAGCCGAGCGCGCGCTCAATTCGGGCGGCCATCTGTCGGGGATCACGACCGGCATCGCGAGCATGAACGCCAAGATCGGCGGCATGCACAATAGCGACCTGATGATCCTTGCCGGACGCCCGGGCATGGGCAAGACCTCGCTCGCGACCAATATCGCTTATAATGCCGCCGAGCGGTTTCGCCGCGACGAGGACGATGGCATCCCGCCCGAGAAGAATATGGGCGCGAAGGTTGCCTTCTTCAGCCTCGAAATGTCGGCCGATCAGCTCGCGACGCGCGTGCTCGCCGAGCAATCGGGGGTATCGGGCGAAGCGCTGCGCATGGGCAAGATCAGCAAGGAGCAGTTCCAGCAGTTGAGCCGCGCCGCACAACAGCTTCAGACTTTGCCACTATTCATCGACGACACGCCGGGCCTGACCATTGCCGGCCTGCGTACCCGCGCGCGGCGTTTGCAGCGACGACACGGTATCGGCTTCATCATCGTCGACTATCTCCAGCTGCTGCAGGGTTCATCAAAGAGCGGCGACAATCGCGTACAGGAAATTTCAGAAATTTCGCGTGGTTTGAAGACGCTGGCGAAGGAACTTCATGTCCCCGTGATGGCGCTGTCGCAGCTCAGTCGTCAGGTGGAAAGCCGCGAAGACAAGCGCCCGCAGCTTTCCGATCTTCGCGAATCGGGGTCGATCGAGCAGGACGCCGACATGGTGCTCTTCGTGTTCCGCGAGGATTATTATGTTGCGGCGAAGGAGCCCAAGCGCCCGGTCGAGGGCGACGATGTCAAGATCCACGCGCAGCATGAGGAATGGGCGGCTGAGATGGAGCGCGTCTTCGGCCTTGCCGAAGTGATCGTCGCGAAATCGCGCCACGGTTCGACGGGCAAGATCCGCATGCACTTCGAGGCGAAGACGACGAAGTTCAGCGACCTTGCCGATGACAGCCAGGCGTTCGAGGATTATGAGTAGATTAATCGCGCGTTGTGCCCCTGCGAAGGCGGGGGCCCATCACGAGGTCTCCAAATCGAAAGCCGCGCTTTGTTGGACGGGCAGAAGATGGGCCCCTGCCTTCGCAGGGGCACAAACTCTGTTCAGAACGCCGGGTCGTTCGCCGGATCGTCACCGAGCGGCGTGACTTCGGTGTGGATGCCGCATTCGGTCTTGTCCCAGCCGCGCCAGCGGCCCGAGCGCGGGTCTTCGCCGGGCTTTACCTTCGACGTGCATGGTGAGCAGCCGATCGAGGGATAGCCTTCGGCCTCGAGCGGGTGGCGCGGCAGGTCGTGCGCCTCGAAATATTCATCGAGCTGGTCGCGCGTCCAGTTGGCGAGCGGGTTGAATTTGAGGCGGCCGGTGGTGCCGTCGAGTTCGAAGCGCGCGAGGCCCTGGCGCGTCGATGACTGGAAACCTTTGCGCCCGGTGATAGATGTATCGAAATCGGCCATCGCCTTTTCGAGCGGCTTCACCTTGCGGATTTCACAGCAGCCGTCGGGATCGTACGACCAGCGCAGTTCGGTCGCGTCCTTCTTCGCGAGTTCCTCGGAATCGGGCGTCAGGTTGACGATGTTCAGCCCCAGCTTCGCGGCCAGTTGGTCGCGATAGGCGAGTGTCTCGGGGAAATGCTTTCCGGTATCGAGGAACAGTACGGGCATGTCGGGTGCGACGCGGCTCACCAGATGCAGCAAAACCGCGCTTTCGGCGCCGAAGCTGGAGACGATCGCGGTTTCGCCGAGCAGCCCCGCGCCGATCACGCTCGCGACGACTTCGGCGGCGTCCTGGCCGCGGAACAGGTTGTTGAGGCGAATGACGTCGGCCTGCGTAAAGCGCGGCGCCACGTCGATCCGGTCGCGGGTGCGGTCGGAGTTTTGGGGGGGAGAGACCTTCACGTCAGCCATGCCTTAATTTCCAGATCGGCACCGCACCGTCGGCGGCGCCCTGATAATGTTCGGGCCAGCGCGATAGCGCCGCCTCGACATCGGCCGGATTGAGCGCCTTTTCGGGTGCGAAACTGTCGAAACCGCAACGTTTCATATAAGCGATCTGGTCGACCAGCACGTCGCCTTGCGCGCGCAGTTCGCCCGTGAAGCCGGCCTCGCGCAGGATGCGCCCTGACGAATAGCCGCGGCCGTCGCGGAATTTCGGGAAAGCGACCTCGATCAGCTTCAGCCGGTCGAGAAAGGGGATCAGCGCGCGCGCATCCTCATCGGATTCGAGCCGCACCGCGGTCGCGTTCGACTGTTCTAGGAACGCATCGAGCGTGACGCAGGGTTCTTCGCCATCGGCTTGCAGATGCTCAACCATAGATCGCCTCCTTGAACGGGGCCATGCCGACGCGGCGATAGGTGTCGACGAAGCGCTCCCCATCGGTCCGTGTCGCAAGATATTTGTCGGTAACGCGCTCGATCGCGTCGACGATGCCGTCCTCGTCGAAGCCGGGGCCGGTGATCGTGCCGAGCGACACGTCCTCCGCGCCCGATCCGCCGAGCAAAAGCTGGTAATTCTCGGTGCCTTTGCGATCGACGCCGAGGATACCGATATGGCCGGCGTGGTGATGTCCACAGGCGTTGATGCAGCCCGAAATCTTGAGCTTGAGCTCGCCCAGTTCCTTCTGGCGGCCGAGGTCCGAAAAGCGCGACGCGATCTTCTGCGCGACCGGGATCGAGCGCGCGTTGGCGAGGCTGCAATAATCGAGGCCGGGGCAGGCGATGATGTCGCTGATCAGGTCGAGGTTCGGCGTCGCGAGCCCCGCTTCGTCGAGCTTTTGCCAGATTGCGTAGAGATCGGCCTTGCGAACGTGCGGCAGCACGATGTTTTGCGCGTGCGTGACGCGGAGCTCGTCATGGCTGTATGTCTCGGCGAGGTCGGCCATCAGGTCGATTTGCGCGGACGAGGCATCGCCGGGGATGCCGGCGACGGGCTTCAGGCTGATGTTGACGATCGCATGACCCGTAACCTTGTGCTTCGCGACATTCTGGTCGACCCAGACCGCAAAGTCAGGATCGCTGCGGTCGATGGCGTCGGGCGCCGCGGTATCGAGCGGCGGCGGCGCGAATTGCTTGGCAATGCGGTCGAACTCGGCCTTGGGCGGGTCGATGCCGAGCGACTTCACATGCGCGAATTCCTCCTCGACCTGACGGCGATATTCGTCGGCGCCCAGCTCGTGGATCAGGATCTTGATCCGCGCCTTGTAGATATTGTCGCGGCGGCCATAGCGGTTGTAAACGCGCAGGCACGCCTCGGCATAGCTCAGCATGTCGTCGAGCGGCACAAATTCTTTGATCAGCGGCGCGATCATCGGGGTGCGGCCCATGCCGCCACCCACATAGAAAGCGGCGCCGTGAACGCCGTCCTTCTCGACGATCTGGATGCCGATGTCGTGGAGGCGCATCGCGGCGCGATCCTCGTCGGCGGCGATCACCGCGATTTTAAATTTGCGCGGCAAATAGCTGAATTCGGGGTGGAAGCTTGACCATTGACGGAGCAATTCGGCCCACGGGCGCGGGTCGGTGATTTCGTCGGCGGCGGCGCCGGCCCATTGGTCGGAGCTGATGTTGCGGATGCAATTGCCGCTCGTCTGGATCGCGTGCATCTCGACCGAGGCCAGATCCTGGAGGATCGCTGGCGCGTCCTCCAGCTTGATCCAATTATACTGGATATTCTGGCGCGTGGTGAAATGGCCGTAATCGCGGTCGTATTTGCGCGCGATGTGGGCGAGCATGCGCATCTGGCGGCTGTCGAGAGTCCCGTAAGGCACCGCGACGCGCAGCATATAGGCGTGAAGCTGGAGATAAAGGCCGTTCATCAGCCGAAGCGGCTTGAACTGGTCCTCGGTGATTTCACCGGCGAGGCGGCGGCGCACCTGGTCGCTGAACTCGGCGACGCGGGCATCGACCATCGCATGGTCATATTCGTCATATTTGTACATGTCAGATCACCCAGTCGCCGGCCGCGGGATCGGCGGGTTTCAATGTCAGGTCGGGGCGCACAGTCGGCCCCAATGCGCGGATACGGTCCTTGATATGCGCGGGGCGCGGACCGTCGGCGGTTTGCTCGCCGTTGATGATATAGGGGGCGTTGACGCGGCGCGCGCCTTCCTCGGCGGCGAGGATCGCCTCGCCATGTTCGCCGACATCGGCGGCGTCCTCGATATGGAGCGACCAGTCGGCGCCGGTCCACCAGGTGACAAATCCTGTTTTCAGGTCATTGCCCGTGAGCAGCTTCATATGAAATCCCTTATTTGAGCGGCGACGCCCGGCGCACCGAGGCAGTCGAGCGCGTCTGCGCGCGCCGCGACCTTGCCGACGATGATGAGCGACGGGCTTTGGACCTTCTCGCGCGCGACCAGATCGCCGAGATCGGTGAGCAGGGTGCGAAGGACGCGGGCGTCGGCGGTCGTGCCGCGCTCGATCACCGCAACGGGCAAATCGGGCGATACGCCATCGGCGATCAGCTTGTCCGCGATCGCCGTGGCGGTCGCGAGGCCCATGTAGATGACGAGGGTGCGGCCGTGGCCCGCAAGGCCCGACCAGTCCTGATCGGTCAGATCCTTGCACTGACCGGCGACGAAGCTGACCGCGCTGGCGTCTTCGCGGTGGGTGAGGGGGAGGCCCGCCTGCGCGGCGCAACCCGCCGCCGCGGTGATGCCAGGGACGACCTCCACCGCGACGCCGGACTCGCGCGCTGCGTCGAGCTCCTCGCCGCCGCGACCGAAAATGAACGGATCGCCGCCTTTCAGGCGCACGACTTGCTTGCCCGCCAGCGTCTCGCGGACGAGCAGTTCGTTGATCAGGTCCTGCTTCATCGTGTGGCGACTGCGCTGCTTGGCGACGCTGATCCGCTCGACATGGGCCGGGATCAGCGCAAGCACGCCTTCGCCGACCAGCCCGTCGTGGACGACTAGATCGGCGCCTTCAAGCAGCCGCGCCGCGCGCAGCGTCAAGAGGTCGGGGTCGCCGGGGCCGGCGCCGACCAGCCACAGCTTGCCGGGAGAGGGCAGGGTCTTTTCCATGCACCGTAAATGGGCCGGGGCCGCCCGCATGGCAAAGCAGGCTTTTTTGACACCGGTGAAGGTAAAATTGAGCGCCCCCTCTTCGTCACCCCGGACTTGATCCGGGGTGCATGCTTCCGTCGCTGGAATGGATGCCGGATCAAGTCCGGCATGACGAAAGAAACCTAATTGTAGGTCTTGAGCACCAGCTGCGAGCCTTCGGGATCGCGCAATCCGACGCCGATCGAGGCCCGCATCGTATCGCTTTCGGTCGACGCCACGGGATAGGCGCAATAGTCCGCGGCGTAGAAGGCGCTCGGGCGATGATTGCCCGACAGGCCGATGCCGCCGAAGGGTGCGGCGGACGAGGCGCCGTTGGTCGGCCGGTTCCAGTTGATGACACCGGCGCGGGCGTTCGCCCAGAACTGGTCATAAAGCTGCGGCGTGCCGCCGATAAGCGAGGCGGACAGGCCGAATGCCGTGTTGTTCGCCTCGGCGATTGCCGCCTCGAAGCTGTCGACGCGGATCACCTGGAGCAGCGGACCGAACAGCTCGACGTCGGGCCGTTCGGGCATCGCGGTGACGTCGATGATGCCGGGGGTGAGGAAGGGACGGCCTGCGAGGGGACGGGTCATGTGGCGGATCACCTTGCCGCCGTTCGACATCAGGATCAGGAAGCTTTCGGTCAGCGCGTCGGCAGCCTCATTGTCGATCACCGGGCCCATATAGGGCGCGGGCTCGGCGTGCGGGTGATCGACGATCAGCCGGTTGGTGAGGCTGCAAACCTCCTCGATCAGTGCGTCGGCGAGGCTGTCGCGGACGATCAGCCGCCGCGCGTTGCTGCAACGCTGGCCGGCGCTGAGGAAGGCCGACTGGACGACGAGGATCGTCGCGGTGCGGATATCGGCGGTGTCCCACACGACGATCGGGTTGTTGCCGCCCATTTCGAGCGCGAGCATTTTGCCAGGCTGGCCCGCAAACTGGCGGTTGAGTGCTAGGCCCGTGCGCGCCGAGCCGGTGAAGAGCAGGCCGTCGATGCCCGGGTGTCCCGCAAGCGCCTTGCCCGTTTCGGGACCGCCGACGATGAGGCGGAGCACTTCCTGCGGCACCCCGGCGCTGTGCAGCAATTCGACGAGCTTGGCGCCGACCGCGGGGGTCTTTTCGGAGGGTTTGAAGAGGATTGAATTGCCGGCGATCAGCGCGGGGACGATGTGGCCGTTGGGCAGGTGCGCGGGGAAATTATAGGGGCCGAGCACCGCGAGTGCGCCGTGCGGTTTATGGCGCACCGCGTTGCGCAGCCCCATCGCGCCCTCGATGCGGCGATTGGGCGTGCGTTCGCCGTAGGCTTTGACCGAAATATCGACCTTGTTACAGACTGATTCGACCTCGGTGCGCGCTTCCCAGAGCGGCTTCCCCGTTTCGCGCGCGATCAGGTCGGCGAACGCTTCGCCCTCGGCCTTCACCCGGTCGACGAAGCGGCGCAGCGTCTCGGTGCGGAAGGTGACGGGCTTTGCGGCCCATTCGGGCCAGGCGCGGCGGGCAATTTCGACCTCGGCATCGACGTTGCTGATCGGGCCGCGCCAGAGCTCTTCGCCGGTTGCGGGTTCGAATGAAATCAATGTCTCGCTCATGGTCGCAGCGGTCTTATCGGTGAAAGCGGGCGGCGGCAACCTGTGGCAGCGGCATGTGACGGATTGCTTGCGCGGCGCTGCGCGGTTGGCGATAGACGCGGGACGAGTCCCGCACGCCGGGATTACCTTAAAGCCAATCAAGGGGACGCCATATTGGCCCAGCAGGATGCAAAGCAGGATGCGCGCCGCGACTGGTCGGACCAATATTGGTGGTCGTCCGACGGCGTCCGGCTGCACGCGCGCGTCTATGCCGGGCCGGACGGGACCGAAAGCGCCCCGCCAATCCTGTGCATGCCGGGCCTCGCGCGCAATGCGCGTGATTTCGAGGCGCTGGCGCCGCATGTCGCCGGCTATCGTAAGGTTATCGTGATCGAATTCCGCGGCCGGGGCGAAAGCGCCTATGCCAAAGATCCGATGACCTATGTCCCGCTCACCTATGTGCAGGATGTCGTCGCGATGCTCGATGAGCTCGGGATCGACCGCTTTGCCGCGATTGGCACCTCGCTCGGCGGGCTGGTCGCGATGCTGATGGCGGCGGCGCTGCCCGGGCGGCTCGTCGGCGCAGTGCTCAACGACGTCGGGCCCGAACTCCAGGCGGCGGGGCTCGAGCGGATCCGCGATTATATCGGCGCGGGCGGCAGCCAGCCGACGTGGATGCACGCGGCGCGCGCCTTCGCCGAACTCAACGGCGCGATCTATCCGGGATATGAAATCCATGACTGGCTGCGGTTGACCAAGCGCACGCACCGGCTGACCGCCGAGGGGCGCATCGTCACCGATTACGACAAGCAGATCGCGGCGCCGCTGCGCGTGCCGGGCGGCGGTGATGCCGCGGCCGATTTGTGGCCGGTGTACCGCGCGCTGGGCGATATCCCGCTGCTGATCCTGCGCGGCGAACTTTCGGACATTCTTGCGCGCTCGGCGGGCGAAAAGATGGCCGCCGAATTGCCGCGCGCGCGGCTGGTCGAGGTGCCCGGGGTCGGGCATGCGCCGACAATGGACGAGCCCCAAGCTTTGGCGGCCATCGACGCGTGGGTTGCGGAGCTGCCTGCCGCGTGAACGGCGTCAACGCACCTGCGCGGCTGCTGCACCTTCATTCGAGCTTCTCGCTGGGCGGGAAGGAGGCGCGCGCGGTCCGGCTGATGAACCTGATGGGTCCGCGCGCGCGGCACACCATCCTGTCGGCGGTGCCCGAGGCGATGGGCGCGCGAGACGCAATCGATCCGGGCATCGACGTCGCATTTCCTGCCGATGCCCCGCCGTTGCACGGCAAGCCGGGGCCCGCCCGCTACCGCGACCTCGCGCGTTACATGCAGCAGTTCGATCTGGTGCTCAGCTATAATTGGGGATCGATGGACGGCGTGATGGCGCACCGCATCTTTGCGCCTTTTCGCGATCTGCCGCCGCTGATCCACCATGAGGACGGCTTCAACGAAGATGAAAGCGTCAAGCGCAACTGGAAGCGAAACGGCTTTCGTCGCCTTGCGCTGCCGACCGCCGACGCGCTGGCGGTACCCTCCGAATTGCTCCAGCGGATCGCGGCGGACGAGTGGGGCGCAGAGCGGCGCACGCGGTTGATCCGCAACGGGATCGATGTCGCCGCCTATGCCGCCGGGCCCTCGGTCGCGATTCCCGGGCTTGATCGGCGCGACGGCGAAATCATCGTCGGCACCGTGGCAGGACTGCGCAAGGTCAAGGATTTGCCGCGCCTCGTTCGCGCGGCGGCGACGCTGTCCGGCAACGTCCGGCTGGCGATCGTCGGCGAGGGGATCGAGCGGGACGGCATCGCCGCCGAAGCGGCCGCGTGCGGCATCGCGGAGCGGCTGGTGTTGCCCGGTTTCATGGCCGACCCGGCGCGGTGGATCGGCCACTTCGACATCCTCGCGCTGTCCTCGCAAAGCGAACAGGCGCCGATTGCGGTGATCGAGGCGATGGCGGCGGGGTTGCCGGTCGCTAGCCCCGATGTCGGCGACATCGCTGCGATGGTATCGGAGGAGAACCGGCCGTTCATCGCCGCCGACGAAGAGGGTTTTCGCGCCGCATTGGCCGCATTGGCTTCTGACCCCGCGTTGCGGCGTTCGATCGGCGAGGCCAATCGCCGCATCGCGGCCGAACGCTTCGACGAATCTACCATGGTCGCCGCTTATGAAAATCTCTATGGTCGGGCACTTGCAGGACGCCGCCTTTTCTCCGGGGATTAGGCGGCGCAACCATTGACTTTCACGGCCGTGTTCCGTTTACGGAACCGGCACCGGGGGCCGGTACGCGGGACGCGATCGGTGGAGAGAAAGAGATTTAGAATGTTCAAAGGTTTGAAGCCCATCCTTTACGGCGGACGCGAAGTCTGGCCGCTGGTGGAGGGCGGCAAGGGCGTGTCGGCGACCAACCATATGTCGAGCGGCGCTTGGGCCGCTGCCGGCGGTATCGGCACCGTGTCGGCAGTCAACGCCGACAGCTATGACGCCGAAGGCAAGATCGTCCCGCAAGTCTATCACGCGCTCACCCGCAAGGAACGCCATGAAGAGCTGATCCAATATGGCATCGATGGCGCAGTCGCGCAGGTCGAGCGTGCGTATGAAGTGTCGGGCGGCAAGGGCGCGATCAACATCAATGTGCTGTGGGAAATGGGCGGCGCGCAGCAAATTCTCGAAGGCGTGCTCGCGCGCACCAAGGGCATGGTCGCGGGCGTTACCTGCGGTGCGGGCATGCCGTACAAGCTCAGCGAAATCGCAGAGCGGCACAATGTGATGTACCTGCCGATCATCAGTTCGGCGCGCGCCTTTCGCGCGCTGTGGAAGCGCGCCTATCACAAGGTGCCGCATCTTTTGGGCGCGGTGGTTTATGAAGATCCCTGGCTCGCGGGCGGTCACAACGGCCTGTCGAACGCCGAAGACCCGCTGGTGCCGCAGGATCCCTATCCGCGCGTCGCCGCCGTGCGCGAAACGATGCGCGCCGAGGGGATCGCCGACAGCGTGCCGATCGTGATGGCGGGCGGCGTCTGGTATCTGCGCGACTGGGAGAATTGGATCGACAATCCCGAACTCGGCCAGATCGCGTTCCAATACGGGACGCGTCCGCTGCTGACCGAGGAAAGTCCGATCCCGCAGCAGTGGAAAGATCGTCTCCGTACGCTCGACGACGGCGACGTGCTGCTCCACCGCTTCTCGCCAACGGGTTTCTACTCCAGCGCGGTGCGTACACCGTTTCTGCGCGACCTCGAGGCGCGCTCGGAGCGCCAGATTCCTTACTCGAAGCAGGAAGCCGGCGATCATATCGTCCAGCTCGACGTCGGGGTGAAGGGCAAGAATTTCTGGGTCACGCCCCACGACCGCGCCCGCGCCCGCGACTGGGCGGCCGAAGGCTATACCGAGGCGCTGAAGACCCCCGACAACACCGTCGTCTTCGTCACCGAAGCCGACAAGGCGGTGATCCGCAAGGACCAGACAGATTGCATGGGCTGCCTGTCGCATTGCGGTTTTTCGTCGTGGAAGGACCATGACGACTACACGACCGGCTATCTCGCCGACCCGCGCAGCTTCTGCATCCAGAAGACGCTGCAGGACATCGCGCACGGCGGCGATCCCGAACAAAATCTGATGTTTGCGGGCCATGCCGCATTCAATTTCAAGACCGATCCCTTTTATTCGAACAACTTCACCCCGACCGTGAAGCAGCTTGTCGACCGGATTTTGACGGGGGATTGATCGCTTTGGGGGTGGCGCTCAGGCCCATCCCTCGAGCACCTGATCGGGCGGACGGTGGCCGTCGCACCAGGCGCGGATGTTGGCGATGACCTTTTCGCCCGACGCTTCGCGCCCCTCGATCGTCGCCGAGCCGAGGTGCGGGAGCAGCACGACATTGTCGAGCGCGAGCAGCGCCGGGTCGACCGCGGGCTCGTGCGTGTAGACGTCGAGCCCGGCGCCGGCGATGCGGCCAGTCTGGAGCGCCGCAACCAGCGCCTTTTCATCGACGATCTCGCCGCGCGCGGTGTTGATCAGATAGGCGGTCGGCTTCATCGCGCCGATCCGCGCCGCGTTGACCATCTCATGCGTTTCGGCAGTGTGCGGGCAGTGGATCGTCACCACGTCGCTGATCCGCAGCAGCGTATCGACGCTGGCGTGATAGCTTGCGCCCAATTCCTCTTCGATGGCCTCGGGCAGGCGGCGCCGATTGTGATAGTGGATCGAGAGGCCGAAGGCGCGCGCGCGGCGCGCGACCGCGAGGCCGATGCGTCCCATGCCGATGATGCCGAGCAATTTGCCGCCGACGCGGTGGCCGAGCATCGCGCTGGGCGCCCAACCCGCCCATTGGCCCGAGCGCATGAGCTTCTCGCCCTCGGCAAGGCGTCTTGGCACGCTCAGGATCAGCGCCATCGTCATGTCGGCGGTGTCCTCGGTGAAGACGCCCGGCGTGTTCGACACCATGATGCCCTTCGCACGCGCCGCCGACAGGTCGATATGGTCGACCCCGGCGCCGAAATTGGCGATCAGCTTCAGCCGGTCGCCCGCGGCGTTGATGATATCCGCGTCTATCTCGTCGGTCACGGTCGGGACGAACACGTCGCAATCGGCAACCGCCGCCTTCAACTCGTCGCGGGTGAAAGCCTCGTCGCGCGCCGACAGCGACACATCGAACAATTCGGCCATGCGCCCCTCGACATGCGGCATCAACTGGCGGGTAACGATGACGCGCGGGCGTTTCGGGCGGGAAGAATCGGGCATGGCCGCCGATAGAGCGCGCCGATGCTTGAGGGTCAAGGGGGAGCCGCGCGGATAACTGTGGACGGCGGGCCGTTTGCGTCGCGCGACCGGTTGATAAGTCCCGCCGATTTTGACAAGGGTTGGCGATGACCAGCCGAAAATTTGCAATGATATTGCTCAGCCTTGCCGTCGTGGGACCGGCATCGGCGCAATCCGACCCTGTCCAGCTGCCCTATTGGGCGTCGATCAGCGTCGACGAGGCGCGGATGCGCAAGGGGCCGTCGCCCGACGTGCCGGTAATCTGGGAATATCGGCGCAAGGACCTGCCGGTAAAGGTCGTTGCGCGCTTTGAAACCTGGCGCAAGATCGAAGATCCCGACGGGACGCGGGGCTGGATGGCGGCACGGCTCCTGAGCCGGACACGCACCGCGATCGTCACCGGCGACATCCGGCCGATGCGCGAAGACGCCAGCATCTCGGCGGCGGTCGCCTATCGCGCCGAGCCGGGCGTCGTCGGCCGCATCACCGAATGCGAGGACGGCTGGTGCCGGTTCGATGTCAAAGGCCGCAAGGGCTGGATCCAGACCGACCATATATGGGGCGACTGAGCTCGCTCCGAATATCGGGCGGTCGCTGGTCCTGCTGCCCGGTCAGCTCTTCTTGGGCGTGACGGTTACGGTTGTGCCCTCCGGATTTGTCGCGGTGAAGCTGCCATCGGCGGCTGCGGGCGACAAGGTCCAGCATTCCTCGGCTTCGTCGCCGTCGGGATCGAAGCAATCCTCGCCGTCCTTGTGCGCGAACTTGCCCTTTTTGACGGTCTTTCCCGTCGCGTCGGTGTCGACATATGTACCATCGGCGTTGATGACCGTCGAAGCCACCGTGCCATCGGCCAGTTTGACGTCATAGCTGCCCGGCGCGGTGCCCGGATTGGCTGTCGGCGCGGGCGCGGCGGTTTCTGTTGGCGTCGCGGCGGCGTCTCTCGATTCTGCAGCTTTTTGCGAACAGGCTGACAGAGCGGTGAGCGCGGCAAGCAGGACCAGCTTTTTCATGTCGATTTCTCCCCAGTAGAATGGCCACAGGCTATGCCCTTCGCGGGGGAGCGGCAATGACAATCGCCGGGCGGCCAAAAGGGCCGATGGTTTCCCATCGACCCTCGTTGAAACAAAAGACTATTTTCGTTCAGCGGCGCCAGTTGAAGTGGTTGCGGTACACCTTCACTACCCGTCCGTTGCGCGCGTTGACGAGCAGCAGGTCGTTGTAATGACGCACATAGGTCAGGTTGCGACCGGCGCGCGGCACGCCCCAACGGCTGTCCCAGGCCGGGCGATAGGCCGGCGCATAATAGTTCGAACGCAGGGTCGAACCCACGCGGAACGACTGATATTTGAACGGCGCGCGATAGTTCGAATAGCGGCGATCCTGGCGCCAGTCGCGCTTGTCTTCGCGCAGTTCCTGGCGTGCGTCGCGCACGTCGCGGCGCTCTTCGCGAACGTCGCCGCGATCGCCGTAACGCTTTGCCTGGCGGAGCTCACGCTGTTCTTCGCGCACGTCCTGGCGGCTGTCGCGCACCTCGCCGCGCGTCTGGGCCGCGGCGACGCCGGGGACCATCAAAGCTGCGATCAGGCCGACGGTGAGAAATCTGGTCTTCATTGGTTGATCCTTTCATTCCGTCAGGGGGAGGGGGATTGCCCGATGACTGAAACAAGGATTAGGCGATTCGAATTGAACGGAGCCGGAATGCGCCGTTTATTTTCAGGACATTAGTGTCGCAAATTGTCGCGGCCAAAACGACGAAACGGCGCCGTCTTGCGACGGCGCCGTGCAACCTTTTGGAATAGCGATTTAGATCAATTCGACAGCAACCGCCGTCGCTTCACCGCCGCCGATGCAGAGGCTGGCGATGCCGCGCGTCTTGCCGTGGCGTTGCAGCGCCGCGATCAGTGTCGTGATGATGCGCGTGCCGCTGGCGCCGATCGGGTGGCCGAGCGCGGTTGCGCCGCCATGGACGTTGATCTTCTCATGCGGGATGCCGAGATCGTGCATCGCGAACATCGCGACGCAGGCAAAGGCTTCATTGACTTCGAACAGGTCGACATCGCCGATCGACCAGCCGGTCTTGGCGAGCAATTTGTTGATCGCACCGACGGGGGCGACGGTGAAATCCTTGGGTTCCTGTGCGTGCGCCGCATGCGCGACGAGGCGGGCGACGGGCTTGGCGCCCTTCGCGTCGGCGACCGACTGGCGCGTCAGCACGACCGCGGCGGCGCCGTCCGAAATCGACGAGCTGGTCGCGGCGGTGATCGTGCCGTCCTTGGCAAAGGCGGGCTTCAGCGTCGGGATCTTGTCGGGCATGCCCTTGCCGGGGGCTTCATCGGTGTCGACAATGACGTCGCCTTTGCGGCCGGCGATCGTGACGGGCGCGATTTCGGCGGCAAAGGCGCCGTCGGTGATCGCCGCCTTGGCGCGGCTCAGCGACGTCAGCGTATAATCGTCCATCGACTGGCGGCTGAGCTGATAGGCGTCGGCGGTATCCTGCGCAAAAGTGCCCATCGCGCGGCCCGCCTCATAGGCATCCTCCAGCCCGTCGAGGAACATATGGTCATAGGCGGTGTCATGGCCGATGCGCGCGCCGCCCCGATGCTTCTTGAGCAGGTAGGGCGCGTTAGTCATCGATTCCATGCCGCCCGCGACGATCAGGTCGACGCTGCCTGCGGCAAGCGCCTCGGCGCCCATGATCACGGTCTGCATGCCCGAACCGCACACCTTGTTGACGGTCGTTGCCTGTACCGACTTGGGCAGGCCTGCCTTGATCGCGGCCTGACGCGCCGGCGCCTGGCCGAGGCCGGCGGGAAGGACGCAGCCCATATAGATGCGCTCGATATCGTCGCCCGACACGCCCGCGCGCTCGACCGCAGCCTTGACCGCAGTCGCGCCGAGATCGGTCGCGCTCGCGTCCGACAGGCTGCCCTGCATGCTGCCCATCGGGGTGCGCGCATAGGAGAGGAAAACGACGGGATCGGTGGCGGTCATATCGAGAGACTCCGTAGGGGAAAGATACGTCGGCCGGTCGATTAGCCGAAATGCTGCAAATGCGAAAGGGGGAGGCAAACCGATCGCGAGGCCTGCTTACTTCGGAAGGAGGGCCGTGAAATCTGGTGCCGCAGCGTCAAAGTTCAGTGAAGTTCAGCCCAATGACATTCCTGTCGAGCTTCTGCCCGGGGTGAAAGGGGAGTGGATCGCGCTGGAATTAAAAGGATGCTGATCATCGATAACCTTGAACCATAGCGGGATATTGTAGGAAAGCGGTTTTTCCGGAGGGCGTCTGGGGGTAAGTATGGGCAGTGTCACTGAGTTCCGACGAACGACCGGAAAGAGGTGGGGAGCGGACGTAGCCCTCTCCCCTTCAGGGGAGAGGGTTGGGAGAGGGGGCGGAAGCAGCTCAAGCCCCTCTCAACTGCGGCTAGCCGGTAAAACCGGCAAGCCTTCTTATCTCTCCCCTGAAGGGGAGAGAGCAAGTCCTTCAACGGCAACTATCGGTCGGAGCACGAACCACTGCGTGGATTGGCGCTAGCCTCGATGTAAAGCCGTCCAGCGAGCGCCGCGTCTGATTGAACGTCGGCCGGCATAGGCAGACCTTTTCGACTTCTTCAACCGAGGAGTCGAACGATGAATGAGCTTGTTCAGATTAGCCCGATCAGCCCGCTGCGCCAGCGCCTGCTGGACGACATGGCGATGCGCAGGTTCGGACCGGAGACGCAGCGTAATTATTTACGCGATGTCGGACGGTTCGCGACCTGGCTGCAGCGCTCTCCCCACACCGCGACCGCCGAGGATATCCGCCAGTTCCAGTTCGAGCAGCTCGAAGCTGGCGTGCCGGCGCCAACGATGAACAGCATCGTCAGCGCGCTCAAGTTCTTGTTCACGCACACGCTCGACCGCCCCGATCTCGCGCGTAAGCTGATCCGCACCAAGCAGGTTCGCAAGATCCCGGTCGTGCTGACCATGGCCGAGGTGAAGCGCCTGCTCGATGCGACACGCTGCCTCAAGCATCAGACCGCGCTGTCGGTGGCCTATGGCGCGGGCCTACGGGTGGCCGAAGTGGCAGCGCTCAAGATCAGCGACGTCGACAGCGAGCGCATGTTGCTGCGGATCGAGCGCGGCAAAGGCGGGCGATACCGCAACGCCATGCTGCCCGAGGGCCTGCTCCTGCTCCTGCGTGACTGGTGGCGCGCCGGGCGGCAGCAGGGCATTTTGCGTCGCGACGGCTGGCTCTTTCCCGGACAGGGCGCAGCGGCCCATATCAGCACGCGCCAGCTCTACCGGGTCGTCGTCGAGGCCGCCGAGGCCGCGGATATCGCCAAGCGGGTTGGACCGCACACGTTGCGCCACAGCTTCGCCACGCACCTGCTGGAAGATGGCGTCGACATCCGCGTCATCCAGGTCCTGCTCGGCCACGCCAAGATAAACACGACGGCCTTCTACGCGCAGGTCGCAACGAAGACCGTTCGGTCGGTCGTCAGTCCGCTCGACAGGCTTGCGCTGGCCGCGCCGGACGAGGAGGCGCCTGACGGCTAAGGCGGTGCGCGCCTCACTCGAGGTCGCCGATATCTTCCGCAGCGCTGGTCCCGCGTATCGCACCGCGCAGGCCGGGCATTTGAGCCTGCATCAGCTCAAGATCATGTCGGCGATCGAACATTGCCGCACCGCCGCGCTCGGCGGTCATGTCGAGGCCTGCACCGACTGCGGGCACTGGCGGATCGCCTATAACAGCTGCCGCAACCGGCACTGCCCAAGGTGCCAGGGCGCTGCGGCGCGCAGCTGGCTCGAAGCGCGCGAGGCCGACCTCCTCCCGGTCGGCTACTTCCACGTCGTGTTCACCCTGCCTGCCGAGGTCGCCGCGATCGCCTATTACAACAAAGCGCTCGTCTATGACCTGCTGTTCAAGGCCGCTGCCGATACGATGCTGACCATCGCCGCTGATCCCAGGCACCTCGGCGCCCGGATCGGTATCACCGCCGTCCTCCACACCTGGGGCTCGGCGCTGACCCATCATCCGCACATCCACATGATCGTGCCCGGCGGCGGCATCTCCCGCGATGGGACACGCTGGATATCCGCACGTCCGGCCTTCCTCCTGCCCGTGCGCGTGCTTGGCGCCCTGTTCCGCCGCCTGTTCCTGACCCGGCTGCGCGCCCTCCATGACCGTGGGCAGCTCGCCTTCTTCGGCGGCATGACGCAGCTCGCCGACCGGCGCGCATTCCTGCGGCATCTCTCACCCGTCAGAAAGAAGCGCTGGGTGGTCTATGCCAAGCCGCCGTTCGCTGGGCCCGAGGCGGTGCTCGCCTATCTGTCGCGCTACACCCACCGCGTTGCGATATCGAACAGCCGCCTCCTCCGCTTCGACGATGCCGGCGTCACCTTCCGCTATAAAAACTATCGCGAGGCCGGCGCCGACCGCCAGCAGGTCATGACCCTCGCCGCTGACGAGTTCATTCGCCGTTTCCTGCTCCACGCCCTGCCGCGCGGATTCCACCGCATCCGCCACTATGGGCTCCTCGCCAGCGCACAGCGCAAGGCTCACCTCGAACGCGCCCGCCGTTTGCTCAGCGTCGCGCCGCCGCCCGCCGCCGACCCGATCAATGAGCCCGAGGCCCGGCCGCTCTGCCCGTGCTGCGGCGGCACCATGGTGATCATCGAGGTGTTCGAACGCCGCTACCTCGCCCGCGCGCCGCCACCCGCGCCGTCATCATCCGGGACACAGGCGCCGTGACCCGGCACGGCTCATCCACTCCCATAGCCGGCGCAGCCCTGCGTCCGGAAGCGGACACGCTTGCGCTCGCCCTGCCGAAAAGCAGACGCCAGACGCCCAAAATCAGACTGTCTCAGTTCAGACGTCTGCTCTCGCGACATAAAAGCTGCCGGTCCGCTCTCATGTCCGGCTGCTTTTTGACAGCTCTTGGCTACCCCGTGCCTCGCGCAAAGCAGCTTTCCCCATAGCTCAGTCTATGATCCCCGCGGTTCGGGCATCGAAGACTTTCTGACGCCTAACGGCGTCTGAAACTCTCAACGTTTCCCGACCGTCCGCTCGCCGCCCGGCTCAGATCCCGCGCCATCAGTATCGAGCCATGACCTCTCGATCGCCCTGGGCACGCAGGTTTCAACTTGCAACCGGCTGCGGGGCATGGTGAAGTCGTGCAAACTGGAAACGGGGAGATTAGGTCATGGCAACCGCGATCAAGGATATCGCCGGCGAAACGGCGCGCATGCACGCGGTTCTCGCGGCGCAGAAAGCAAGCTTCACCGCCGCCATGCCTGAAAGCCTTGCCGTCCGCACCGACCGCATCGACCGCGCGATCGCGATGCTCGTCGACCATGCCGAGGATTTCGCCAAGGCGGTGAGCGAGGATTTCGGGCACCGCAGCCGCGAACAGACGCTGATGACCGACATCATGCCTTCGGTCAGCGCCTTGAAGCATGCGAAAAAGCATATGGCGAACTGGTCGAAGGGCGAGAAGCGCAAACCGACCTTTCCGCTCGGCCTGCTCGGCGCCAAGGCCGAGGTCGTCTATCAGCCGAAGGGCGTCGTCGGCATCGTCGCGCCGTGGAATTTCCCCGTCGGCATGGTCTTCGTCCCGATGGCGGGCGTGCTCGCGGCGGGCAATCGCGCGATGATCAAGCCGAGCGAGTTTACCGAAAATGTGTCGGCGCTGATGGCGCGGCTGGTGCCCAACTATTTCGACGAGAGCGAGATGGCGGTGTTCACCGGCGATTCCGAGGTTGGCGTCGCCTTCTCGAAGCTGGCGTTCGACCATATGATCTTCACCGGCGCGACGAGCGTCGGCAGACATATCATGCGCGCCGCGGCGGACAATCTGGTGCCGGTGACGCTCGAACTCGGCGGCAAGTCGCCGACCTTTATCGGGCGCAGCGCGAACAAGGATCTTGTCGGCCAGCGCGTCGCGCTCGGCAAGATGATGAACGCCGGACAGATCTGCCTCGCGCCCGATTATCTGCTGGTGGCCGAGGATCAGGAGGGCGAGGTGATCGACCGCGTCACCAAGGGCGCGGCGGCGCTTTATCCGACCTTGCTCGCCAACGATGATTACACGTCGGTCGTGAACACGCGCAATTACGATCGGCTGCAGTCCTATCTCGCCGATGCGCGCGAAAAGGGCGCCGAGGTGATCGAGATCAATCCGGGGGCTGAGGATTTCGCAAGCTCGAACGGCCACAAGATGCCGCTCCATATCGTCCGCAATCCGACGGACGATATGAAGGTGATGCAGGAAGAAATCTTCGGGCCGATCCTGCCGGTGAAGACGTACAAGCATATCGACGACGCGATCGACTATGTGAACGCCAACGACCGACCGCTCGGCCTTTATTATTTCGGGCAGGACAAGAGCGAGGAAGACCGCGTGCTGACGCGGACGATCTCGGGCGGCGTCACGGTCAACGACGTCTTGTTCCATAACGCGATGGAGGATCTACCGTTCGGCGGGGTCGGGCCATCGGGCATGGGCAATTATCACGGGGTCGACGGATTCCGCACCTTCAGCCACGCGCGCGCGGTGTACCGCCAGCCCAAGCTCGACGTCGCGGGGCTCGCGGGTTTCAAGCCGCCCTATGGCAAGGCGACGGCAAAGACGCTGGCGAAAGAACTCAAGAAATAGCTTGGCAAAAAGCGGCGCTTCGCTTTAGGGGATGCGCCGCGCTGCAAGCGCCGTGCCCCTGTGGTGAAATTGGTAGACGCGCCGCACTCAAAATGCGGTTCCGCAAGGAGTGCTGGTTCGAGTCCGGCCAGGGGCACCATTTCCGGTCAAAACTTGGCACCATCCCGCCGGGGTGGCGATCGCCCCGAATAAGCATGCTCGATCGCCAGTTTCGAGCCGCAGATCGTGATTGGTCATTGCCGAAACCAGCCTTGCCGACGATGCGGCGGACATAGGCCTTATCCCCGACCTGCGTAATTTTCTGGGGTTTCGTTGATCACCGGCACTATCGTATCTCCGTCAGTGCAATTCGGTCCTACCGCTGGAGCCGACGAGTAAAACGGACCGGCAACGGGCGACGAGCCCAGTTTACGATCAGTCGCCGCGCACCGCGAAAGATCGAAACTCGGAATCGCGTCGTACCTTGCCTGTTTGCATTACGTGCTGGCGGGTGTCTGCTTTCGCTTTCCGCACGACAACGGCTGCCAGACCCCTAACGGCCATTCTCGGCGAACCCGCTCCTAAGCACCACGATCGCGGGATCAAATCACTGGTTCCAATCATGCGCGCAGAACGGCTCTGATTATCAACCCCACTGTCGCCAGCGCCAAGACACTTGCGGCCCAAATTGCGACAAACCAGCCAATCCGTTTCAGGCGCGCCGTCATCAATGATATCCATCCGCGCCCACCTTGCCGCGGAACACCCAATAGGACCAGGCGGTGTAGGCGAGGATGATCGGCACCATGATCGATGCGCCGACCAGCATGAAGACCTGACTGCGGTGCGGAGCGGCGGCTTCCCAGATAGTGACGCGCGCGGGGATGACGTCGGGCCAGATCGAGACACCAAGGCCGATCAGGCACAGACCGAAGAGCGTCAGCGCCCAGAAAAAGGGCTGCGCATCCTTTTTCAGTCGCAAGCTGCGATAGAAGAGGAAGGTTATGATCAGCGTCGCCAGCGGCACCTGCGCCGTCGCCAATACGCCCGGAAAGCTTAGCCACCGTTGGTAATATTGTGCCTCCAAGGTCAGCGTCGCGAGGCTGATCGCGCCGATCATCAGCAACAACGCGATGCCGAGGCGGCCGGCATAGGTCACTGCCTGGCGTTGCAAACCGCCTTCGGTCTTCCAGTTGAGCCAGCAGGCGCCAAGCAGCGCATAGCCGGTCAGCAACCCAAAGCCGGTCAACAGGCTGAACGGCGAAAGCCATTCCCACCAGCCGCCGGCATAGGCGCGGCCTTCGACGGTGATCCCCTGCAAAAGCGCGCCGAGCGCGATTCCCTGCGCGAAGGTCGCCACGATCGAGCCTGTCGTGAACGCGCGATCCCAGAATTCGCGGTGCGCCGGGTCCCGCCAGCGAAATTCGAAGGCGACGCCCCGAAATACCAGGCCGAGCAGCATCGCTATCATCGGTGCATAGAGGGCCGGGAGGATGATCGCATAGGCGAGCGGAAAGGCGGCGAGCAGTCCGCCGACCCCCATCACCAGCCAGGTTTCGTTGCCGTCCCACACCGGTGCGATGCTGTTCATCGCCGTATCGCGATCCTTGCCCACCTTGAAAAAGGGAAAAAGGATGCCGATGCCAAGGTCGAAGCCGTCCATCACGACATAGGCGATGATCGCAAAGCCGATGATCGCGGCCCAGACGACGGTGAGATCGATCATGCGATGTCTCCTTCGATAACCGCGGCGGCGGGCGTGATTCCGGCGGAGCGGATCGGCAGGCCGTCGAGCGCGGCTTCATGCGCTTCGGGCGGCTTTTTCATCAGGTGAAGCAGATACCAGATGCCCATCCCGAACACAGCGAAATAGACGATGACAAAGGCGACGAGCGATGCCGCGACCGCCGGCGCATCGAGCGGCGATGCACTATCCACGGTCCGGAGCAGGCCATAGATGGTGAAGGGTTGGCGTCCGACTTCGGTCGTCACCCAGCCGGCGAGTACGGCGATGAAACCGCTCGGACCCATCGCGACCGCGGCGCGGTGCAGCCACGGCCAGTCGTAGAGTTTCTTGCGGGCGCGGGCGGTCAGGCTCCACATTCCGATGCCCAGCATGGCAAAGCCCAGGCCGACCATGATGCGGAACGCCCAGAAGACGATCCCGACCGGAGGCTCGTCGGCATCGGGGATGGTGTCCAGTCCAGCGAGGGGAGCATTCAGATCGTGCTTCAGGATCAATGACGAAGCCTTCGGTATTTCGATGGCGTAATCGACGCGCTTCTCCTTGCTGTTCGGGATGCCGAACAGGATGAGCGGCGCGCCGTCGGGGTGGCTTTGATAATGTCCTTCCATCGCCATCACCTTGGCGGGCTGATGCTCGAGCGTATTGAGGCCATGCATATCGCCAGCGAATATCTGGATCGGTGCAACGATCGCCGCCATCCACATCGCCATCGAGAACATCTTTCGCGCGCCGGGATTCTGCCGGTCTTTCAGGAGATGCCATGCCCCCACTGCGCCGACCGCAAAGGCTGTCGTCAGATAAGCGGCCAGGACGGTGTGGACGAGGCGATAGGGAAAGCTTGGGTTGAAGACGATCGTCAGCCAGCTGTCGCCGGGCAGGAATTGTCCGTTCGCGCCCATTTCGAAACCCACCGGCGTCTGCATCCAGCTGTTGACCGACAAGATCCAGAAAGCGGAGACGAACGTGCCTGCGGCTACAGCGAGTGTCGCGACAAAATGAAGCTTGCGACCGACCTTGTTGATGCCGAATAGCATGACGCCGAGGAAGCCCGCCTCCAGAAAGAAGGCTGTTAGCACTTCATAGGCCATCAACGGTCCGATGACCGGCCCGGCCCTGTCGGAAAAGACCGACCAGTTTGTGCCGAACTGGTACGACATGACGATGCCCGACACGACGCCCATCGCGAATACGACGGCAAAGATCTTGAGCCAATAGCGATAGAGATTCGCGTAAACCCCTTTGCCGGTTTTGAGCCAGAGCCCTTCGAGCACGGCTAGGAAACTCGCCAGCCCGATCGTGAACGCCGGGAACAGGAAGTGAAAGCTGACCGTGAAGGCGAATTGCACACGGGCAAGAATGATGGCCCAGTCTTGCTCAATCATCGGTCAAAATCCCTTATTATCGAGTGCATAGGCACCGGGTCCGCGCGCCCAGATCAGCAGGAGCGCGCCCAATATGGCGATATTCTTGAACAATGGGCCGACATGCGAGGGATCGGGTACCAGATGCGTCGTGATCGTGACCGGTACGAGTGTCACGAATATAATCAGGGCCGAGGCCCGCGTCATGAAACCGATCGCCAGTGTGAACCCCGCCACGACAAAGGCAATCCCCGAAAGCCAGAGCAGGACCGAAGGATCGCCAATCCTGTCGACCATGCCCGCCCAGGGCGATTGCTTCATCCGTTCGAGCATCATCCGATGCTGGCCAAAATGACCGAGGCCGCCGACGATAAAGATCAGGCTGGTGAATATGCGGAAAAGTGGATCGATCAGCGCCTTCGACCGTGTGCCTGGTTCCAGCCAGCGTTCAATGCGTGTGAACATCTCGATCCCCCTCTCGGCTCATGGTTGACTTATGCGACCAATGTCGTGCGCAAATAAGGCCGGTGCGTCGTCCAGCCCTGCGGAAACAGCGTCACCGCTTCCTCATCCTTGATCGACGGCGGGATGATGACCTCTTTGCCCGCCGACCAGTCGGCCGGCGTCGCTATCCGGAACTTGTCGCCCAGTTGCAGCGCATCGATCACGCGCAAGATCTCGTCGAAATTGCGACCGACGCTCATGGGATAGGTCATCGTCAGCCGGATGCGCTTGGCAGGGTCGATGATGAACACCGAACGTACCGCCGCCGTCTCGCTCTGCTGCGGGTGGATCATGTCGTACATCCGGGCAATCGACAGGTCGGCATCGGCCAGGATCGGGAATTTGAGGTCGGTGTGCTGGGTGTCGTTGACGTCTTCGATCCACTTGCGATGTTCTTCGGCGGTATCGGTCGAAAGGCCGAGGGGCTTGGTGTTGCGTTTGTCAAATTCCTGCGCGAGCTGGGCGGTGCGGCCCATCTCGGTCGTGCAGACGGGCGTGAAATCGGCTGGATGGCTGAAGAGGAAGACCCAGCTGTCGCCGGCCCATTCATGAAAGCTGATCGGTCCGTTCTGGGTGTCGGCAGTGAAGTCGGGCGCAATGTCGCCAATGTGGAGAGTCATGATATTTTCCTTTTGATATTCGGGCTGTTCGCGTTTTCACATCTTCGCCGGGATCATAGGCCGATCTCCCCCCAGCTCTTCCAGAGCATGTAGAGGGCGACGATCATGACAAAGGCGGCAAAGACGGTGTTGAGTTTGCCCTTGTCGGCCGAAAGTGCGCGCGAGGCGCGGGTGCCTAGCGCGCTGCCCGCGACGCCGCCGAGGATGAAGACGCCCGCCAGCGGCCAGTTGACGAGACCCGACAGCGCATAGTTGAACGAGGTGGTGAGGCCGAATGCGGTCACCGCGATCAGCGAGGTGCCGATCGCCCGCAGGATCGGCATCGACGTTGAAGCCACCAGGCCGGGGACGATCAGGAAGCCGCCGCCGATCCCGAAAAAGCCTGAGAACACCCCAGTTCCCAGCCCATAACCGGCGACCTTTCCGACATTTTCGCGGCTGCACTGGGCGCCCTCAATGCCTTCGTCACCGCGCCGCCTGAACATCAGGATCGCGACGACGATCATCAGCAACGCGAACAGTAGCAACAGCTTGTGCCCGTCGATGCTCTTCCCGAGCGTCGAGCCGCCAAATGCGCCGACGACCCCGGCCGAGCCGTAGATGAAACCGCAGCGCCAATTGACCGTTCCCGCGCGCGCATGGTTCCACAGCCCGATCGCGGCATTGGCCGCCACCGCAAAGGCGCTGGTACCGATCGCGACATGCGGCTCTTTCACGCCGACGAGATAGAGCAGCAGGGGAACCGCCAGAATTGACCCGCCGCCGCCGACCAAGCCCAGCACGAATCCAACCAGGGCGCCCGAGACGCCGCCGAGCGCAAAATGGAGGGTGTCGATCATGTCGCTATCCGTTCGCGGCAATCAGGTGCGGCTTGACCATCCACTCGCGGCCCTTGAGCATACCGTGCCAATAGATCGGCGGCAGAATCGTGTCCTTCAGCAGCCACGACAGGCGCGAGGGCTTTGTACCGTCGATCAGCCAGTTCGGAAAACTCGGGAGCAGCTTGCCGCCATAACCGAATTCGGCAAGCACGATCTTGCCGCGCTCGACGGTGAGCGGGCAGCTGCCATAGCCGTCATAATCGGCGACCGGCGCCTTGCCATCGAGCGCGGCCAGCACATTGACCGCAACGACGGGCGCCTGCTTGCGCGCTGCGGCCATCGTCTTGGCGTTCGACGCCGAGCAGGCATCGCCGAGCCCGAAGACATTGGCGTAGCGGACATGCTGGAGCGTCGCTTCATCGACCTCGATGAATCCGCTGGGCGCGGCGAGCGGACTGTTGCGAACGAAATCGGGCGCCACCTGCGGCGGCACGACATGGATCATGTCGAAATGTTCGTCGACGCGGGTGACTGTATCGCCGCGTTTTTGCTCGAAGGTCGCGACCTTCGCGGGGCCGTCGATGGCGACCAGCTTGGATCCGAAATTCAGATGTGCGTTGTAGCGCTCGACATATTCCATCAGCGCCGGGACATAGACCCCAACGCCGAACAGCGCCGGGCCGCTGTTGTGAAACTGGACGTCAATGTCTTTGAGGACACCGCTGCGTTCCCAGACATTGCACGACAGATACATCGCTTTTTGGGGCGCACCGGCACATTTGATCGGCATCGGCGGCTGGGTGAACAGGGCCCGGCCACCTTCCAAATTCTTGACGAGGCGATTGGTATAGGGCGCAAGGTCATAGCGGTAGTTGGAGGTAACGCCGTTTTTGCCGAGCGTTTCGCTCAGGCCTGGAATGGCATCCCAGTCGAGCTTGATACCGGGACACGCGACCAGAACGCGGTACGACACCGAACTGCCGTCATCCAGCAACACTCGATCATCATCGGGCGCAAATCCAGTTGCCGCCTTTTTGATCCAGTCCACCCCGCGCGGCATGACCGAGCGTTCGGTATGGCGCGTGAATGCGGCGTCGAATATCCCCGCGCCGACCATTGTCCAGCCAGGCTGATAATAATGGACATCGGAGGGCTCGATAATGGCAATGGAGAGCTTGCGGTTCCGTTTCAGCAGACTGGCCGCTGTCGCGATCCCCGCGCTGCCGCCGCCGACGATGACAATGTCATAGTCGGCGCCGGCGTGCGGCGCCGATCGTGCGGTCGCCATGGCAGCCAGCTTTTCCGATCGGCTGCCCGAACGGCAGAAGGCGAGTATCGGTGACGGCAACTCGGCAAGAGCATTAGCCATCAGCATCGCGTCGGTCCCGGTCATCTGGCCCGAAACCACCGGGATATGCGCAAAGCCAATCTTATGCCGTTGCGCCGCCTCGGCAATCGCAGCGGCAGGCGGCTGCCCGGCTTCCTCGCCGTCGGGGCGGTTGCATATGATCGAGCGATAGCCGGCTGCGACGATCGCCGCGACGTCGTCGGGCTGAATCTGCGGGCTGACACCGAGCTGCAAATTGATTGTTCTAATATCCATGTCTCTTCTCCAGGCGTGGCTTGGGGTCAGCGGCTGGTGAGGCGGTGCAGGGCCATGCCAGCGCCCATTGCGGCAACCGCAACGATGGCATGGCTTGGAGCCAGCGCGAGCCCCGCAATCGCGGGGCCGGGGCAGAGGCCGCTGATCCCCCAGCCGACGCCGAAGATCACCGCGCCGACGGCAAGCGGTCGGTCGATCCCGCGGGTAGGGGGAAGGTCGAAAACACCGGCGAGGATCGGGCGCGCCATACGACGCTGGATCGCCCAGGCGATCGCCATCGGGGCCAGCGCGCCGCCCATGACGAACGCCAGCGTCGGATCCCAGGCGCCGAAGATGTCAAGGAAGGCGCGGACGCGCTGGGGGTCGGCCATGCCCGAAAGCGCCAGGCCCGCACCGAATATCGCGCCCGCCGCCAGCGCCGCAATCACGCGCTTCACAGCAGGCCGCCCGCGCGCATCAACGCGACCGTGGCGATACCGCTTGCCATGAACAACAGGGTCGCGGTGATCGAGCGCAGCGACAGCCGCGACATGCCGCACACGCCATGGCCGCTGGTGCAGCCCGAGCCCAGGCGGGTGCCATAGCCGACGAACAGCCCGCCCACGACGATCGGCCAGATCGACGCGGGGTAGCGGATTTCGACGCCGCCAAGCAGCAAGGCGATCACGGCGGCACCAAGCGGCAGGCCGATAATGAAGGCGAGTGCCATGCCGCGCGGCGCGCTGCCGGTTCCGAGCCCGGTCGCGCGTGCAGCAAGACCGCTGACCCCGGCGATCCGGCCGTTGCCTAGCAGCATGATCGCGGCGCTCAGACCGATGAGCAAGCCGCCGAGCAAACCCTCGACCGGCATCGCCTGCGGAAAGGCCGCGATCATACCGCGTTCACGGGGATCTTGAGGTAACGAATGCCGTTTTCCTCGGGCGCCGGCATATGACCGGCGCGCATGTTGACCTGGATCGAGGGCATGATCAGCCGCGGCATCGCCAACGCGATGTCGCGCGCTTCGCGCATCGCGACGAATTCATCTTCGGTCACGCCATCGTGTGCATGGACATTATGGGCGCGTTCGTCGGCGACCGTCGTTTCCCAGATATAATTGTCGCGGCCTTCGGGCAGATAGTCATGGCACATGAACAGGCGCGTTTCGGGCGGCAGCTTGAGGATGCGGCGCAGCGACTGGAATAGCTGGCGGGCATCGCCGCCCGGAAAATCGGCGCGCGCGGTACCATAGTCGGGCATGAACATCGTATCGCCGACGAAGACGGCGTCGCCGATGACATAGGCGTTGTCGGCGGGCGTGTGGCCGGGGACGTGCAGCACCGTGACCTCGATCTCGCCGATCTGGAAACGGTCGCCGTCTTTCCACAAATGATCGAAGTCGGATCCGTCGCGCTGAAAGTCGCTTCCGGCGTTGAACAATTTGCCGAAGCTGTTCTGAACGGTGACGATATGTTCGCCGATCGCAATTTTGCCGCCCAGCTTTTCCTGGAGGTACGGCGCCGCCGACAGATGGTCGGCATGCGCGTGCGTCTCGAGCAGCCAGTCGATGCCGAGGTCATGCTCCTTGACGAAGGCGACGATCTTGTCGGCCGAGGCAAACCCCGTGCGACCCGCCGCCGGATCGAAATCGAGCACGCTGTCGATGATCGCGGCGCGCTTCGTCGCGGGATCGTGGACGACATAGGACACCGTATTCGTCGCATCGTCGAAGAAGGCCTTGATCGCCGCCGGTTTCGCCCTGGCTGCGATCACTTGGGCGCTGGCGTGGGCAATGGTCGAATCGGTCACTTCTGCCTCCATGAATTCATATTTACATAAACTATGTAATCGAATAGAAAGATTGCGTCAAGTCCGCACCGGCGGCATGGATTTTGGGGATGAAAGACCGAGACTTATGATAGACAAGATCGATACCGAGGGGCGGCGCTCCCTACGGCTTGGCGATGAAGCGCCGCCTTTCAGCGCAAGATCGACCAAAGGCGCGATGAAGCTCGCCGATTATCGCGGGCGCTGGCTCGTCTTCTTCTCGCACCCCGCCGATTTCACACCGGTCTGTACGACCGAGTTCATCGCTTTCGCCAGGCGACAGGCTGACTTCGATACGCTCGATTGCGCCTTGCTCGGGCTGTCGGTCGACAGCCTCTATTCGCATCTCGCCTGGGTGCGCGCGATCGAGGCGCAGTTTGGCGTCGCGATCGAATTTCCGATCGTCGAGGATCCGAGCATGGCGGTCGGCCGCGCCTATGGCATGATCGATGATGCGGCGCAGGACAGTTCTGCGGTTCGCGCGACCTATTTCATCGATCCCGACGGAGTTGTTCGCGCGATCAACATCTATCCGCACACGGTCGGTCGTTCGGTCGACGAGATTTTGAGGACGCTCGCCGCACTCCGGCGCACCGCCGACGGCAGCGTGCTGGCCCCCGAAGGCTGGCGTCCCGGCCAGCCGTTGCTCGCTCCGCCGCCCGAGCGGATGATGGAAGGCGACGATCTAGGCTGGTTCTGCCGTACGGTCGACGCCCCATGAGCGCGATTTACCAGGACCGTGCGCTCGCGGACAAGGCCGTTGAAAAGCTGCGCGTCTATGCCCAGCCGCAACGGCTGATGATCCTCTCCTGCCTGCTCCGCGGCGGGCGGACAGTGGGCGAAATCGAAGCGGCAACGGGGATCGGACAGCCGGCGCTCAGCCAGCAGCTAGCCGAACTGCGCCGGGCCGATATGGTCGTCACGCGGCGTTCGGCGAAACAGGTGCATTATGATCTGGCGGATGAGGGCGTGGGTGTATGCGTGCGCGGCATGGAGGCGATCTTTGCCGGACCTGTCACGACAGGAGAATTGCTCGCAGCGGCAATCGTTTCTGAAAGTAGCCAGAAGGAACGGGAATTACCTCCCTCAGGCGCGGCTGTTTTTGCCCGCCTGGGGTGAAATATTGCTGACCCCTGGCAGCTATCGTCGACGTCGAACGGTCAGACGGTCTGCTGACAGCTAAAGGGGCCGTTCGCTCGTTCCCCTTGGCCATTTCGCCCACAGGAGAATGATCATGCGAAAGTCTGAATTCGCCTATTCTTCGCCACGCCACAACCGGCCAATCTTCAGTTCGGGTTGACCCTAAACTCTTTTTGGGATCACGCGTCGATCGAGGGCTGCCACAATTCAGTTCCTGCCGCTCTGATACCCGGGAAGGGCAGGAGGGTCAGTCTCGAGCCGTTGTAAGGCCGGTCGAGGCCAAAAGGCTCCACCCAAGAGGGTGGGGCCTTTTTGTTTCAAGGACGAGTCGAAGGCCACTCGACGGGCCTCTGTTTGTCTGGCGACGGCCCTAATTCTTGCAGCACCCCGCATCAATTCGGGTTGCAGAGATGCTATAATCCGCAGAAAAGCGAGTGGGGATGGGTGGGGTGTGGGCATGAAACACAATATTCTGATCGTGGACGATCACCGTATCACGCAAAGCGGGCTGCGATTCCTCTTCGCGTCACTCGACCGCTATGCCGTGGTCGGCGCCCTCGATTGCGGGGCAATGGTCAATGCCTTTGTCCAGTCGCAGCCGGTCGACCTGGTTATCCTCGATCTGAACCTTCCCGACGTGCGTGGGATCAACGTTCTCGCCGAAATCGTCGGCTCGCGGGACATGACGGTGATCATTCTGACGGGCGAAACGCATCTCAACGAGATTCATTCGGCGCTCAAACTCGGCGCGCGCGCGGTCGTCAGCAAATCGGATCCTTTGGATCATATTGTCGCAGCCTGCGACGCGGCACTGGCGGGTGAAGTTTATATTTCTCCGCACATCGACGAGGCGCTCGGCAAATTTCAGCAGCCGCCGGTTGCCCTGTCGTCACGCCAGATGGCCATTCTACATTATCTGGCACAAGGCGAGACGAACAAGGAGATCGCCTATCGCCTGGCGATCGCGCCGCCCACCGTTTCCTTCCACATCGCCGAGCTGCGACGCAAACTCGACGCTCCGCACAACCGTAAAATCGTAGATCGCGCGAACGAATTAAACCTGCTCTGACGCCGTCGCGAGAAGGGGATGATCCAACATTTCGCGGCAGGCAGGTTTGATTGCAGCCATTGCGACAAGATGGCTGAGGCGCCCGCGCGTAACCGTGGTATCATCATAGGTAAGGGCGATGACCCGCCTTTTGTCCTCCGCTGATCCCAATCCCGCCTCGAAATCGCCGCGCTGGTCGAAATCGAGGACGGCCCACGCCGCCAGACCTGCCTGCAAATCGCCGACTGAAATCGGCGTGATGACGGTGAAGGCCGCGGGCAGGACGATCCGGATTTCGGTGCCGCCTGGCGTGGACGAGACGATCTCCAGCTTCCCACTGAGCGTTTCGATAATGCGCTTGGCCGATCCGAAACCCGAACCGGTTCCCGCTATGCTTTCGTTACCGCGAATTCGCGTGACGGCGTCGCCGTTCAGGGCAGTGGCGACTTCGGTGGACATGCCGCTGCCGCTGTCGGTGATTTTGATGACGGCCTGCCCATCCACGCGTTCAAGACTAACGCAGGCACCGCCGGTTTCGGTATATTGGTAGCTGTTGCTGAGCAAATTGGCGAGCGCGCGCATGAGCAGGGGTTTGTCCGAAATTATCTGGACATCGTCCACAATACGGACCTCGAGCAGCAGCTTTTTGTTCGCGAAGGGCGCCTTGAACATCATTGCAAGCGGCTCGATCAGTGCCTGACCCCGAAAAACGCTGAGCGAGACGAAATCGGAATCGCCTGGGGCGATGTTGGCGCCCGAGATAGTCGTCGAGACGATCTCATTCAGAAAATCGGCCGAGCTTTCGAGCATCTCGACAAGCGAAGAGTCACTATTTGTACCTTCCTGCCGTTTGAGGACCTCGACCGCACTATTGAGCGCGAGGATCACCTGTCGGCTGTCATGACCCGAGGCATGAAGCAGCGCGTTCTGGCTGCTGACGGTCTCGAGGGCGAACGCCTTTTCTTCGGCCAGCCGTTTCGCCCGTTCGCTGATTTCCAGACGCTCGCCCAGCGACTGCGCGAAATTGGCGTCGGCAGCGAGTTTCTCCTGCTGGATTTTCTTGAGATTCAACCCGAGGGCCAGCGTGACCATGATGGATTCGAAGAGCCCGACCGGCCCGGCCAAGTGCCAGTTGATCGGCAGCCAGGTGAAGACGCCCATTGAGGCAACGGCCGCATATATGATGAACAAGGCGAGGCTGGCCCAGCCCACGAAAAGCGGCCACAGCTGGAATCCGAGCTGTTTCATTGCGGCATAACCGACGAAGGGCAGGAAGAGCGCGACGGCGACCGCGACGAGCCATCCCGACATGTGGAGGAAAAACCGAACCTCGGCCGGGTACAGTGACAGCCCCGGCTGAACCAGCATAACCGCGACGGCGAACAGAATGAGCGCTCGAAGCACCAGGTCGCGTTTCGGGAAATTATCCGCCGTCTTCACAAAGCTTCGGCAGAATTGCGCCATCGCTCCTGCAAATCCGCATTTGAAGAAGTCTTCGACGGCAACCCCGGTCAGCGGCCTGTCGTACAGAAAGAAGATGGTGATATAGCCTTCCGAGTGAACCGTGTTCAGAGCGAAAAAGGCTTCGGCAACCGCTAACCACAGAAACTCTTTGAATCCGGTAATCGAGAAAAATAGAAAATTGAGGAGGAGCAGAGTCAGCGCGCCAACAACGACACCCGACACCATCGATATATTGGCTCGCCGGTCCTTGAAGAAGGTCCCATAGCTCTCGATCCGGAGGGGCATGTAGGTCGAATTTTCGGAAACGAACTCGATGACGACCAGTTTCTCCTGACGCGGGGCGAGCACGAGTTCCGAGCTGAATGCCTGATAGGTGCCGAGATTCTGCCGGGCAACCTGCGGATCGGTGCCGTCGACAATCAATGAGAGTTGATTTCCCTCGGCTTCATAGAGCCGGAAATGCTTGAGCGAGCCGCGGCCGGTGGTCAGAATCCAGCTTCCCTGCTCGCGGCTCGCATTGCGGACTTTCAGCAAGACGACGGTCCGAGTACCCGGCGGCCCGAAATGGATGGTCGACCCTTTGATATGTTGAAGAGACCCCGCCAGAATGGCGTTCAATTGAGGCGTCCGCACTGTACCCGGTCGTTTGGCGAAACGTACGAAAGGAGCGATCTCCGGCGCATCTTCGCCTGCCCGCAGATCAAGTTGCGGTAGCTTTTCAGTTTCCGCCTTCGCCGGTTGCGCGACGAGAAGGCACAGAAGACCAAAAATTGCGAATAATATTTTCATCGCGCCCCCGCGCCGAGGCGGGGATCGAACGCGTCATTGCGTCTCCGACGCGCGCGCCTCGCGCGCTCGCCAACTATCTCGACCCACCCCCCGGTGATCCCTTCCCGTAACGGGGTCTGACGTCCGGGCGCAAGGGCCGTCGCAACGGTTTGTCGCAAATTCACCCTAAATAACATTGGGTAGACGTTGAGGGCCCCCGGCACCTAGGCAACGCGCACAAAGCCGAGGATGGCAATCCGTCCATCGGCTGGGGGACGCAAAAAATTCGAGGTGGGGTGGACCGGCCGGAGAGCATCAGCTCTCCGGCGAACCCTTTCTTCGCCTGCCATGCCGAGGGGACTACACATGACGCCTGTTTCGAAAACCCGCCTTCTGACGACCAGCGCGATCGTCGGCCTGTCGATTGCCCATCTGACGTCGCCTGCGATGGCGCAGGAAGCGTTCGGCATTCACAACGACCAGCCCGGAACGCTGGAAGTCACCGTGGCCGACGGCGAAACCGTCGAGGGCAGCATCATTGGCGTCTACGCCGACAATGGCGCGGTGGTGGTCGACAATGCGGGCACGATCCGCGGCAACGGCACCGACTTCGGCAGCATCCAGCAGCGCCCGAGCGGCGGTGTCGTGATGTCGCAACCGGGTTCGACCGTCACCAACAGCGGGACGATCAGCGGCGCCGCCAACGGGGTGACGACATCCTATTTCTTCGGCGAAGACGAGGCGGGCGACGATCTGCCGCCGCAGGCGCTCGCGGCCGACACGACCGTGACCAACTCGGGCCTGATCCGCGGCGAAGCGGGGAGCGGCGTGGCGTTGATCGGCGGTGGCGACGTCGTCAACAGCGGCACCATTCAGGCTTTTGGCGCCGCCGGCGTTCAGGCGACGGGCGTGGTTATCGCCGAATTCCCCGAGGCGGTTGCCGAGGGCGTGACCGGCATCGGTTCGGTCACCAATACCCAGTCGGGCCTGATCGAGGGCCAGCTGTTCGGTGTATTGCTGTCGGGCGGCGGCACGATCGATAACGAAGGGATCATCCGCAGCACCGGCACGTTCAACCCGGCGACGCCGAACGTTTCGCCCTTTGGCGTTATCTTGACCGCCAATGCGAACCAACCCGGTCGCACCGCAACACTCAACAACAGCGGCACGATCAGTGGTTTCCTTGGCCTGCTCGCCAATCAGTCGCTCGAAACGGCGATCATCAACAACAGCGGCGTGATCTCTGGACAACAGAGCGGCCTCATCGGGCTCAACAGTGGCGATCTGATTATCAATAACGAGGTCGGCGCCCAGATTACGGGCAACGGGCCCGCGATCACGTCGAACGCCGGCACGCTGACCGTCGACAACGACGGCTTGATCCGCAGCAACACGCAAGCCGCGATCAACATCACGACCCCCGACGCCGTTATCGACAATAGCGGTACAATCCAGGGCGCCACTTTCGGGATCACCACTAACCCGTTCCAGGTCAGCCCGGGCGTGGTCGAGGACCGTTCGATCAATACCACGGTCAACAACAGCGGTTCGATTGTCGGGCTCAACAACGATGGTGTCCGGCTACAGGGCGGGGGCAGCGTCAACAATAGCGGCACGATCAGCGGGCAACTGAACGCGCAGGCCGATGGCGTATCGATGTTCGCGCTGGTGACCCAGGATTTGGGAACATTTTCCGCGCTCGTCACCAACAGCGCCGAGGGCACGATTACAGGGGTTCGCTCGGGCGTTACATTGTCTTCCGGCGGCACGGTTGAAAATTCCGGCGCTATCGCGGGCGGCGGTGCGGGTATCCTCATCCAGAACGGGCTTGGCGGCACGCCGGTGAGCGGCGCCATCACCAACAGCGGGTCGATCGTCGGTGGCAATGGCGGCGCGGGGTTGTTTGGCGAAGGTGTGGTCGGCTTTGGCGAGTTCGACAGCTTCACGGTTACGAATAGTGGCGAAATTACCGGAAGCGCCAGCGATGGCGTTGCCGTAAACACAACCAGCGATACGGCAATTACGATTACCAACGCCGAAGGCGGTACGATCACTGGCGCTGCGTCGGGGATCGAAACCGTGCTGGGTGCGCTCACCCTGACCAACGCCGGGACCATCCGCGGCAACGGAACCAACCAAGGCGTGAATGCCGCGCCCGACGCGGGCGTGACGATCACCGACGGCGGCAGCTCGATTACCAACAGCGGCACGATTTCGGGCAATCGCCTTGGAATAACGACGGCCAACTACTTCAACGCAGCGACCGGTCAGACCGAGGGGCGGGCGATCAATACCAGCGTGGTCAACAGCGGCTCGATCATTGGTGAAAATGATGACGGCGTCCGCTTGATCGGTGGCGGCAGCGTTGAAAACAGCGGCGAAATCCGCGGTCTGGCCGGTGATTTCACCGACGGCATTTCGATGTTTGCCTATGTTGCGCAAGCCAATGAGAATTACGGCGCATCGGTCGCCAACGCTGATGGCGGCGAAATCAGCGGGACGCGGTTCGGCATCATTCTCTCGGGCGGCGGCGACGTCGCCAATGCAGGCCAGATTACAGGTGTTGTCGGCGGCATCTTCATTCAGGGCACCGCGCTCAACACCGATCCGGGCGAGGATCGCAGCGGCCTGACAGCCAATGTTGTGAACAGCGGCACGATCACCGGCACGGGGCCGCAGCAGTCGCTGGGCCAGGACGGCAATGGTTATGGGATCGGCTTCGGCAGCGATATGTCGACCGCCACGCTTCAGAACAGCGGGACGATCACCAGCGAACAGTCGGTGGGCGTCTCGCACGGATCGCTCGCTGACCTGACGGTGACGAACGCCGCGAGCGGCGTCATCACCGGCGCGACGTCGGGCATCTACGGCGCGGCTAGCGGCACTCTCATTGTCGACAATGCCGGCACGATCCGCGGCGAAGGCACATATGACGGCTTCGACGCCGTGCCCGACGCGGGCATCACCATCGGCACCGCCCGCTCGAGCGTGACCAACAGCGGCACGATCAGCGGCGCGGGCGCAGGCATCACGACGGCTTATTTGTTCGATGACGAAATCGGTCAGCTCGTCTTTCTCGCTGCCGGCACCACGGTGGAAAATAGCGGCACGATTGCCGGCGAATCGAACGACGGCGTTCGCCTGATCGGCGGGGGCAGCGTCACGAACAGCGGTGCGATTTCGGGAGGCGGTTCGGCGCTCGCCGACGGCATTTCGATGTTCCGCGCCGAAGAGCAGGCTGCTGACGGCTATGCGGCAACGGTCTCGAACGGCGCCGCAGGCACGATCGACGGCGCCCGCTTCGGCATCATTTTGTCGGGCGGTGGCAGCGTCGATAACGCCGGTACGGTCGTCGGCGAGCTTGGCGGTGTTGTTATCCAGAGCCAGTTCGATGGCGAGGATGCTGGCCTGACCGGGACGCTGGCCAACAGCGGATCGATCAGCAGCGCAGTCGGCACGGCTGTCCAGTTCAACGCTGGATTGGAATCGGTGGTTGTAGACAACAGCGGCTCGATCAGCGGTGCGACGGTTGGCCTCGGGCACGGCACCGACGGCGCCATGACGCTGACCAACAGCGGCACGATCACCGGCGGGCAGACCGGGGTTGAGAGCAATGCTGGTGGTACGGTGACGCTGGTGAACAGCGGTACGATTTCCAGCGCAACCGGAGCTGCTTTCACGTCGTTGACCCAGACGAGCCTGGACAATTCGGGCATCTTGTCGGGCGGATCGGGCGTCGCTGTGCAGCTTGGAGCGTTTGACGACGGGGTGACGCTGCGCACCGGTAGCGCCATCACCGGCGCGATCGATGCAGGCGCAGGCAACGATACGCTGACGCTCGACGGCGACGTCCTCGAACTCACCGAAGCGCAGCAACTTTCGGCTGCCGACGGTTTTGAAAACCTCGACGTCGCCGCCGGATATTGGTCGACTTCGGGCCTTGTCGGGGCGTTCGACAGCGTGTCGATCGACGAAGGCGCGGCGCTGCGGGTGAATGAAATCGACATTGGCGGAGAGGGCGAATCGCCTATCCTGACCCCGGCGGTTCGCACCAACGGCCTGCTCGTACTCAACTTCGGCACCGACGAAACGGTGTCCGCGCTCGACGATCTCACCATCGACGGAACAGGTCAGCTTCAACTGATCGGCGACGCGGTGTTCACGGTCGATACCGCGAATATCGCCCACACCGGCGGCACGACCATCTCAAACGGCGGGCTCGTCCTTACCGGCTTGCTCCAGGGCGATGTAAAGACCGAGGGCACGGGTTATTTCGAACTGGGCGCCGGCGGGACCGAGGGCAGCTTTGCAGGCAATATCGTCAATGACGGCCGCTTTGTCTTCAACCGATCCGACGATTATGATTTCCTAGGCGCCTTCTCTGGTTCGGGCGTGCTCGACAAGAAGGGCGACGGCGCGCTGGTGTTCATGGGCGACTATGCGTTCCAGGGTGTCACCAACATTCTCGGCGGCGCGGTTCGCATCGGCGGGACGATCGACCCGACGACCGAATTCGACCTGGGTGAAGGCGGTACGCTCGACATCACCGGCAAGGACCAGACGATCGGTGCGCTCGAAGGCGACACGGGTTCGACCGTCGTGATCGGCGATAGCGAGCTCACCGTCGATCAAACCGGCAATACCGCGTTCGGCGGCAATATCGCCGGGGACGGCAGCTTGGTGAAAGAGGGCAGCGGCACGCTCAACCTGACCGGCGACAGCAGCTATACCGGCCCGACCTCGGTCAACGGCGGTACGCTCGCGGTCAACGGCTCGATCGTCTCGCCGGTCACTATCAACAGCGGCGGCACGCTTGGCGGCAACGGCAGCGTCGGTTCGACCACCGTCGCGGACGGCGGCCGTATCGCACCGGGCAACTCGATCGGCCAGCTCACGGTCAACGGCGATCTCGCCTTCGCGGCCGGCTCGATCTACGAAGTCGAAGCCAATGCCGCGGGCGCGGCCGACCGGCTCGATGCAACCGGCGCCGTCACGATCGCCAGCACTGCGGGCGTCGCGGTGCTCGCCGAAAACGGCACCTATAGTCCGCGCACCGACTATGTGATCCTGACCGGCGCGGGCGGCATCACCGGCACTTTCGGATCGGTAACGAGCAACCTGGCGTTCCTCGATCCGCTGCTGCGCTATGGCGCCAATTCGGTGACGCTGTCGCTTTATCGCAACGACATTGATTTCGCCGATGTCGCGCTGGGCTTTAACCAGGCGAGCGTAGCGACCGCGGTGCAGGCGCTCGGCGTCGACAATCCGCTCTATGAAGCGGTGCTGGTGCAGAATGCGGCGGGCGCGCAGGCAAGCTTTGGCGACCTGTCGGGCGAAATCCTCGCCAGCACGATCAGCGGGCTGACCGACGACAGTCGTCATCTTCGTAACGCGCTGTTGGGAATGCAGGCGCCCGAAGAAGGCGGGGCGTTCGTCTGGGGCTCGGCGTTTGGCGGCTGGGGCGATTTCGATGCCAATCGCGGCAACTTCGCGATGGACACCGATCATAAGGGACTGGTCGCGGGCGTCGGCATTGGCGGCAACGGCTTCGCCGCGGCCTTGTCGGCGGGTATCGGCGGCTCGGACTTCCACTTGGGCGGCCGCAACGACCGTGCCGATGTCGAGAGCAAATATCTGGCTGCCCACGCCACCTATGGCGCGGCAGGCGGGCTGCGCGGCACGATCGGCGTCAGCTACGCCTGGCACGATATCGACACGACGCGCGCCATCAGCGTAGCGCCGCTGGCGCAAACGCTCAACTCGAAACGCGATGCCGACACGCTGCAGATCTTTGGCGAAATCGGCTATGATATCGTCACCGGCAACACCGCGATTACGCCTTTCGCAAGGTTGGCGCATGTCGACACGGGCAGCGACGCCTTTACCGAAACGGGCGGCAATGCGGCGCTCGCTGTCGGCAAGGCCGATCAGAAGACGACTTTCCTCAGCCTTGGCGCACGCGCGCAGTTCAATGCGGGACAGCCGGGTTTCCAGCCCTATGTATCGGCCGCCTGGAACCGCGCGTTCGACGATCGCGGCGCTCCCATCGTTTCGCGTTTCGAAGCGGGCGGGCCCGCATTCGATATCGTTGGCACGGCCATCCCGAAAAATTCTGCCGAGGTCGAGGCAGGCTTTGAATACACCACGGGGTCGTTACGCCTCGGCGCTGCATACACCGGCACGCTGGCATCGGATCGCAACGTCCATGGTGCCCGGGTAACTGCGCGCATCGCATTCTGATTTTGCGACCCAATCGGAAGCGACTAACGCAGTTTGAGGCCGAGGCGACGCTCGTCGCTTCGGCCTCCTTGATTTCCTACTCTAGGCCGAATTGACAAAAGCGATTCCCGAACGGGATGCTCCATGTGCTGGGGGTTGGCTGCCCTTGGCGCGACATGCACGAACGCTATGGCAAGGGGAACTCGGTCTAAGTCCGGTTCCGGCGCTGGGCCGAACAAGCGGGCTTGGGATGGCCTGCTGCAAACGCTTTTGGGCGATCACGTGGCGACTTTACAGACAAGGTCCACGCCCGCTCGGACAATCGGGGACGCCCTCTCGGCTTCCTCCTGACCGGCGGCGAAGCATCGGATTACGCCGCCGCCGAAGCCCAAGGCGCTGCTCGCCGACAAGGGCTATGATGGTGATCGCGTCCGCGAAAGCCTGTTGGATCCAGGGCATCTTGCCGATCAGCCCGCCGCGCGCGAACCGCAAGGCGCTCGAACAGCCCCATTATCGGCGCTACAAGGATCGCAACCGCATCGAGCGAATGCTCAGCCCGCTCGCACACAGCAGCGCCGCATCTCCACCCGTTGCGCGGCGTCGATGTTACTCGGTATCAGTTGCCCGTATCGATACCGCGACATACCTCCCTTTGCTGCTTTCCAGTAACCAACTGATAATAAATCTTTTGTAGTCGGCGGCCGTGCCCTCTTCCGTTTTTGCCGGGGGATGCGCTTGGCCTGATCTTCCGCAAGGACCCGCTTCGGCGGCGGAAGGTCGGTGGTGGGAAGAGATGTGCGGGCGTTCGTCTTGCGAGCGCTGGCACAGCAATGGGAAGGCGAGGCTCGTTTTGCGGGCCGTGCCACAGCCACCGGGGGCCGTATGATCGGGGATGACGCGTTTCTTTCTGTCCTCTTTGCGCCCGACATCGCCCTCGTTTCGTCCTGCCTCAAACGGTCCCTCATCATCAGACACATCCTCCCCCGTGATCCGCTCACGAACCCCGAATCGTGCCCGAAGGAAAAATCATGACAATCGACAGCCAACCTGCGCCCTCCATCCGCAAGGTCCAGCCGTTGTCGCGCCGCCTGTTGTGCGGAGCCTCGCTCGCGGCCGTGCTGGCGTGCGCCCCGCTGTCCGCGCGTGCTGAGGATCGATATTGGGATGCCAACGGCACCGCGGTCGGATCTGGCGGCCCCGGCACATGGAACCTTGCCAACCTCAACTGGAGCCCCAATGGCGACGGGGTGAGCGGTCCCTTTGTCGAGCCGTGGAACAATGACGATCTCGACAATGCAATCTTTGGCGGAACCGCGGGAACGGTGACGGTGGGCGCGCCGGTAACGGTCGGCAATATCACTTTCAGTTCGGCGGGTTATGTCCTGAACGGCGGCACCATTACATTGGGCGCGGCCAATTCGACGATTACGACGGGGACCGGAACAACCACGATCAATTCGGTTCTGGCGGGGTCCAACGGGCTGATCAAGGCGGGCGGCGGCGCGCTGGTGCTGAGCGGCGCGAACAGCTTCGCCGGGGATATCAACATCAACGCGGGCAGCCTTTATGCGACCGCCGATAGCGCGCTCGGGGCGGCGGGGAATAACATATTCACGGCGGCTGCCTCGAACGTCCGGTTGTCGATCGGCGGTGCGGGCACCTCGCGAACGGTCACGATCGGCAACGGTGGCAATCTGATCCTCGAAGGAACCGGGGCAGGCGCTGCCCAAATAAGAGGCAACGGGTCGGTGCAGCTTGCGGCGAGCGGCATCACGATGAGCAACAACCTTAGCGACTATACTGGTCGCACCGTCTTCCAAGGCTGCAACGGAACCTGCTCGGCGCGATTCACGTCGATCGGCAACCTTGGCGAGGCGAGTTCGCTCGGCGCGCCGGTGACGGTGGCCGACGGTACGATCGTCTTCAACCAGCAGAGCCAGTATAGCGACACCATCTTCTACATTGGCGATGGCGACAGTTCGAACCGCAATTGGGATATCAACGGCAATGCCGCCCTGATCCGCAATCAAGGCACGGGTACACTCGAAATCACCGGTGACGTCGATATTTCGACCGCCGGGACATTTTACGCTGACACGGCGGACATCCGCTTGCTCGGCGTGTTGAGCGGCGGCGCGTTCGGTTTCAATGCCGCGGCTGGCCGCCACGTTCTGCTCGGTAACGCAAATATTTTTACCGAACAGGCGGCGCTCGCCGGCGAAATCCGTGTCGGAAAGCTTGCCGACATCGGGGCTGCGAGTTCGCTCGGCGCGGGGACGACGATCGCGCTCAGCAACGGAACGCTCAGCTATATCGGCACGGGTGACGCGAGCAACCGCGAGTGGCTGGTCAATGGCGCGACCAATGCGATCCGCAACGACGGCACGGGCGCGCTCACGCTTTCGGGCGCGATCGCGTTCAACGCCGGGACTCCGAATCCCGATACGCTGACTTTCGGCGGCAGCTATGCCGGAACCAATATCTTCGAGGGCGTCATGTCGGGTAACGGCAATATCGTCGCGGATAGTGCGGGAACCTGGGTTCTGCGCGGGGCGAATGCCCAGCGCGGTACCGTAACGGTAAATAATGGTACGCTACGTGCTGAAATTGCCGGCGCATTCGGCAACGCGACGGGCTTTGTCGTGAACGGCGGGATGCTCGACCTCGGCGGTTTCGATCTCGTCGCGCCCTCTCTTACCGGCAATGGCGGTACGGTCGCGCTCAGCGGTGCAACGCTGACGGTCAATGCCGCGACGGCGCAGAGCTTCGGAGGCGAGATCGCGGGCAGCGGCGCGCTTATAAAGGCGGGCGCCGGCACGCTCACACTGACCGGCGCGAACAGCTATGTCGGGACGACGACGGTCGCTGGGGGCAGGCTTGCGCTCGACTTCGCAGGTGCGGCGGGCCCTGTATCGAACATCCTGTCGTCGGCATCGCATCTGGTGTTGTCGGGCGGCGCACTCGACGTGTTTGGCGCGGCGGGCGAGGTCAACAGCCAGACGTTCAACGGTCTGACCGTCAGTGCAGGCAGCAACACGCTGCGCGGTATCAGCGGCGCGGGCGGCGCGGTGAACCTCAATCTCGGCGCGATCAATCGGACGGGCGGGCTGGTCAATTTCGTGCTTCCCGGCGCGGGTGCGATCACGACGTCGAATCTTGATGGGGTGCTGGGCGGTTGGGCGACCGTCAACGGATCCGATTATGCCAAGGTCGTTGGCGGCAATGTCGTCGCGTTCGACGCGGTCGATTACACGGACAAGGATAATGCCGGCACTTGGGCGACCGGCGAAATCATCAGCGACAGTGCCGGGGCAGCTAACTCGCCCTATTTGGGAACGGTCGGGGGCAATGTTTACCTTGCGGGTCTGCGATATTCAGCTGCCGCGGGATCGACGGTCACCGTTGGTGCGGGCAATACGCTGGGCGTGGACGGCACGGTCATTATCGCGCCCAGTGTCGGCACGGCGAACCAGACGATCACCGGCGGTCAGCTCACCAGCGGTGTCGCGGGCGGGGCGCTCGGCATCCAGCATAATGGCGGCGGCATTTTCACGATCGCATCGGCGATCGTCGACGGTGGCGGCGTAACCTCCTTCGCGAAGGGGGGAGCCGGCCGCGTCGCGCTGTCGGGAACGAACAGCTACACCGGCACGACGACGCTGACCGACGGCATCCTGCAGGTCTCGAGCATCGCGAACGGCGGCGTTGCGTCGAGCATCGGTTCGTCGTCGGCGGCATCGGGCAACCTCGTGATCGAGGGCGGGACGCTGCAATATACGGGCGGCACCGCCAGCAGCGATCGCGGTTTCACGCTGGTCAATGGCGGGATCTCGCGTACGATCGACGTGACGCAGGCGGGAACCGACCTGACCTTCTCCGGCCTCGTGACGAGCGCCGACGATGCCAGCTTTACCAAGGTAGGTGCAGGTACGCTGACGCTCGCCAACGCCGCAAATGATTATGTCGGCGTAACGACAGTCGCTGGCGGCACGCTCGCCGTGAACACCCTGGCCGACGGGGGCACCGCGAGCGGTCTCGGGGCTGCAAGCAATGACGCTGCGAACATCATACTCACCACCGACGGCCGGCTGCGCTATACCGGCGGTAACGTCGCGACCGACCGCGGCTTCACGCTGGCGGGCGGAAATGGCCGGATCGACGTCGCGCAGGCGGGAACGACGCTGACGATCAGCGGCGTGGCGACGGGAGCCGGGCACTTCGTCAAAGACGGGGCCGGTACACTCGTTCTCAGCGGTACGAACAGCTATGCTGGCGAAACCTTAGTTACCGCGGGGACATTGCGTGCAGGGTCGGCGCGCGCCTTTGGCCCGGGCGGGCGCTATATGACCGTCAACACGGGCGCGACGCTCGATCTCGGCGGTTATGATATCAATGTCGCAGCGATCATCGGCGGCGGCCTCGTCGACCTTGGCGGCCGAACGCTGACCACCGCTGGCGGCCCAGGAGTCTTTACGGGGCGGATCACCGGCACCGGAGGCTTCACCCGCGGTGCAGGCAGCTATACACAGACGATCAGCGGCTGCGATAACGACTATACCGGCGTCACGACGATCAGCGGCGGGCTCGCAATAGACTGCATCGCGAACGGCGGGCAAGCGAGCGCGATCGGCGCATCGTCGGCTTCCGCATCGAACCTCGCCTTTGCGGGCGGGACGCTCGCCTATACCGGCGCCAGCGCCTCGACCGACCGCGGCTTTACGCTCCTCGGAAATGGCGTCCTCAATGTCGTCGATGCGGGGACAACGCTGGAATTTTCCGGCGCGGTTACCGGCGGCGGATTATTCTTCAAGGACGGTGCCGGAACGCTGCTCCTGTCCGGCGTGAATAATTCGACCGGCAATGTGCGCGTTGTAAATGGTACGCTACGCGCCGGCTCGACAACGGCGCTCGGCAGCGGCTGGCTGTCGCTCGACAATACCGCGGGCGTCCTGTTCAACCTCGACGGATACAGCAACAGCGTTGCCGCCCTCGCGGGCGGCGGCACGCTGGGCGGCAATATCGCTCTTGGCGGAGCGACGCTCACGATCAATCTCGGCGGCAGCCTTGTCGCAGCCAATTTCGGCGGAGCGATCAGCGGTGCCGGTGGTTTGATAAAGAATGGCGGCAGCATCCAGCAGCTCTCCGGCTGTTCCAGCAGCTATACCGGGACCACCGTCATCAATCAGGGGACGCTCGCGGTTACCTGTCTCGAAGACGGCGGTGCGAACAGTTCGATCGGTTCGTCCTCGTCGGCGGCGAGCAACCTCGTACTGAGCGGGGGAACGCTGCAATATATCGGCACAGGCGGCAGCACGAACCGCCAGTTCACGCTCGGCGCCTCGGCGACCAGCAAGCTCGATGCATCGGGCACCGGCGCGATCGCCTTCACGCACGCGGGACCGTTGACCTTTGCGAGCGCGAACACCGCTCAGACGCTGACGCTCGGCGGAACCAACACGGGCAACAATCTTTTCGGTGCACAGATCACGAACAACGGCACCGGCGTCACCCGCCTTGCCAAGAATGACGCGGGCACTTGGGTGCTGACCAATTCGGGCAGCACCTACACCGGCGTGACGACAATCAACGGCGGCGTGCTCGCGGTCGACAAGCTCTCCGACGGCGGTGTCGCAAGCAGTATCGGCGCCTCGACGGCCGCCGCTTCGAACCTCGTCATCGGCAATGGCTCGACGCTGCGCTACACCGGCAGCGGCGACACGACCAACCGCCTCTTCACCCTGTCGCAGGGCGTGACCTTCATCGAATCGTCGGGGACGGGCGCGATCGTCTTTACCGACACGGGACCGGTGACGCTGGCGGGCAACAATCAGGCGCGCACGATCGCGCTTGGGGGCACCAACACGGGCAACAACACGCTCGCGGGCGCGATCGGCAACGCGGGGACAGGCGTCACCACGCTCGCGAAGAACGACAGCGGCACGTGGGTGCTGACCGGCAACCACAGCTATACCGGATCGACCAATATCAACGGCGGCACGTTGTTCGTCGGGGGTGGCGGCACGACGGGTTCGATCGCGAGTGCCCTCGTCAACAATTTCGGCACGCTCGGTTTCAACCGCGGCGACCTATTGTCCTATGGCGGCCAGATCGTCGGCACCGGCTCGCTGCGACAGGCGGGGACGGGGACGACTGTCCTCACCGGCACCAATATCTACACCGGCGGCACGACGATCGAGGCGGGCACGCTTCAGCTCGGCAATGGCGGGGCGACGGGCAGCATCGTCGGCGACGTCGTCAACAATGGCGTGCTGGTGTTCAACCGTTCCGACCTCGTCAACTTCGGCGGAATCATATCGGGCAGCGGCGCCGTGCGGCAGATCGGTGGTGGCACGACGGTGCTTTCGGGCGTCAACAGCTATGCCGGCGGGACGTCGATCCTGGGGGGTAATTTGCAGGTGTCGGCCGACGCGAACCTCGGCGACGCGGCGGGCGGTCTCATTTTCTCCGGCGGCACGCTGCGGACGACCGCATCCTTTTCGAGCGCGCGCAGCACCAGCCTGACCGGCGCGGGCACCATCCTGACCGATGCCGGTACGACCTTCGCGCTGAGCGGCCTGATTTCGGGCGCGGGCGGCCTCACCAAGTCCGGCACGGGCATTTTGACGCTGAGCGGCAACAACAGCTATGCTGGCGCGACCAATGTCAACGCGGGCACGCTGCGCATCAATGGCGACCAATCCGCGGCGACGGGCCTTGTAACGGTGGCGTCGGGCGCAACGCTTGCGGGCAGCGGGACGATCGGCGGCAGCGTCAATGTGCTTGACGGCGGCATCCTCGCACCCGGCAACAGCCCCGGCACGCTCAATATCGATGGCGACCTGACGCTCGCGGGCGGTTCGATCCTGAACTTCGAATTCGGCGAAGCCGGCGTCGCGGGCGGCGCGCTTAACGATCTGGTCAACGTCGGCGGCAATCTGACACTTGATGGGACAATCAACGTCACGGGGTCGAGTGGCGGTTATTTCGGCGGCGGCATCTACCGCGTCTTCAACTATAACGGGACGCTCACCGACAATGGGCTCGCGCTGGGATCGATGCCGGCCGGGAGCAATGTCACGGTCCAGACCTCGGTCGCGGGACAGGTCAACCTGATCAACAGCGAGGGCCTTGCACTCAGCTTCTGGGACGGCGGCGCCGGACCCAAATTCGACGATATGGTCAACGGCGGCGATGGCAGCTGGCATCTCGGCGGCGCCGACAACAACTGGACCGGCGCCGACGGCGCGGTCAACGCGGCCTATGCCGATGGCACCTTCGCCATCTTCGCGGGCATGCCGGGCACCGTCACGGTCGACAACAGCGGCGGCGCGGTCACGGCGACGGGAATGCAGTTCGCGACCGACGGTTATCTGATCGATGGCGCGCCGCTGACGCTGGTCGGCCCCGAATCGATCATTCGCGTCGGCGACGGCACCGCGGCGGGTGCAGGCTTCACCGCGACGATCAGCGCCGATCTCACCGGTGCGTCCCAGCTGGTAAAGACCGATGCCGGCACGCTCGTACTGACGGGGTCCAACAGCTACACCGGCGGCACGCGGATCGAGGGCGGCGTCATTTCGGTCGAGAATGACAGCTTCCTCGGCGATGCTGGTAGCGCGATCACGCTCGACGGCGGCACCTTACGGATGACGGGCGCTAACTCGGTCAACGCGCACGCCTACATTCTGGGCGCGAACGGCGGTGCAATCGACATTGCAAATGCCGCAACGTCGAACGGCGTCCTCAATGCCATGACAGGGAGCGGCGGATTTACGAAACTCGGCGACGGTTCGCTCGCGCTCGCTGGCGAGAACAGCTATACCGGCGGCACGAGGATCGAGGCGGGTGCGCTGCAGATTGGCGGCCTTGACGGCACGACCGGTTCGATCGTGGGCGACGTGGTCAACAATGCCCGCCTCACCTTCAATCGCTCGAACGCCTATACCTATGCCGGCTCGATTACTGGCACCGGCACTCTATGGGTAACCAGCACCGGCGTGACCACGCTGACCGGCGACAGCAATTATGGCGGTGGCACGCTCATCAACGGCTCGGGCGGCGAGCTTCGCATCGTCGGCGGGGCAAGGGTAACGTCCGGGGGCAGCACGAGCTTGGGCCGCTCGACGCTGAGCATTGACGGTGCGAACTCGGTCTTCAGCACCACCGCCATCGGCAGCGCAAATCTCGCCGGCACGGGCTCGGTCATCATGAATGTCACCAATGGCGGCACGCTCCGGGTCACGGCAGGCGACGTAGCGGTGCGCGCTGTGTCTCCCGTCTCTACACAGATCAACATCACGGGCGCGAACTCGCTGGCCGATGTGTCGGGCGGGATCCGGGGGAGCACGGTCTTCAACGGCCCCTTCAGCCTGATGATCGGCGCGGGCGGAACGCTGCGCACCGGCGGCGACAGCCAGATCGGCACCGCGACCAGCAACACAATCCCGCTTGCCGTGGCGATCACCGGTGCCGACTCCAACTGGACGAGCGCCGGCGCGCTGCTGATGACCGCCGGCAGTTTCGCGGTCGATCAGGGCGGCGTGGCAAGCTTTGCGTCCGCGACCCTCGGGGCGGCACCAGGGACCGCCAACCTGACGGTGTCGGGCACGGGCTCCAGCTTCGCCACGACCGGTGACCTGATTATCGGTAGCGGGACTGGCACTGCCGTCCTGACGGTTGCCGACAACGGCCGTGCGATCGCCGGCTCAGGCCTCCAGATTGCGGCCCAAGCCGGTTCGACCGGCACCGTGAATATCGGCGGTGTCGAGGGCGGTGCCGCTGCGGCAGCCGGCTTCATCGACGGCAACATCATATTCGGCCTCGGCGCGGGCGCGCTGAACTTCAACCACACCGGCCCCGACTATCTCTTCGCCAACAGCATGTCGGGCGCGGGTTCGATCAATCATGCGGCCGGCTCCACGCGCCTGACCGGTGACAGCTCGGCCTTTACCGGCACGACGTCGGTCGCGGGCGGCACGCTGCTCGTCGACGGCATTCTCGGCGGCGGGGCGAGCAGCGTCAGTGTGGCGACCGGCGGCACACTCGGCGGCACCGGCACGCTGGGCGGCAATGTCGACATCCTCGACGGTAACCTTAATCCGGGCGATGTCGGCGGGATTCCGGGCAGGTTGACCATCGCTGGCAATCTGACCCTCGCGGCGGCCGCAACGCTCAACGTCGATTTCGGCCAGGCGAATGTCGTCGGCGGTGCGTTTAACGACTTGATCGAGGTCGGTGGCGACCTGACGCTCGACGGCGCGCTCAATGTTTCGGTTCCTCCCGGCGGCAGCTTCGATCCGGGCGTCTATCGCGTCATCAACTATGGCGGGACGCTGACCGACAACGGGTTGACGGTCAATGCGGGCTATTTCGTGCAGACCTCGGTCGCGAACCAGGTCAATCTGGTGAACACCACCGGCCTCACCATGCGCTTCTGGGACGGCGTAAACGGGGGCAAGAACGACGGGACGATTACGGGCGGCGACGGCCTGTGGCAGGCGGCAGGCGGCAATGACAACTGGACCGAGTTCGACGGGTCGGCGAATGCCCCGTTCACCGACGCGGCCTTCGCGGTCTTTTCGGGTGTCGGTGGCGCGGTAACCGTCGACGGCTCGCTCGGCGCGGTCACGGCATCGGGGATGCAGTTCGCCAGCGACGGCTATGTCCTCGCGGGCGACGATATCGCGCTCGTTGAATCGGAGGCGATTATTCGCGTCGGTGACGGCTCGATTGGCGGCGCGGATTACACCGCGACGATCGCGTCGAACCTGAACGGCATCGGCGACGTCATCAAGACCGACCTCGGAACGCTCATTCTGACGGGCGACAACAATTTCGTGGGCGAAACCAACGTCCGGGGCGGCGAACTGCGGCTCGCGGACGGCGGCACGCTGACAAATGCGGCCGGCATGATCGGCCGCGAGGCCGGCGAGCAGGGCATCGTCACTGTCACGGGTACCGACGGCAGCGGCAATGCCTCGACCTGGACCAACGCGGGCATGCTCCGTGTCGGCCGCCTCGGCACCGGCACGCTGAACATCCTCGATGGCGGCATCGTGACCGTCGCGGATCTCGCTTATATTGGCGACGATGTCGGCAGCCAGGGGACCGTCAATGTTTCGGGCCAGGATGCCAATGGCAATGCCTCGACCTGGACCGGGGCAAGCGACATCGTCGTCGGCGAGTTCGGCACCGGCACGTTGAACATTACAGCGGGCGCCCAGGTCAGCAACCAGTCGGGCTGGATCGGCTCCAACGCCGGCAGCCAGGGTATCGTCAATGTCTCGGGTGTCGGCGGCAACGGCGCCGCCTCGACCTGGACGAACAACGGCGATGTGCTCGTCGGCTATGACGGCAACGGGACGTTGAACATCACGGACGGCGGCAAGGTCGTCAGCGTCGGCGGCCAGATCGGCGCCAGTACCGACGGCGTCGGACAGGTTCTCGTAACCGGCGCAGGCTCGCTGTGGGAAAACAGCGGACGGATCAACGTCGGCCTGTCTGGTGCGGGCACGCTGCGCATCGAAAATGGCGCGACGGTGACCAGCAACGACGGGATCGTCGGGGCCTCCGGAAACGGCAACGCGATCATATCCGGGGCCGGCACCTCATGGGTCAACACCCAGCAGCTGAATGTCGGCAGCTTTGGCACCGGCTCCCTGCGTATCGAGAACGGCGCGAGCGTCACCAGCAATCAGGGTTATATCGGGGCCAATTCCACCGGCAGCGTCGTTGTGACTGGCGCCGGGTCGCGCTGGCTGGTCACCGATTTCTCGATGACCGTCGGCAATGATGGTACGGGCTCGCTTTTGGTCGATAACGGGGGGCTGGTCCGCGCCGACGGCGGCGTCGCGCTCGGCGTCGCGGCGGGGTCCAGCGGATCTGTGACCATTGCGGGCACGACCGGGAGTCGCGGTGTTGTCGAGACCAGCCAGATCGGTGGCGGTTTGGGGACGGTCAATTTCTCGCTCGACGGCGGCGTGCTCCGCGCGACGCAGGATGAAGGCGAGTTCTTCGTCGATTTCGGTGCGAACGACATTACGCTCGGCACAAACGGCGGCATCATCGACACCAACGGTCACAATATCGGCATGGCGCCGCGCTTCGCTGGCGCGGGCGGGCTGACCAAGGACGGTCTCGGCACATTGACGCTGACCGGCGCCAATAGCTATGCGGGGGCCACCCTCGTCAACGCGGGCACTTTGCTCGTCAGCGGCGACCAGTCGGCGGCGACCGGGCTGACGACGGCCTTCTCGGGCGCAACGCTTGGCGGCAATGGAATCATCGGCGGCAACGTCGATGTGCAGAATGGCGCCACACTTGCGCCCGGCGAGAGTGCGGGGACGCTGACGATCAACGGCAATCTGTCGCTCGCCGGCGGGTCGATCCTTGCCTATGAATTCGGGCAGGCGAATGTCGCAGGCGGCGCGCTCAACGATCTCGTCAATGTCGGGGGCGATCTGGTCCTCGACGGGACGATCGACGTGTCGGTGTCGACGGGCGGCACCTTCGGTCCCGGAATCTATCGCGTGTTCAACTATGGCGGCGCGCTGACCGACAACGGACTGGCGCTGGGCGCGATCCCCGGCGGCGGCGCGGGCGTTTCGGTGCAGACCGCGATCGCGGGTCAGGTGAACCTCGTCAACACGCAGGGCCTCGCGCTCAGCTTCTGGGACGGCGCGGCCGGACCCAAGCATGATGGCGTGCTCAACGGCGGCAACGGCGTGTGGCGTATCGCCGGCGGCGCGAATAACTGGACCGACGCGAACGGGACGATCAACGCCGATTATGCGCAGGATAGTTTCGCGGTCTTCGCAGCGGCGCCCGGAACGGTTACGATCGACAACAGTGGCGGCGCGGTGCTCGCGTCGGGGATGCAGTTCGCTAGCGACGGCTATGTCGTGACCGGCGATACGCTGACGCTCACCGGCACGCAGGCGCTCGTCCAGGTCGGCGACAGCAGCGCCGCGGGCGCGGGCTACACCGCGACGATCGGCGCCGACCTGACGGGGACGGCGATGCTGGTGAAAACCGATGCAGGCGCGCTCAATCTGTCGGGCACCAACAGCTATGCCGGCGGCACCGCGATCAACGGTGGCACCATCCGCATTTCGTCCGACGCCAACCTTGGCGACGCGGCGGGCGGACTGTCGTTTGGCGGTGGCACCTTGCACACGACGGCCGCGATGGTTTCGAACCGTGCGGTGGACCTCGCAGGCGACGCGACCTTCCTGACCGACGCGGGCCTGACGCTCGCGGGGGTCGTTTCGGGCGCGGGCAGCCTGACCAAGGACGGCGCGGGAACTCTCGTCCTGAGGGCAAACAATGTTTACACCGGCGATACGGCGATCCACGCCGGGCGGCTGGAGATTGGCGGCGGCGCCGCCAGTGGCGCGATCGCCGGTGATGTCGTCAACGACGGCGTGCTCGCGTTCAATCGGTCGGACGATACGACTTTCGCCGGACTGATTTCGGGCGGCGGTTCGCTTGAGCAGATGGGTTCGGGAAGGACGATCCTAACCGGCGACCATCTCTTCACGGGCGGCACGACGATATCGGCGGGTACGCTGCAACTGGGCGATGGAGGCATCTCGGGCTCGATCTCGGGCAACATTGTCAACAACGGCCTGCTCGTCTTCAGCCGCGCCGACACCCATAGTTTCGGGGGCGTGATTTCGGGTGGCGGTGCAGTCGACCAAAATGGTTCGGGCACCACGATCCTTACCGGCAGCAACAGCTATACCGGGACAACCAGCGTCAGTGCAGGCACCCTGCTCGTAAATGGCGACCAGTCGGCGGCGACGGGCGCGACCAATGTTGGCGCGGGCGCGACGCTGGGCGGGTCGGGCATCATCGGCGGAAATGTGTTCGTCAACAGCGGCGCCACGCTCGCTCCGGGCGCTAATGCTCCGGGTACGCTCACGATCAACGGCAATCTCGCACTCGCCGCGGGCGCGACGCTCGGCTTCGAATTCGGCCGCGCGAACGATGTCGGCGGTCCGCTCAACGACGTCGTCAACGTCGGCGGGGATATCGTCCTCGACGGCACGCTCGACGTGGCGGTGCCGGTGGGCGGTGCGTTCGATATCGGCCTCTATCGTATCATCAACTATGCGGGGGCGCTGACCGACAATGGCCTCGCGCTCGGGACGATGCCCGCGGGTGCCAATGCGCAGGTGCAGACGTCGATCGCGGGCGAAGTGAACCTGATCAACAAGGGATCGGCGACGCTTAACTTCTGGGACGGCGCGGCTGGGCCGAAGTTCGACAATGCCGTGAACGGCGGCGACGGCGTCTGGCAAAATAGCCTCGGCAACGACAATTGGGCCGACGTCACGGGTGCGGTCAACGCGGGCTATGATGACGGCGCCTTCGCCATCTTCTCGGGCGAGGCCGGAACGGTGACGATCGACAATAGCCTGGGCACGGTCGGCGCCTCGGGGATGCAGTTCGCGACGGGCGGTTATCGCATCACCGGCGACGCGCTGACGCTGGATGGCGCGCAGGCGGTGATCCGTGTCGGTGACGGCACCGCGGCCGGCGCAGCCTATGTTGCGACGATAGATGCCGAACTGACGGGCGCGGCCGGGTTGGTGAAGACCGATGCGGGGACGCTCGTGCTCGCGGGCAGCAACAGCTACACCGGCGGAACGTCGATCAACGGCGGTACGCTGCAAATCGGCGCCGATGCCAATCTGGGCGGCGGGACGATCCGCTTCGACGGCGGGACGCTGCGAACGACGGCGAGCTTCAGCTTGGCGCGCGGCGTCGACCTGATCGGTACCGGCGGTTTCCGCACCGACGCGGGAACGACGCTGACGCTTGCGGGCGCGCTGTCGGGCGTGGGCAGCTTTACCAAGAGCGGCGACGGTATGCTGGTTCTGGGTGGCGGCGGCACCTATGGCGGTGCAACGGTCGCCGCCGGCACGATGTTCGTGAACGGCAATTACGCTGCCGCCGCCGGGACGACGAATGTCCTCGCCGGCGCGACGCTGGGCGGCATCGGCACGATCGGCGGCAATGTCGCTTTGGCCAATGGTGCGACGCTCGCACCGGGCGCGGGCTCGGCGGGAACGCTGACGATCGGCGGCAATTTGTCACTGTCGGCGACAACGCAGCTCGATTTCGAGTTCGGCGCGGCTGGGATCGTGGGCGGCGCGCTCAACGATCTCGTCAACGTGGGCGGCAATCTGGTGCTCGACGGCGTGATCAACGTCGGCGTTCCGACCGGTGGCGCGTTCGACGTCGGCGTCTATCGGATGTTCAACTATGGGGGCACGTTGACTAACAATGGCGTCACGCTCGGCACGCTGCCAACGGGGGCGAATGCGGTCGTCCAGACGTCGATCGCGGGGCAAGTGAACCTCGTCAATTCGGCGGGACTGACGCTCAATTTTTGGGATGGCGCGGCCGGGCCCAAGAATAATGGCGTCGTCAACGGCGGCAGTGGCGTGTGGCAGGCGAGCCCCGGCAACGACAATTGGACCGGCGAGAATGGCGCGGTGAACGCAGGCTATACCGACGGCGCCTTCGCCATCTTCGGCGGCACCGGCGGTACCGTCACCGTGGACAATGGCCTTGGCGCCGTGTCGGCGGCCGGGATGCAGTTCGCGGCGAACAATTATGTCATCACGGGCGGCGGCATCACCCTGACCGATGCGACCGCGACGATCCGCGTCGGCGACGGCAGCAGCGCGGGCGCGGGCTTCACCGCGACGATCAATTCGTCGCTCAGCGGTGCGGCTCAGCTCGTCAAATCGGACGCGGGAACGCTCGTCCTCGGCGGTACGAACAGCTACACCGGCGGCACCCAGATCGTTGGCGGTACGATCCGCATCTCGAACGACGCAAACCTCGGCGCCACGAGCGGCGCCGTGACGCTCGATGGCGGCACGCTCGAAACGAGCGCCAACCTCACCAGCGCGCGTGATATCGTCGTCGCGAGCGGGGGCACGATCGCGGCCGCTGCCGATACGGTCTTCACCTATCATGGCCTGTTATCGGGCGCTGGGGTGCTGGCCAAGAATGGCGCGGGCACCTTGCTTGTCACTGGCAACAACAGCGGCTTTGGCGGCAGCACGACGGTCGCCGGCGGCACGCTTTCCGTGCAGGGAAGCCTCGGCGGCGCGGTGAGCGTCGGTTCGGCGGGTCGTCTCGACGGCGCGGGCCGCGTCGGCAGCATCGTCAATGCGGGCATCGTCGCACCGGGCAGCGGCATCGGTTCGCTGACCGTCACGGGCGACTATGCGGGCAATGGCGGCGTTCTCGAGATCGAAGCTGCGCTTGGCGGCGACACATCGGCGACCGATCGTCTGATCGTGAGCGGCGCGACGTCGGGGAACACGCGGGTCGCGGTGATCAATCGCGGCGGCCTCGGCGCGCAGACGGTTGACGGGATCAAGATCGTCGACGTCGCCGGTGCATCGAACGGAAATTTCGCGCTCGACGGCGACTATCTGTTCGGCGGCCAGCAGGCGGTGATCGCGGGCGCCTATGGCTATCGCCTCTACAAGAACGGCATCTCGACGCCGCAGGACGGGGACTGGTATCTGCGTTCGGCGCGGCTCGATGAGGCCGGTAATCCGCAAGGCCCGCTCTATCAGCCGGGTGTCCCGGTCTATGAGGCCTATGTCGGGGCGCTGCAGTCGCTGAACCGCCTGCCGACCTTGCAACAGCGCGTCGGCAACCGGTCATGGGCCGCGTCGCCGGTCGCCGGCGCGGGCCTGTGGGGCCGGTTCGAATCCGAACGTCAGCGTCCGGACGCGCTCGTCTCGACCAGCGGCGCGGATCGCAAGGTAGACCAGTGGCAGGCGCAGCTCGGGCTCGACGCGACGCTAAGCCAGCGCAGCGACGGTGCAGCACTCATCGGCGGGCTGACCGCGCATTATGGCAAGGCAGACAGCGCCGTGACGTCGATCTTCGGTAACGGCAGCATCGACACGCAGGGCTATGGTGTCGGCGCGACGATGACCTGGTACGGGCCGCAGGGCTTTTACGTCGACGGTCAGGCCAAGCTCAGCTGGTTCGACAGCGACCTCGAATCGAACATCCTCGGCTCGCTCGCACAGGGCAACAAGGGGGACGGCCAGGCGTTCAGCCTCGAACTCGGCAAGCAGACGTCGATCGGGCGGAATCTCTCGGTCACGCCGCAGGTCCAGATGAGCTTTGCCAAGGTCGATTTCGACCGCTTCGCCGATCCGGCCGATGCGTCGGTTTCGGCGGCGAAGGGCGAAAGCCTGAAGACCCGATGGGGCATAGCGATCGACCACCAGACGAGCTGGAAGGGCCCGGCGGGCGATGTCCGCCGCACGCGCCTCTATAGCGTGATGAACCTCAGCTATGAATGGCTCGACGGCGCGGTTGCCGATGTGTCGGCAACGACGATTGCGAACCGCGACCACCGCCTGTCGGGCGAACTGGGGCTCGGCGGCAGCTACAGCTGGGGCAACGACCGCTTCACGCTCTATACCGAAATTTCGGGCGATACCGCCATCGCCGACTTCGGCGCGGGATATAATCTGAAGGGGAGCGCGGGTTTCCGGGTGCGGTTCTAGGCGCGCGGGGGCGCGGCATCGGCTCCGCTCCCGTGTCCGGGCATATTTCTTCATCCGTTGGGCATATCGGCGGGCATAGGCGCGTAGCCGTACCAGATGATATGCCGACGCAATGATCGCTGAAGAACAATATGGTGCGCCGATCGAAATCGATAGCGGCGCGATACGCGGGCGCGTCGATGGCCCTGTCGTGCGGTTTTTCGGCATCCCTTACGCCGCGCCTCCCGAGCGTTTCGAACGTCCGCGTCCGCCGCTTCCGTGGGAGGGGGTGCGCGATATGGATGATCCGGGCCCCGCGGCGCCGCACCGGATCAAGCCTTTCCCCATGGTCGACCCGACGCCGCTCGTCGGTCCGGGCAGCGATGGCAGCGATGGCGACTATCTTCGGCTGAATGTCTGGGCGCCCAAGGATGCCACGGCGGCGCCGGTGATGGTCTTTATCCACGGTGGCGGCTTTGTCGGCGGCTGCAAGGATGCGTCGGTCCACGACGGTAGCGCCTTTGCTGCCTCGGGCATCGTCTGTGTCGCGATCAACTACCGTATGGGGATCGATGGCTTTTTGCCGGTGCCCGGCGCGCCGACCAATCTGGGCCTGCGCGACATGATCTTCGCGCTCGAATGGGTACAGCGCAATATAGCGGCCTTTGGCGGCGATCCGGCCAAGATCACCGTGTTCGGGGAGAGCGCGGGCGCGATGGCGATCGCCGACCTGATTACCTCGCCGCTGGCGAAGGGCCTGTTCGCTCGGGCGATCATCCAGAGCGGCCATGGCGCGATGGTGCGCGAGATCGAAGTGGCGCAGCGGTTGGTGCGGAAGTTGGCGAAAATATTGCGTGTCAGCCCCGACGCCGGGGGTTTTAGCACCGTCACGCATGCCGCGGCGATGGATGCGATCGAGAAGGTGGCAAAGCCTTGGGCGGTCGATTTGCGCGGAAATGACGGGCGCGAGCCGGTGTATGGGATCAGCCGTTTCATTCCGGTCTATGGCGACGATGTGCTGCCCGAAAAGCCGATCGACGCGCTGCGCAAAGGGGCCGGGCGCGACGTGGAAGTCGTCATCGGCAGCAATGCCGAGGAGATGAACCTCTATTTCGTGCCGACGGGGGTGCGCAAGAAGATCGGCGGGCTGCTGGCGCGCTGGCTTCTCGGGCGGTCGCATCCGCAGGCGACGGCGGTGCTGAAGGCCTATGGCTACAAGCAGCCGGGCGTGCGGCCCGGCGAGGCGCTGACCGAAGCGATGAACGACCTCGTCTTCCGCTGGCCGGCGCGCCAATATGCCTCGGCGCATCAGGGCAAGACGTGGATGTACGAGTTCGACTGGCGCTCGCCCGCGTGCGCCGGCGAACTGGGCGCGTGCCACGGGATCGAGATGCCGTTCGTGTTCAAGACGCTGCCGACCGTCACCGGGCCGCGCGGGTTGGCGGGGATAGACCCGCCGCAGGCGCTTGCCGATCGGGTTCACGACCTGTGGGCCGGGTTCGCGCGGACGGGTGCGATGCCCTGGCCCGAGTTCGGGGCGTACCGGATGGTGTATCAGATGACGCGCGGCGAGGCGCTGCACGAACCCATGATGGCCGCCGCCGCCTTCGTTCCGGAGTAAGTCGATGTATCTCGACAAGCTGCGCTTGGGTGGGCGCACGGCCTTTGTTACGGGCGGCGCGCAAGGAATCGGCCTCGCGACCGCCGAAGCGCTGGCCGAAGCCGGCGCGAAGGTCACGATCGCCGATCGCGACGCCACCGCGCTCGACCGCGCGGTCGCCGATCTCGCGGCCAAGGGCTATGCGGTCTTCGCCGAAGTGCTCGACGTCACCGATAGCGCCGCGGTCGATGCCGCCGCCGCCGCAATGCTCGCACGCGACGGCCGGATCGACATCCTCGTCAACAATGCCGGGATCGCCCGCAGCGAAACAGCGGCCGAGGATGTCGCCGACGAACATTGGCTCAATGTGCTCGACGTAAACCTCAACGGCAGCTTCTGGTGCGCGCGCGCCTTCGGGCGGCACATGCTCGCAGCGGGGCAGGGGAGCATCGTCAATGTCGGGTCGATGTCAGGCTTCATCGTCAACCGCCCCCAGCCGCAAAGCTATTACAATGCTTCGAAGGCGGCGATGCACCAGCTGACCAAGAGCCTCGCCGCCGAATGGGCGGGGCGCGGGGTGCGCGTCAACGCGGTGGCGCCAACCTATATCGCGACGCCGCTCAACGCTTTCGCTGACAAACAGGGCGAAATGTACCGCCGCTGGATCGACGGGACGCCGCAGGCGCGGCTGGGAGAGCCCGAGGAAGTCGCGTCGGTGATCCTGTTCCTTGCGTCGGACATGGCGAGTTTGATGACCGGCAGCGTCGTGCTCGCCGACGGCGGTTACAGCTGCTGGTAGGCCAAGAGGGCCGGCTCCGATCTTTCAACTCCGTTCGCCTTGAGCTTGTCCAAGGGCGGCCCTTCTCTTTTGGGGGCGCCAGAAAGAACGGTGCTTCGACAAGCTCAACACCAACGGAATGTGGGGCTGGGAAATGGGCTGCTGCAAACCCAGTCTGCGGATCGGCACAACCTACATACCTTTCATATAGGTCTTATAGCTGTCATATAGGTTCCACGGGCGGCCGAGACCGCCGTTTTTGGGGATGCCTGATGACCAAATTCCGATTTGCCGCTGTTTCGACGCTCGTGCTGGTTGCCACCTTGGGCGCCGCGCCCGTTTTTGCTCAGGATAACGCGGCCACTCAGGTGGCCGCCGAAGCCGAAGACGAGGGCACGATCGTCGTGACCGCGCGTAAGCGCGAAGAGACGTTGAACGATATTCCTATCGCCGCCACCGCGATTACCGGCGACACGCTGATTGCGCGCGGGTTCAACTCGGTGCGCGAGGCGGCGGTGCTTTCGCCCGGCCTCAACATCAACAGCGACGGCACCGGCCGCGCCTTCGTTTCGATCCGCGGCGTCGGCGTGACGCTTGTGCAGAGCGTCCAGCCCGGCGTCGGGCTGTTTATCGACGGTATTTATCAGCCGAACACCGCCTATCTGAACAACCCGTTGGTCGACGTCGAGCGCATCGAAGTGCTGCGTGGGCCGCAGGGGACGCTGTACGGCAAGAACACGATGGGCGGCGCGATCAATGTCATCACGCGCCAGCCGGGTAATGATTTCGAGGTCCGGGCGAACGGCAGCTATGCCGGACCCGACGATTCATGGATGGTGTCGGGCTCAGTCTCGGGCCCCATCGTAACCGACAAGATCGCGCTGCGCGTCGCCGCCGCGCACCGTCAGCAGGACGGCTTCCTGACCAACACCGTCATTGGCGGCAATGCCAATCCGTTCAACACCGACAGCGTCAACGCGACGCTGCGGGTGACGCCTTCGGATGGCTTCGCGCTTACGGTCAAGGGCTATTACGACTGGGTCGACGGGGTGAACACGCCTTACTCGCGCGTGACGGGCCCTAAGGATTATTCGCGCGACGTCCAGTTCAACACGATCAACCGCGTCTCGTACAAATATCGCGGCTTCAACGCGCGCGCCGAGGCCGACCTTGGCGGCGGGTCGAAGCTCAGCGTCATAGGCGCCTATGATATGCGCAACGGCTTCACCCCGGACGGCGAAGGCGATTTCGGGCCGACCGACACGGTGCGGACGGTCGCGCGCGACAGCCTGCGCACGATGACGCTGGAATCGCGCCTCGACAGCGAATGGTCGGACCAGTTTTCGACCCTGTTCGGCGTCTTCTATTCAAACGAGATGGTCCGCGCGCGCGGGCAGGACACGATCAGCCTGACGCATCCGGTGCTGGGGCCGGTTTCGATCCTGCGTACCACGAGCGTGAAGAATGTCGGCGATACTTATGCGGCGTTCGGTACGCTCTTCTTCAAGCCCGGCCTCGACTGGGAAATCGCTGCCGGTCTGCGCTTCGATCATGAGAGCCGTACCGCGAACGGGTCGGTGGTCAGCGCGACGACGACGGTGCTCGGCACCGCGACGGCGGGCGGCATTGTCCCGACCGCGACGATCAAGTCTGACGAATGGCAGCCCAAGCTGTCGATCACGCGCAAATGGACCCCCGACCTGATGACTTATGTCTCGGTCGCGCGCGGCTATCGCGGTGGCGGGTTCAACGCCCCCACCGCGCCGACGCGCACCTATCGGGGCGACTCCGCGTGGACCTATGAAGCGGGCGCGAAATATTCGTCGCCGGGATTCAACCTGTCGGGCGCCGTCTTCTATAGCGATTACAAGGATTATATCGGGCTGAACTCGATCGCTCCCGCTGCTGGAGGCGGGCTGGTCACGGTCGATCTCAACACCGGCGACGTCGAAAGCTATGGCATCGAACTCGAAGCGATGGTGCGCCCGGTGCAGGCCTGGACGCTGCGCAGCGGGCTAACCTGGATGCACGCCCGCATCACCGACGACAGTGCCTATACCGCGACGACCGGCCGCCTGCTGTCGTCCGACCGGCTGACCTTCCAGCCCGACTGGACGGCGAGCTTTTCGAGCGATTACCGGATCGAGATGGGCGGCGACAGCGACGTGACGCTGAGCGCGGGGCTGGTTGGCAAGGGCAAGCGGCTTGCCGCGACGCTCAACGAGACGACGCCGACCCTCCTCGACAGCTATTGGCTGACGAATGCGTCGATCGCGTACCGCACCGGCCCGGTCGAGGTGGCGCTGTTCGCGAACAACATCTTCAACACGGAGTATTTCGAAAGCTATATCGAACAGACGACGCTGGCGCTCGCGGGCCTTCCTGCCTCCGACCTCGGCATCACCGGCGACCGCCGCCGTTATGGCGTGCGCGCAAGCCTGAAGTTCTGACCATGGCGGGAACGGAGCATCCGGGAGGGCGCAAACCGCTTCCCGCTAACTTGGTGGGGGCGCTGGAAGGGCGGTTCGGGGACCGTTTCCAGCGCGGCCAAGCGGTGCTCGGGCAGCATGGATCGAGCGAGTCCCATTTCGCTCCCGTGCTGCCCGACGCCGTGGTCTTTGCGCATTCGACCGACGATGTCGTCGCGCTGGTGACGCTCTGTTCGGCCGCGGACATCCCGATCGTTCCGTTCGGCGCGGGGACGTCGATCGAGGGCAATGCGCTCGCGGTCAACGGCGGCATCTCGCTCGACATGAGCCAGATGGACAAGGTGATCGCGGTCAACGCCGAGGATTTCGACTGTGTCGTCCAGCCCGGCGTGCGCCGCGAGGAACTCAACGTCCATCTGCGCGATCAGGGGCTCTTCTTCCCGATCGACCCCGGCGCCAATGCGACGATCGGCGGCATGGCGTCGACGCGCGCGTCGGGCACCAACGCGGTGCGTTACGGCACGATGAAGGATGCGGTTCTCAGCCTGCAAATCGTGACGCCGCAGGGCAAGGTGATCCGCACCGCGCGCCGCGCGCGCAAATCGGCGGCGGGTTATGATCTGACCCGGCTCTATGTCGGCTCCGAGGGCACGCTCGGCATCATCACCGAAGTGACGCTGCGCCTGCATCCGGTTCCCGACACCATCTCGGCCGCTGTTTGCAGCTTCGACACCTTGGGCGGCGCGGTCGATACCGTCGTCCAGTCGATCCAGTGCGCGGTCCCGCTCGCGCGCGTCGAGATCCTCGACACGAAGCAAATGATCGCGGTCAACCGCTGGTCGAAGCTCGATTATCCCGAAGCGCCGACTTTGTTCTTCGAATTCCACGGCAGCCCGGCGAATGTCGCCGAGCAGGTCGAGACGGTGAAAGCGCTCGCCGAGTCCAATGGCGGCAGCGCCTTCAACTGGTCGAACCTGCCCGAGGAGCGCACCAAATTGTGGCGCGCCAGACATGAAGCCTATTACGCCGCGGTCAATATGCGTGCGGGCGCGATCGGCTGGGCGACTGACGTCTGCGTGCCGATCAGCCGCCTCGCCGAATGCATCGCCGAGACGCATGTCGATCTCGACAAATCGAGCGTCCCCGCGACGATCCTCGGCCATGTCGGCGACGGCAATTTCCATGTGATCTTCTCGATCGACCCCGACGTGCCCGACGAAATGGCGGAGGTCGAGGCGATCAACGCGCGGCTCGTCGAGCGCGCGCTCGCGATGGACGGGACGTGCACGGGCGAACATGGCATCGGCATCGGCAAACAGGCGTGGCTTGTCGCCGAACTCGGCGATGCGGTCGAACAGATGCGGATGATCAAGCGCGCGCTCGATCCGCAGAATCTATTCAATCCCGGTAAGATTTTTACCCTGTGATGGCGACGCAGGCCGAACCGTTCGCCACGCCGGCGCCGCGCCTGACCGCGCCCGCGACGCTCATCCCGTTGCTGCTGCTCGCGCTGGTGACGACGATGGGTTTCACCGCGCTCGGCAGCTTCGGCACGATCCAGGAAAGCGCCAAGGCCGAACTGGCGCTCAGCGACGACGCGCTCGCGTTGATCCAGGGGCTCGGCGCAGCGGTGCCGATGGTGCTCTTCTCGATCCCGATCGGAATCCTCGTCGATCGCCGCAACCGGGTGCGGTTGACGATCGGGTTGGCCGTGCTCTGGACGCTTGGTACGTTGCTCACGGCCTTTGCGCCGAGCGCGGGGCTGCTCACTGCGGCGCGGATGCTCGTCGGCATCGGCTCGACGGGTTCGCTCACCGCGGCGCTGTCGCTCTGCGCCGATTTTTGCGCGCCCGAACAGCGCGGCCGCGCGATGCTGATCGTCAACCTCGGCAAAGCGCTTGGCGTCGCGCTCGGGTTTGCGCTCACCGGCTGGCTGTTCGGCCTGCTCGCGGATTTTTCGGCGCCGGGCTGGCTCGCGGATCTTGCGCCGTGGCGCGGCGCGCATGTGCTGCTCGCCGCGATCAGCGCGCTGTGTCTGCTGCCCTTGCTATTCCTGCGCGAACCCGAACGGCGCGAGGTCGAGGCGAGCCCCGATGCGCCTTTCCGCATCGTCGCTGCCGAACTCTGGGCGCGCCGCAGCTTTCTCGGGCCGCTCTTCGCGGGACAGGTCGCGGTCGTGATGGCCGACGTCGCCGCTACGGTCTGGGTCGCGCCCGTGCTGTCGCGCGACTTCGGGCTCCAGCCGCAGCAGTTCGCCGGCTGGGTCGGCGCTCTTTTGTTCGGCACCGGCGTCGCGGGCGCGGTACTTGGCGGGATTTCGGCCGATATCGGACAGAAAAGCCACCGCCGCGGCGGCATCCTGCTCGGTGCGGTGATCGCGGCGGGGATCGGGGTGCCGGCGGCGCTGTTCCCGCTGATGCCCAGCGTGACCGGCCTTGCCGTCGCGCTCGGCGTGATGTCGATGTGCGGCGCGGTGACCGGGCTCGTCGTCTCGGTCGCGCTGACCGTGCTGCTACCTAACGAACTGCGCGGTCTCTGCATCGGCGCCTTCATCGCGATCGCGGGGCTGATCGGCTTCGGTCTCGCACCGTGGGTGGTGACGCGCGTCAGTGCGCTGATGGGCGGCGAGGCGATGCTTGCGGAGGCGCTGGCGCTCGTCGGCGTCATCGTCAGCGGGCTGTCTTTCTTCGCCTTCCTGCTCGCGATGCGGCGGGCACCTGAACCTATCAGATAGGTATTGCGAAAGCTGTAAGATAGGTTTATGCAGATGGGCAGGGAGAATCATGCCATGCCGTCCGAGCATATGTCCAAGCATCCGGTGATCGTGTCGCCCGAAATGACCACCTTTGTCGGCCGTGGTCCATGCGACCGCCTGTTGCTGCCCCCCGATGCGCTGCTGCTTGGCTTCGGCGACATCGGTGAACCCGTCGTCCGCACATTGACCTTTCGCGAACTCGAGAGTGAAGGGCATTTGCTCGTCTTCGCCGTATCGCGCGCCGCGTGCCGCCGCCTGTTCAGCGACCTGCCCGACGCCGACGCGCGCTGGTTCCTGCCGTCGGACCTGCGCACGCTCGGCCAGTCGATCGTCGCGCCCGATTGCGACGAGGCGGCGGCGGACACGCTGCGCCTCGCGCGCAGCATCGAACTCCTTTGCCAATTCTTCGCCGCGCTCCGCGCCGGCGCCCTCATCCCTGTCGACGGACAGCCAAGCCTGACCGAAAGCGACATCGCGCGGATCGCGGCGGCGCGTCGGATCGTCGACACCCGTTGGCACGAGAAATTGACGATCGACGACATTGCCAAAAGCTGCGGGATCAATCGCGACAAGCTAACGCGCGGGTTTCGCGAGCTCTATCAATGCAGCGTTGCCGAGGCGCTGAGCGATCGGCGGCTGCGTCAGGCGCGACAGATGCTTGCGGCGAGCGATTTGCCCGTGGCGAGCATTGGCTATCGCTGCGGCTATCTCAACAACGCCAGCTTCACGCGCGCCTTTTCGCGTCGCTTCGGCATGGCGCCGACCGCGATGCGGCGGGTCGGAGTGGCGGCATGAGCGGGATGCTCGATCCGTCCGGCCGGGGTTCGCTTGTCGACCGCGCGGTCGAATCGGTGCGCGACTTCATCCGGACAAACGACCTAAAGGTCGGCGACACGCTGCCGGGCGAGGGGAGCTTTGCGACGCGGCTTGGCGTTAGCCGCCCGGTGATGCGCGAGGCGTTCGGCGCGCTCGCGGCGCTTCGCCTGGTCGACGTCGGCAATGGGCGCAAGCCGCGCGTGGGCGCGATCGATGGATCGGTGATGGCGGCGTCGATGGGGCATGCGGTCAACACCGCGCAGGTGTCGCTCGCCGACGTGTGGGAGGTGCGCCGCACGCTCGAACTGCGCACCGCCGAACTCGCCGCGATCAACCGCACCGACGAGCAGGCGCGCGCGATCCTGACCGCAGCGCATGGCCTGTCGGTCGAGCATGACGAAGCGGCGCGGACCGCCGCCGACACGATTTTTCACCAGACGATCGCCGAGGCGAGCGGCAATCAGCTATTCCTTCAAATCGTCCGCTCGTTCGAGGAGCTGATGGCGGTGGCGATCCCGCGCGCCTGGGCTGGACGGAGCACCAGTCAAGAGCGCGACGAGACGCTCGCGCTGCACCGCGAGGTTGCCGAGGCCATCGCTGCGCGCGATCCCGCGCGCGCGCGCGCCGCGATGGAGAGCCATTTCAACAATTCGATCGGCGAGATGCTGAAGGACCAGTTTTAGGGTGCTCGCGGGGGTCGAGCTCGGCGGAACCAAATGCATTTGCATGTTGATCGACAGTCTCGCGGGCTATGCGGCTACGGCGCTCGTTTCCGAGGATATCGACAATTTCCTCCAGCCGCCCGGCCTGCGTTCGCGTGCAGGTCCGCTCGGCGCGCTTGCGCTTGCCCGGGACGCCTAAGCCGCGACCGCGCGCCGTGCTGCACACGCAAAATATCGACGAACCGGCATTAGAAAATGCCGAGGAACTTCTTGCGCTGTTTTTTCCCTTCGTCGCCGCTCTGCTTGCCGTCTTCCGACTTGGCGGTCGTGCCTTTGCCGACATCGTCGCGCGGTTTGCCTTTGCTCGTCCGTTGCGCCTGCGCGGTGGCGCCGGCGAGGATGGGGCCGCATTGCGCCGCCTTGGCATCGCCGGCATCGACGAACGGGATGACCAGCGCCGCGGGGCCGGCGAGTAAGCCGAGACCAAGCGCGGCCCCCGCGCGTCCAGCGAGCTCGTCGCTCACCGGATCGATTTTGGGCGCCGCGAAATAGCCGCCGACGCCGACCGGCGACTGGCCCGAAAAGAGGCTGAAGGTTTTGCCGTCGGCGCGGACCGCCAGGTCGATTGCCTCGTTGCGGAACGAGAAACCGCCGCGGCCAATCATCACATTCTTCTTGGTGTCGATCAGGATTGGGTCGGCCGCTGCGACGCCGCCGCGGACCGTGAAGGCGATCACCCCGCAGTTGATCTCGACCGGTTTCTTGAGCTTGTCCTGAAACATCTTTTGTACGAACGTTCCGAAGTCGAGTTCGGCGAGCTGGACATTACGCGTCCAGAATGTGCCCTGCGGCAGGACAAAGGCGATGCGGCCGTTCGACGTCGCGAGCGACTGGTGCACGCTGTCGCCGAAGCCCACCATCTTCATGCGCCCGCTGACCGTGCCCGTCGTCCCCGACTGCTCGGCTCCGAAGCCGGCAAGCAAGGTGTCGAGCCGCGTCGGCGACAGGCGGATATCATATTCGGTGCGCACCATGGCGGGGCGTGCGTCGATCGCCACGTCGCTTTTGACCGTCCCGCCGGCAACGACGAAATTGAACGGCTTGAGCTCCATTAGTCCGTTCTTGAGTGCGAGTGTCAGGTCGACATTGCTGATCGGAAAGCTTTTTGCGCGCACCCTGGTGGCCCGGTAGCGGAGGTCGACGTCGAACCGCCTGAGCGCCTCGACGCGCAGCGGGGCGTCGGGGAGCACGCGCGGGCGGCCGCCGACCGTCTCGACCGTGCCGCCGGTTCCCATCTTGTCGAGCCGCTGCGGATCATAGCCGACGAACGGTCCCGCATCGATGATGTTGAGCGACCGGGTGGTCAAATCGGCCTTCAGATAGACCCGCCCTTTCGGCTGGCTGACCGCCAGCGAGCCGGCAAGGTCGCTGTCGCCGAACATCCCTTTAATACCCGTGAGCTTCCAGACTTCATCCTCATAGGTCAGCGCCGACGTGACGCGGTAGCGGCGGGTATCGGGGATCGCGACGCCGAGGAAGTCGAAAAGGCGCGACAGATTGCCGCCGCGCGACTGCAATTTGAGATCGGCGCCCTCGAGTTCGGTCGGACCGGGCAACGTGCCCGATACGTCGAGCGTATTGCCGAGCCCGACGGCATGAAGCGTCAGGTCATTCTTGCCGCCCACGATGGTTTCGTTCGGCGAGGAGAGGCCGCCGGACAGGGTGAACGGCTGCGTGTGCATCGTCCCGCGCCCGGAAAAACGGATATCGTCATTGATACGCGTGCCGGACGCGCGGATGGTGTCGATATCGATGTCGGCGAACAGCCGCAATTTGGGATCGCGGTAGCTGAGGCCGCTCTGCGTGATCGCGGCGCGCTGGATCCGTGGCAGCTCGAGCGGCTCGGGAGGGCGGTTCGGGTCGCCGAAAGTCCAGCTGTTCCGCCTGTTGCCGCTGTCCCATTCAAGCGCCACCCGCGCGCCGTCGAGATCGGCAAAGCGCAGGATGCGGTTGCCAAAGATCAGCGGCAGCGTGGCAACCCTTGTGTCGACCGTCTTCGCCATGAAAAACTGCTTTTCGCGCGCCCATGAGGGGTTCGCGATGCGGATATCCTCGGCGTAGAATTTGACGTTGAAGGGCGCGAAATAGAGCTGGAAATCGCCGCCTATATCGACCTGCCGTTCAAGCTGCGACGTGGCGAAGCGTTCGAAAGGGCCTTTCAGGAACCGACCCTTGGTGATGAAGAGAATCAGCCAGATCGCAAACAGCGTGAGCAGGATGATTGCAACGGTGCGTATCGCGATCCGTAGCGGCCTTGGACGCTTTGCGAGCCACGCGGGCGTCCATGCGGTCTTCGCCCAGCGCCGGGGCCGATCGGTCCAGGGGGTGGTGGAAGAGCCGGCCACGGGGGCCATCTGACCGGAGCGCGTGTCCATGCAGGACCAATCCCCCGCGCGCCGGAACGTTCCTTGCGGGTCGGGTGCACGCGTAAGGGTCAAAATGGTATCGATGCAAAGTGACATTGCCCGGCAACCACTATGCTTTCGGCCGCGCTGGGGGAGTGCCGGGGGAACGACGGGCGAGCGGCCATATCAATGGAGGCTCATGGGCGAGGCCGCTACCGGATTCGTGCCGGGTCCTCATCGCTCGATATCCGCGAGACCCGCGAGGTCGAGGTTTTCGATTGATAGCGTGCGTGGCGTTGGCCCGACGCCTGTGCATCGCAGGAACTTTAGCGTCGAACCGGCGTTGACCGCTTATCCAGACAGGATGATGCGGCGGGATCCTCCGCCACTTCTGCGGTTACACGCGGGAGCGAGATGAGGCATGCGCCCTCTAAGGAGAATATTATGTTCAGATGGGCCATCATTTTCGCGGTCGTTGCGCTGGTCGCGGCACTGCTCGGCTTTGGCGGCATCGCCGGGCTTTCTGCGGACTTCGCCAAGATTTTGCTTGTTGTGGCGGTTGTCCTTGTCGTGGTCGGCTTTGTGTTTGGCAGGGGTGGGCGTCGCACGCTTCCCTGATCCACTCTCAATTTGCGAATTCCGCGCGGGAGATGGCGTCAGCGCTCCCGCGCGGCTGTCGCGCGCATCTCGTCGATCGGGCTCAGCAGATAGGAAGCAAGCGAACGGCGGCCGGTGCGGATATCGGCGGTGACCGCCATCCCGGGGGTTAGGGGGACCGCCCTACCGTCGCGCACGATCGTCGCGCGATCGAGCGTTACCCGCGCGGTGTAGATGAGGCCGCGCTTTTCGTCCTGAACGGCATCCGAACTGATCTGCTCCAGCCTGCCCGGCACCGCGCCGTAGCGCGTGAAGGGAAAGGCCTCGACCTTCAGCGCGACCGGCTGGCCGACGCTGACGAATCCCACATCCTTGTTGGCGATCGTCACTTCGGCGATCAGCTTTCCGCGCACGGGCACGATGATCATAATCGGCTTCGCCGCCTCGACCACGCCGCCGACGGTGTGGACAGCAAGTTGCGTGACCGTGCCGTCAACGGGGCTGACGAGGCGCTGGAGGGTGCTGCGTTTCGTCGCTTTGGTTAGCTCCTCCTTGCGCAGCCGCGCGTCGCTTTCCGCCTTGGCGAGTTCGGCGAGGACGCGCGCGCGCGCCTCGGCGGTCGATTGGCTCGAATTGCCGCCGGCGACCGCGATTTGCGCTTCCGCCTTGCGCGCGGTGGCGAGCGCGGCGTCGCGGTCGCGCGCGGCGACGAGGCGCTGGCGGCGCATCTCAATCACGCGCAGCTTCGAGACATAGCCTTTTTCGAGCAGCGTTTCGTTGGCGGCGATCTGTTCGTCGAGCAGCGGCAGCGTTTCGCTCAGCTTGGCTGCCTGGATCTGCGCCTCGGCGCGGGCGGCGCGAGCGGATTCGGTGTCGGCGGCACGCGTTTGGCTGCCCGCTCGGATCTCGGCGAGCTGGGCGCGCGCGAGCGCGATCTGGGTGGCGGCGACGTCTGGCGCGGTTCCGGCGGGCGGAGTGAAGCTGAGACCCTGGCCGTCGAGCGCGGACAATATGGCGCGCAGCCGCGCGGCGTCGAGCATCGCGGTCTCCAGCGCCTTGCTCGCTTGCGCCGTATCGGCGTCGGAGACGGTGGGATCGAGCTCGACCAGCGGCTGGCCGGCGCGGACGCGCTGGCCGTCGCGGACCAATATGGCGTGGACGATCCCCGCCGCGCCGGGCTGGATCAGCTGAACGTCGTCGGCGGGGACCAGCTTGCCCGGCGCCGACGCGACGACGTCGACCCGGCCAAGGACCAGCCAGAGCAGCGCGGCGGCGAACAGCCCGAGCAAAGCCCAAGCGGTGACCCGCGCGGTCGGCGAAACGGGGCACTCGACCACTTCGAGCGCGGCGGGAAGGAAATCCGCCTCCTCGGTGCGCAAAACCCCACGCGATCGCGCCCGTTCATTGTCGAGCGCGTCGCGGACGGCGGTCCAGTGACGTTTGATCGCGTTCATGTCGGGGCTCCCGCCTGAACACCGATCTGGCGGTAATGGAGCGCGGCATAGCGGCCGCCGAGGCGGATCAATTCGTCATGCGTGCCGCTCTCGACGATGCGCCCCTTGTCGAGCGTCAGGATGCGGTCGCACTGGCGGATCGCGGAAAGGCGATGCGCGATGATCAGCACGGTGCGCCCGGCGGCGATGGCCTTGAGGTTCCGCTGGACGATCTCCTCGCTCTCGGCATCGAGCGCCGAGGTCGCCTCGTCGAGGATCAGGATGCGCGGGTTGGTGATCAGCGCGCGCGCGATTGCGAGGCGCTGCCGCTGCCCGCCCGAGAAATTGACGCCGCGCTCCTCGACGATCGTGTCATAACCCCGCGGCAGTTCCAGGATGAAATCATGCGCGCCGGCGAGGCGGGCGGCGGTCATCACGCGCTCGATCGGCGTGACGGGGTCGGCGAGCGCGATATTCTCGCGGATCGAGCGGTTGAACAGGATATTCTCCTGCAACACCACACCGATCTGGCGGCGCAGCCATGAAGGATCGATCTGGGCGATGTCGACGCCGTCGATCAGCACGCGGCCGCTCGCAGGCAGATAGAGGCGTTGGAGCAATTTGGTGAGCGTCGACTTGCCCGAGCCTGAGGCGCCGGCGATGCCGAGCGTGGCGCCGGCGGGCAGATCGAGGTCGATGTCGTCGAGCGTCCACGGGCCTTCGGCGGCATAGCGGAAGCGGACACCCTCGAAGCGGATATGGCCCTGCAGCGCGGGCAAAGTCGTGCGCGATCCGGCGCCGGGTTCGGTGCCGGTGTTCAGGATGTCGCCCATTCGCTGGACCGAGAGGCGAACCTGCTGGAAATCCTGCCAGAGCTGCGCCATGCGGATGACCGGACCCGAGACGCGCTGCGCGAACATGTTGAACGCGACCAGCCCGCCGACCGTCAGCGCGCCGGCGATCACCTGCTGCGCGCCGAAGAACAGGATCGCGGCAAGGCTCAATTTGGAGATGAGCTGAACCGCTTGGCTGCCCGAATTGCCGAGGTTGATCACACGCTGGTTGGCGGCGCTGTACGCCGCGAGCTGGCGTTCCCAGCGGTCCTGCCATTGCGGTTCCACCGCTGCGGCCTTGAGCGTCTGCATCCCCGAGACGCTCTCGACGAGCAGCGCATTGTTCGCGGCGCCGCGCGCGAACTTCTCGTCGAGTCGGCGGCGCAAAGGGCCGGTCACGACGAGCGAGACGATCACATAGGCGGGGAGGGTGAGCGCGACGATGACGAAGAGCAGGGGCGAATAGAGCCACATCGCGACCATGAAGACGATCGTGAACAGCGGATCGATCAGGACGGTGAGCGAGGCATTCGTCATGAACTCGCGCACCGTCTCCAGCTCGCGGACACGGGTAACGGTGTCGCCGACGCGCCGATTTTCGAAATAGGCGAGCGGCAGGCGGAGCAGGTGGCGAAAGAGGCGGCTGCCCAGCTCGACGTCCAATTTCTGGCTCGTTTCCGAATAGAGGCGGGTCCGCAGCCAGCCGAACGCGACTTCCCACAGCGAAACGATCACCAGCCCGATGGCGAGCACCTGCAGCGTTGCCAAGCTGTTGTGTGCCAGCACCTTGTCGACGACATTCTGGAAAAAGAGCGGCGCGGCGAGGCCGAGCAGGTTGAGCGCGAGCGTGATCAACAGCACCTCGCCGATCAGCTTCCGGTATTTGACGATCTGGGGAATGAACCAGGTCATGTCGAAGGCGGGCGCGGCAACCTGCGCGGAATCGCGCGTGGCGACGAGGAGCAGCGCGCCCGACCAGCGGGCTTCCAGCGCGGCGCGGTCCCAGCGCTCGATCGCGTCGCCGGGACGCTGGACCGCGACGGCGTCTTCGCCGACGCGGCCGATGACGAACCAGCCCTCCGCGCCGCTGGCCATCACCGGCATGGGAAGGCGCCGCAACCGTTCGAAATTGGCGGTCGTGGCGCGGGCGCGGACGCCATCGATGCGCTTTGCGAGGCGCAGCAGGTCGGATGCGGCGACGGGATCGGCATGGCCCAGGCTGTGGCGCAGCTCCGCCGGGTCGGCGACAATACGGTGCATCGCAAGGATTTGGGCGAAGGCGGCGAGCCCGCTGTCCACAGGCGGCTCCGACGTCCCGAGGGACAGGTCCTGCTGCACGGTGGGTCTCCGATCGGATTCTCGAGGTGTTGAAATCTGCGGGGTGCGGCAATGGGGATCGTCCGGCACGAACCTTGGTAGCGGCCAAAATCTGGCGAGCGAAGGCGCCGCCGCTCCGGTCGTCGGAGCAAAGGGGCAATTCGGCGTTCGCAGGTGCAGCATATGGTTGACCCGGCTGCCGTCGCGGGCTGTCTGGTCGCGATCAAGTGGGGGGTATGTTTTCAGGCTTATGACGGGAGCCCTGCCATGCCCACCCTTTACATCTCGCCGACCGGCAGCGGTTCGGGCGACGGCTCGAGCGCGGCGAACGCTGCGACGCTGAACGACCTGCCGCAGCTCATCGCAGCGGCGGGGCCGGGCGGGCAGGTGCTGCTGCTCGCCGATCAGGGCGACTATGCCGCGCCGACTGGGCCGCTGGCGATCGTCGGCGGCGGAACGGCGAGCGCGCCGGTGACGATCCGCGGGGTAGACAGCGCGGGCAATGCGATGGCGGCGACGATCGCCGGCACGCGGCCCGAGCCCTTCGACCCGGCCAATCCCTCGGGCGAGGAAGTCTTCCGGCTGCTCGGCGGCGCGGACAATCTGCGTTTCAGCGATCTGGCCTTCGAGAATGTCGGCACGGCCTTTCGCGTTGGCGCCGATGTGCGCAACCTCACGATCGAGCATGTCGATGCCGCCAACGTCTCGCGCTTCTTCGACAATATGGTCTCCGGCGCCAATGCCAGCGCGACGATCTCCGGGCTCACGATCCGCGATGTCGCCGTGGATGGCTATTCGAAGGGCGCGATCCGGGTCCAGTATAACAGCAATAATGTGCTGATCGAGGATGTGCGCGGCGACAGCCTGTTCCAGGACGGCGACAATTTCGCGATCGGCGTCCACATCACCGGCACCGCGCACGATGTGACGATCGATCGCGTCGCCATGCGCAACGCGCTCGACACGGTGAATGATTATCGCAACGGCGACGGCTTTGCGACCGAACGCGGCACCTATGACATCACGCTGCGCGACGTGATCGCCACCGGCAACAGCGATGGCGGGCTCGACCTGAAAAGCGACAATATCGTGGTGGACGGCGCGATCGTTTCGGGCAACGGCCGCAACATCCGGCTGTGGGGCACGGGCGGGCAGCTCAGCAACACCGTCAGCCTCGATGCCGGCGCGCCGCTGGCTGGCGGCAATCGCGAGCATATCTGGCTGGCCGAGGGCGCCAATGCGACGATCGACGGGGCGCTCTTCTCCGATGCCGGCTCGCCGACTTTGTTCAACCTCGCCGAGAGGAATGGGGCGCTAACCGTGCGTGACTATGGCCTTGCCACTGGCGGGGGCACGCTGACCTGGAAGAAGGGTACGGGGTCGATGCTGACGCTGGACGGGCAGCGCGTGGTGGTTGCGGCGGGGACCGCGGGCGACGACCTGATCGGCGGTACCGCGGGTGTCGATTTGCTGATCGGCGGTGCAGGCAAAGACATGCTGGTCGGCAATGCCGGCGACGATGTGCTGACCGGCGGGGCGGGCGCCGACATATTGGTCGGCGGCGCCGGGCGCGATCTGCTGAGTTACGCGGGCAGCGATGCTGCGGTGCGGGTCGATCTGATGCGGCTTACCGCCAGCGGCGGCGATGCTGCGGGCGACCTGTTCGACGGGTTCGAGGATGTCGAGGGTTCGGCTTTTGCCGACACGCTATCGGGCGACGCGGGCGCGAACCGGCTGTTTGGCGGTGCGGGGGACGACGCGCTTTCGGGCGGTGCCGGCGACGATATGCTCGACGGCGGCGCGGGTGCGGATTTGCTCAACGGCGGTGGCGGGTTCGACCGTGTGGATTATGGCAGCAGCGGCGCGGGCGTCGTCGTCGATCTGGCCGACGGCGCGGCGAGCGGCGGCGAGGCTGCGGGCGATCGTCTGGTCGGTATCGAGGCCGTGGACGGCTCGAGCTTTGCCGACACGCTCTCGGGCACCGAAGGCGCGGACTGGTTCGGCGGCGGCGCGGGAGACGACCGGATCGAGGGACGCGGCGGCGAAGATTTGCTGGTTGGCGGCATGGGTGCCGACACGCTGATCGGGGGTGCGGGGTTCGACAGCGCGGACTATTCGGAGAGTGGTGCGGCGGTCACGGTCGATCTCGCTACCGGCACCGGCACTGGAGGCGATGCCCAAGGCGACCGGCTCGAGGCAATCGAGCGGCTGGTTGGTTCGGCCTTCGGCGATGTGCTGACCGGCGATGCCTTCGACAATGTGCTGGCCGGCGGCGCGGGCGCGGACCGGCTGACCGGCGGCGCGGGGATCGACACCGCCGATTATTCGGCGAGCGGCGCAGCGGTTAACGCGGTGCTGGGCGGCACCGGCAGCGGCGGCGATGCCGCAGGCGATGTGCTGGCGGACATCGAGAATCTGGTCGGTAGCGGCTTTGGCGACGTGCTGGTCGGCGATGGCGCGGTCAATCTGCTGTCGGGTGGCGCAGGCGACGACCGGCTGGTCGGCAACGGCGGAGCGGACCGGCTCGACGGCGGCGCGGGCTTCGATATGGCAGACTTTTCGACCTCTAGGTCTGCAGTGACGGCGGACCTTGCGGCGGGCGCGGCTTCGGCCGGGGTGGCGCTCGTCGCGATCGAGGGGCTGATCGGCTCGGCGTTCGACGATGTGCTGAACGGCGACGTTGGCGGCAATCTGCTGGTCGGCGGCAAGGGCGCGGACCTGCTTGATGGGCACGACGGCCTCGATACGGCAGATTATTCGGGCTCGGCGGTGGCGGTGCAGGTCGACCTTGCCCTGTCGGTGCAGGGTGGAACCGGCGATGCGGCAGGCGACCGGCTGTTGAGCATCGAGGCGCTGGTTGGCTCGGTCTTCGACGATGTGCTGGCTGGGGTGGGCGCCGACGAGACATTATATGGCGGCGCGGGCGCGGATCGGCTCGAAGGGCGCGGCGGCGACGATCTGCTTCAGGGCGGCGCGGGCGCCGATATGCTGATCGGCGGAGACGGCATCGATACGGTCGACTACAGCGCCAATACAGGTGCCGTCTCGATCGACCTCCAGACCGGCGCGAGCAGCGGCGGCGATGCCGAGGGCGACCGCTTCGACGGGATCGAGCGTTTCATCGGCACCGGCTTTGCCGATACGCTGATCGGCGATGGCGGCGATCAGATCCTCGTCGGCGGTGCGGGCGGCGACCGGATCGACGGCGCGGGCGGCTTCGATACGGTGGTTTATTCGAACAGCGCTATCGGCGTGAAGATCAACCTCGCTACCGGCGCGGTGTCGGGCGGCGATGCGCAGGGCGACAGTATCGCCGGGATTGAGGCCGTCGTGGGCAGCGCCTTTGCCGACACGCTGACGGGCGACGCGAACGCCAATCGGCTGGAGGGCGGTGCGGGCAACGATATGCTCGATGGCGGCGCCGGCGCCGATGCGATGATCGGTGGCACCGGCGACGACTCCTATGTCGTCGACAATGCCGGTGACCAGGTGACCGAGACGATCGGCGGCGGGGTCGATATCGTGCGCACCAGCCTGTCGTCGCTGACGCTCGCCGATGGCGTCGAAGATTTGAGCTATACCGGCAGCGGCGGCTTTACCGGAACCGGCAATGCGCTCGACAACGGCTTCTACGGCAAGGCAGGGGATGACGCACTCTACGGGCTCGACGGCGACGACAAGCTGGTTGGCGGCGCGGGCGCGGACCTGCTCGACGGCGGGGCGGGACGCGACCAGGTCGATTACACCAAATCCGCCGCGATCACCGTGAACCTCGTCACCAACGTCAATCGCGGCGGCGAGGCCGAGGGCGACCGGCTGGTCGACATCGAGACCGTGATCGGCTCCAACTATGCCGACAGCATCACCGGCGGCGACGATGTGCTGGTCGGCGACATCCTCTATGGGCGGGGCGGCGACGATCTGTTGTTCGGCGGCGCCGGCGACGACCAGCTTGACGGCGGTGGCGGCAACGACCTGCTGCGCGGCGGCACCGGCAACGACCTCTATGTTGTGTACGAGGCCGGCGACCAGGTGATCGAAGCGGCGGGGGAGGGACGCGACCGGATCCGCACCGCCGCGACCAGCTACACGCTCGGCGCCAATATCGAGGAACTGGTCTATACCGGGACGATCGGCGCGACGATGACGGGCAATACGCTCGACAATTTCCTTGTTGGTAGCGGCGGCGAGGATCGGTTGAACGGCGGAGACGGCGGCGACGTGCTGCGCGGCGGGGCGGGCGGCGATATACTCGACGGCGGCGCGGGGTCGGACACGGTGGAATATGCGGGCTCGCTGGGCGGCGTGCTGGTCAACCTGCGCGCCCAGACCGCGACTGGCGGTGATGCGATGGGCGACCGGCTGGTCAGTATCGAGAATGCGCAGGGTTCGGCCTTCGCCGACGTGCTGCTCGGCAGCGCGGGGGCCAATATACTGACCGGCGGCGAAGGCGGCGATGCGCTCTCCGGCGACGACGGCAACGACACGCTGCGCGGAGGCGCTGGCGCGGACCGGCTCGATGGCGGGAAGAACGAGGATATGCTCGCCGGCGAGGATGGTGACGACACGCTGTACGGCGGCCAGCAGACCGACCGGCTCTATGGCGGCGCGGGCAACGATCTTCTGGTTGGTGATACCGAATGGGTCTCGTCGCTTGCCGCGCGGGATACGCTGGATGGCGGCGACGGCGACGACATATTGGTCGGCGACGGGATGAGCATGACCGCAAGCGGGATTGGCGGCGCCGACACGCTGATCGGCGGGCTCGGCAACGACGTGCTGGTCGGCGACGCGATGACTATGGCGGCTGGCGCGCGCGGCGGCGCTGACAGGCTGACCGGCGGCGGCGGGAGCGACCGCTTCGTCTTCGCGCCCGGATCGGGCGCCGACGAGATCACCGACTTCACCCGCGGCGGCGGCGAGTCCGACCGGATCGACCTCAGCGCCTTCGATATCGCTTATGAAGCGCTGCGCTTCACCACGAGCAGCGCGGGGGTGACGATCCAGCTGGGCGGCACCGATACGATCTTCGTGCGCGGCGTCACCGCGCTGGATCAGGCGGACTTCGTGTTCGGCTGAGCCTCAGCCAAAGACGAAATCATTGGGCGAAAAGCTCTGCGCGCCGCGGACGAAGATGCTGTCCGTCCCCATGGTGATGCGGGTTCCGTCGGCGCTCGACATGAATGCGAGTTGCTCATAGGCGATGTCGAAGGCGCTGAGATCGATATGGTCCGCGCCTGAGGTAAAGTCGCTGATTTCGTCGGCACCCGAGCCAGGCGCGAAGACGAACCAGTCGGCGCCTGCACCGCCCGCAAGCAGGTCGTTGCCGCCACCGCCGATCAGATGGTCGGTGCCGCTGCCGCCGTAGAGCTTGTCCGCGCCACCCGCGACCGTTGCGGTAGACTCGCGGCCGTCGCCATAGAGCCAGTCATTGCCGTCGCCGCCCTCCAGCGTGTCCGCGCCGCCCTTGGCGCTATCCCTCATCACGTCGCCGTCGCCGATCAATATGTCGTTCCCCGCGCCGCCAGTCAGCCGGTCGCTGCCGCCCTTGCCGCTGCCATAGATATTGGTGGCATCGCCGATCAGCAGGTCGGCATCGTCGCCGCCGTCGAGCCGGTCATTGGCGCCCAGGCTGTTCAGCCATTCCTGGTCGCCGACCAGCCGGTCCGCGCCGGTGCCGCCGGAGAGCGTGTCCGACTGCCAACCGCCGATCAGCATGTCGGCACCCGCCTCGCCCCAGAGCAGATCCTCGCCATTGCCCCCCGCGAGTATATCATCGCCCGAATTGCCGGCGATCTCGTCGTTGCCGCCGAGCCCGTTCAATGCGTCGCTGCCCGCCCCGCCGATCATCACATTGGCCAGTGCGTTGCCATTGCCGACAAAATCGGCAGCGCCGCGGCGGATCAACGCCTCGACATTGTCCCCGAGCGTGTAACTGCCCAGCGTCGTCTCGACCCGGTCGAACCCCGCCTTGGCGCCCTCGGTGATCCGGTCGCCGCTGTCGTCGACAAGGAAGATGTCATCGCGCGCGGTGCCAAACAGCGCATCCGCCGCCGGAACCACGGGCAGGGGAATCAACGCGATATATCCGGTCGCGCCGGGCGAGGCGGCGCCCCGATCGACGGTGAGCGTTTCGCGGATTGTCTCGATGCCGTCGAGGCCGGGGAGTGAATCGCGGGTAGCAAGCGTCGAGAGTTCGGAACGGGTGATCTCGACGCCTTGCAGGGTGAGCCGCCCATGCGAGGAAATCACCTTGGTGCGCGATCCGGCATCGTCGAAGCGCCCGCCGATAACGGTAACGTTGGCGTCGTCGTCGAGCCAGAGCTGATTCTGTTCGGAGATGCCGCCGCGCAGCACCGGGTTCAGGCCCACCGAATCTATCATCGTCGCCTCGCCCCAGAATCGGTAGTTGCGACCATTCTCCTCGCTGAGCCCGCGGACGATCAATGTGTCGCTCGACTTAAGGTCGTAGCCCCCGTCGCTATTGCCGCGCGCGACCGTGTCGATGAAGCGTATGTCATAGACGCCGCGCTCGGTCGCGAAGCCGTCGCCGTTATAATAGGCGCCGGCGGTGCTCTGGATATTCTCCATGACCACCCGATTGAGCGTGACATCGTGGACGGTGCCGTCGAGATGGACGCCCGCGGGCAGGTCGTCGCCCGTTTGTCCGGCCATGTCCGCGGTCACATTGTCGATCACCACATTATTGGTATCGTACTGGAGGCGGATCGCCGTTCGGGAGAACCCCTGCACGTCGACGTCACGGATCGTCAGCCCGGTGATCGTCGCAGTGCCCGACGGCGCGCTGGCATAATCTTCGAAGAAGCGGCGGACATTGTTCGCGTCAACATCCTCGATATGGAGATTGGCGATATCGGCGGTGACGCGAAAGGCCGTGCCGACATTATCGATCCGCAGATCGCGAAATTCGAGATTGTCCGCCCCCGTACCGAGCTTGAACAGCTCGTTTCCGGAGGCATCGCCCGCCTGCCAGTCGGCGGGGCGCGAACCAGTGAAATGCGCGGCCATGGCGTTGCCGTCCGAATCGATGCCCCGCACAACCACCGGCTGGCCGTCCGCACCGCCGCGCGTGATGCCGAGGATGCCGTTGACATTATAGTCGCCCTGGTCGGCCAGCAGCAAAACCTCCCCCCCCGGACCCGCTTTGCCGATCAGCGTGTTGAGCGAACCGATTGAGGCCGCATTGTTGACGTCGCGACCGCTTTTGTCTCCGGATCCGGCGGGCGAAATGTACAGACTTGACATGGCGAGCGACCCCTTGCTGTTGCGGCGAGGTTAACCTCGACCTACTCGCCATGCTGACTCCGCGGCGTGATTAAGCCAGCATATTCCTCGTCATCGGTGAGGTTATCGCGATGGACCGTGGCGTATTTCTCAATAGATTGCGGGACTTGCTTCGTTTTGTGACATATCCTGATCGGACGATTCACGTCGGCCGGAGAACCGCGAAGCGCAGCCAGATCACCTTCTTGGCGCCGGCCATCAAGCGCCAATCGACGCGAAGGAGAGAAATGGGATCCGGATTTTGCGAAGCGCAATATCATCCAGCATGACCTTCGCCAGCGTCTTCCCGGCCTATCGATCAACAGGGGCGGCGCGATGTCGATCGACATCACCGGCGAAGGGGTCGACAAGGCCTATGGGCTGATCAGACTCCGCGATGAGAGCGGCATCCCGCTCGACGCGATGATGTTTATCGGCGACGCAATTTTCCCCGGCGGCAATGGTCATCCCGCAAAAACGCTCGGGCTCGACACGATTTGTGTGCGCGATCCGCTCGAAACGCTGGCGGTTATCGCATCGATCATCACTTGCCTGAAATGACCGAGGTTTTGGCGCGGAGTGGTGTCCGGCGGAACCAAAGCCCCGCTGATTTGTTCTATTTCCGGACGCGCCGCAGCTAAATCGCCGCGCGTCCCAACATAATCAATCTGTTTGGGTGAGGCCTTCTGCCGCTTCATTTTGGAAGGTAAAACCTGTGTACGAAGCTCCCGATCGCACGTCGTTCGACGAAGGCCTTGAGGCTTGCCAATCGCTCCGTCCCTCAGTCGCGCCGACCATCCGGCTCGCATTGATCGGCGGTTTCCTTCCGCGGCGCTGCGGCATCGCGACCTTCACCGCCGATATCCATGCATCGCTCGCGGCGGCGGCGCCGGAGATAGCCGTCGATGTCTATGCGATGGCACCCGCAGCGACCCCGACCATATTCGACCAGGTGGTTCGTGCCGCGATCACCGAGGGCGACGTCGACAGCTTCATCGACACGGCGAAACAGATCGAGGCGAGCTGCGCCGACATCGTCTGGCTGCAGCACGAGTTCGGCCTCTTCGGCGGGCTGGCGGGAGATATGGTGCTCGAACTCGTGGACCGGGTCTCCGCGCCGCTGATCGTCACGCTTCACACGGTGCTCGCCAAGCCTGACGCCGATCAGCGCCGCGTCATGGATCGTCTGATAGCGCGCGCGACCAAGCTCGTCGTGATGTCCGAACGCTCGCGCGATCTGCTGCGCAGCGTCTATCAGGCCGATGAAGATCAAATAGCACTTGTCGCGCACGGCGTTCCCGACCGCCCATTTGGCCGCGCATCGCAGTTCAAGCCGCAGTTCGGCTTCGCGGGCAAACAGGTCGCACTGACCTTCGGGCTCTTGTCTCCGGGCAAGGGGATCGAGGCGGTTATCGAGGCATTGCCCGCGATCGTCGAAGATCACCCCGAGTTCCTCTATTGTATCGCGGGTGCCACGCATCCCAATCTGCTGGCGCATGAAGGCGAGGCCTATCGCGACCGGCTCCAGGCGCTCGCCGTCTCGCTCGGGGTCGATGCGCATGTCCGCTGGATCAATGCGTTCATGGACACCGACGATTTGCTCGATCTTCTCGAAGCCGCCGACATCTATGTGACGCCTTATACCGGGGCCCAGCAGTCGACGTCGGGCACGCTCTCCTATGCGATGGCGCTGGGCAAGGCCGTGATTTCGACGCCCTATGTCCATGCGGTTGAGCTGCTCGCCGACGATCATGGCGTGCTGGTACCCTTCAACGATAGCGAAGCGATCGCGAACGAGATCCGCTATCTGCTCGGCGACGCCGACCGGCTGCGCACACTGCAACGCCGCGCCTATGACCGCGGCCGCGAGATGATCTGGCCGGTGTTCGCGGAGCGCACCTGCGCGCTGATCGCGGAGAGCCGCGTCGTGCCGAAAGCTGGGCCCATTCCCGACCGGATCGGCATCGCCGGCTTCCTGCGCATTTGCGACGATACTGGCATCTTGCAGCACAGCGTTCACATGATCCCCGATCGCGCACACGGCTATTGCGTCGATGACAATGCGCGCGCGCTGATGCTGATGCATCGGCTGGACGACGATGCGCTCGGCCGGTGCGGGCAACTGACTTCGGTCTTTGCTTCGTTTGTGCAGCACGCCTGGAACCCGGACCGCGGCGAATTTCGCAACTTCATGGGCTTCGGACGCAACTGGCTCGAGGATGTGGGGTCCGAGGATAGCTGCGGGCGAACCCTCTGGGCACTCGGCGCAACGGCGCGCGATGCGCGCGAACCGGGGCTGCGGCAGTGGGCGCTTGAGCTGTTCGAGCATACCGCGGCGTCCGCGCTGGATTTCGGGTCGCCGCGTGCGATCGCCTTTGCGATGCTCGGCGCCGACTTCGTGCTCGCGGCGCATCCTGAGCATGATCTGGCGAACCGGTTACTGCGCAGCGGCGCCGACCGGCTGCTCGCGCTATACGGAGCCGCAGCGCGACCTGGCTGGCGATGGTTCGAAGCGGTGCTCGCCTATGACAATTGCCGCCTGGCCGAAGCGATGCTGCGCGCGGGTGTGCGGCTGGAGCGTCCGGACGTCACGGCGTGCGGCGTCGAGGCGCTGCGGTGGATCAACGACGTTCAGATTATGCCCCAGGGTCATTATCGCCCCGTCGGGTCAGACAGTTTTGGTTATGCCTATGCGCTGCCGCGGCCGTTCGACCAGCAACCGCTTGAAGTCTGGGCGGCGATCGATGCCGCTTCGGCCGCCTATGACGTGACCGGCGACGATATCTGGCTGGCGCACGCGCGACGGGCCTATGAATGGTTTACCGGGGCCAATGATCGCGGCGCAATCGTCGGCGATGCGCTCACGGGCACCAGCAAGGACGGCATAAATCCGCGGGGGCTCAATCTGAATGAGGGCGCGGAGTCGGTTCTCGCCTATCAGCATGCGACCTATGCCATTCGGGATTTCGTCCGTAAGGTCGGCTGAAAGGATATTAGCTTGCATCTCGTCCAGCATGAATTGCGGTTGCACGCCGATCCGACGCGCGTCGTCGTGCGGCCCTTCCATCTGGCCTGGCAGGCGTCGGGCCCCGATCTCGAGCGTGTGCAGCGGCTGGCGCGTGAGATTGTTGCGCTCGATCCGCGAACGGTGCGTGCCGAACTCAGCGTCGTGCTGCGCGATTTCGCCGATCGCCATTGGCAGATCGAAAAGGTGTTCGAGGATCGTTTCGACGAGATCGAACCCAAACTTGGACTCGAAGGCTTGGCACTCAAACGCGAAACCCGGCTGCTGATCGGCGCCTATTTCTGTCACGAATATAGCTATGCTGCGGCCGCGTTGATGAACCCCAGCGTCGTGCGTCATCCGGATCAGAGCGGGCTGCAGGAAGGATGCATCCGTATCCTGCTTTCGCTGCGCGCGGTCGGCGAGGGGCATATTTCGACGATCGCCTTTCGCGAAGGGATCATCACTCGCGACCGCGAACTGACCTTGCTGCCGCAACCGGGCTTTGCCACCGCAGCGATGCTGGGTCCGCACCGCGAAGACAAGCCTAGTGATGTCGTATCGCTCTATCGCCAGAAGGACAGCACGATCTCGGGTACGGTGATTTTCCCGATCACCGAGGCGCAGCGCAACGGGCTTGAGGATCTGCGGCTGCTCGAGTTCGAGCGCGACAGCGGCAAGAGCGAGTGGGTCGGGACCTACACGGCTTATAGCGGCCGCGACATTCAGTCGGAGCTGCTTCGGACACGTGACTTCAAGGATTTCACGCTGACCCCGATCAAGGGCGGGGCAGGGCGCAACAAGGGCATGGCGCTGTTCCCGCGCAAGATCGACGGGCAGTTCTGCATGATTGGTCGGCAGGATGGCAAGAATCTGTATCTCCTGCGATCGGACACGATCGATCATTGGGAGGGCGGCGAATTGCTGCTCGAGCCGCGCTTCCCATGGGAGCTTATTCAGATTGGCAATTGCGGTGCGCCGATCGAATTGGACGAAGGCTGGCTGGTGCTGACGCATGGCGTCGGCGCGATGCGCAAATATGCGATTGGCGCGGTGCTGCTCGACAAGGCCGATCCGTCGAAGGTCATCGGCCGGACGGCCAACCCCATCCTCTCTGCCGCCGACGAGGATCGCGAGGGCTATGTCCCCAATGTCGTCTATACCTGCGGAGCGATCCGCGTCGGCGACGATATTTTCCTGCCTTATGGTGTGGCCGACAGCTCGGTGTGCTTTGCGTTCGTCGCGATTTCGGAAATCCTCGCCGCCATGGACTATTCGGCACGGGCCGTAGGATGAATTCGCTTTCGGCCGGCGAAGGGGCGGCGCTCGATATATTGATCGTCGGCGCGGGGCCTGCCGGATTGACCGCAGCGATGTATCTCGCGCGCTACCGGAGACGGGTGCGCGTCGTACATGACGGGCGTTCGCGCGCCCTTTGGGTCCCGCGTTCGCGCAACATCCCCGGATTTCCGGACGGGATTGTCGGGGCCGATCTCCTTATGCGCATGACCGAGCATGCGGTGCGCTACGGCGCCGAGATAGTCGAGGGCTGTGTCGTCGAGATCGCTCGGGACGAGGACGGAGCACTTTTTCGTGCGCGGCTCGATAGCGGTGCGACCATCGATGCGCGCGGGCTGATCCTCGCGACCGGCGTCGATACCAATCTGGCGCAGCTCGACAGCGGCGATCATAATGCGGCGGTTCAAAGCGGCGTGTTACGTTATTGCCCGATCTGCGACGGCTTCGAACATAGCGACGAGCGGATCGCGGTCCTCGGCTCCGACGTGCATGGCGCCGCGGAGGCGATGTTCCTGCGGCAATATTCGAGCGACGTCACGCTGATCCCGAAATGGCAGGTTGCGCTCACCGAAGCGCAGCGGCGCGAACTCGCGGCGAGCGGTGTCGATGTTCTCGAAGGCCGGGTGCTGCGACTTGAAGCTACTGAGGACGCGATGCTTGTGGCCATCGAGGGGGAAGCCGCGCCGCGCCGGTTCGACACGGTCTATCCCGCGTTAGGGTCGACGCCGCGCAGTGAACTTGCCGCCATGCTGGGGCCGCTGACCGATCCTAACGGCTGTATTCCGTTCAGCGCCTTTTCGGACGGACTGCTTCCCGGCGTTTATGCGGCGGGCGACGTCGTGGAAGGCCTGGACCAGATCAGCGTCGCCACGGGGCAGGGCGCGATGGCGGCGACGCGTCTCCACAACTGGCTCCGCGAACAGGACGGGCATGTGATGGCCGACCAGAATTAGGACGGAATGCAGAGCTCGGCGAAACTTAGCGGCGAGCGGGGGGTTGAAGACTCAATCTCCTCAGACCCAAGGAACCGATCATGGCCAAGAAGCCTACGCCGTCCCCTGCGACCGACCACACCCTTCGCGACCATCAGCCGGGAGAGCGTCAGATTACGCCGACCGACAGCCGGGGCAATGGCGATGAGTTGCATCAGGACGTCGGAGATGGGGTCGCCGATCCGGCCGCCTATCTTACCGACAATTTCGGGCATCGTATATCGGACAACCAGAATTCGTTGCGCGCCGGGGAGCGCGGGCCGACGCTGCTCGAGGATTTTGTCCTTCGCGAGAAAATCTTTCACTTCGATCATGAGCGCATTCCCGAACGGATCGTCCACGCGCGTGGTTCTGGCGCGCACGGTGTGTTCGAATGCACCAAGGCGATCCCCGGTCTTACCAAGGCATCGATCCTGCAAAAGGAGGGCGTGACCTGTCCCGTCTTCGTCCGCTTCTCGACCGTCGCGGGCGGCGCGGGTTCGGTCGACACCCCACGCGATGTGCGCGGCTTTGCGGTCAAGCTCTATACCGACAGCGGCAACTGGGACCTCGTCGGCAACAACATCCCGGTCTTCTTCATCCAGGACGCGATGAAATTCCCCGACCTCGTCCACAGCGTTAAGATGGAAGCCGACCGCGGCTATCCGCAGGCGGCGAGTGCGCACGACACCTTCTGGGATTTCATCGGCCTGATGCCAGAGGCGATGCATATGATCATGTGGGCGATGTCCGACCGTGCGATCCCCCGCAGCTTCCGCATGATCGAGGGGTTCGGCGTCCACACCTTCCGTTTCGTCAATGAAAAGGGCGAGGGGAAATTCGTCAAATTCCACTGGAAGCCGGTCCTCGGCATCCAGTCGACGACGTGGGACGAGGCGGTCAAGATCGCCGGTGCCGATCCCGATTTCCACCGCCGCGACCTGTTCGAAGCAATTGACGCGGGCGATTTCCCGGCGTGGGATCTCGGTGTGCAGGTCTTCGACGAGGCGTTTGCGGAGAAGCAGCCCTATGATGTGCTCGATGCGACTAAACTGATCCCCGAGGAGGATATACCTGTCGAGATCGTCGGTCGGATGACGCTCAACCGCAACGTCGACAATTTCTTCGCCGAGACTGAGCAGGTTGCCTTCTTGCCGACAAATATCATCCCCGGTATTGATTTCAGCAACGATCCGCTGCTCCAGGGCAGGCTCTTCTCCTACCTCGATACGCAGAAGTCGCGGCTGGGGACGACCAATTTCCATCAGATTCCGATCAACGCTCCCAAATGCCCGTTTCACAATTTCCAGCGCGACGGGATGATGCAGACGCTCGTCCCGACCGGGCGCGCCAATTATGAACCCAACAGCCTCGCCGAGGCGGGCGAGAATGGCGGACCGCGCGCGAGCGCCGAGGCCGGCTTCACGACGTTCGCGACGAACGACGAGCGCAACGATCCAACACAGAAACTGCGCATCCGCGCCGAGCTGTTCGCCGATCATTTCAGTCAGGCGCGGCTTTTCTATCTGTCGCAGACCGAGAATGAGCAGGCGCATATCGCCTCCGCGCTGGTGTTCGAGCTGTCGAAGGTGACGCTCGATCATGTCCGGGCGCGCGTCGTCGGGCAGGTACGCAACATCGACGAGGATCTAGCCAAGCGTGTCGCGGCGGGCCTCGCGATCGACCTGCCGGCAAAGGAAAAGGCCGCGCGCGCGCCAGTCGATCTCAAACCCTCCGATGCGCTTTCGATCCAGAAAAATGCCGACGACACGATGGAGGGCCGCAAGGTCGCGATCCTGTTCGCCGAGGGGTCGGATAAGGCGGCGATCGACAAGTTGAAAGCCGTTATCGAAGGTGCCGGTGGTACCGCCTTTCTCGTTGCGCCCAAGGTTGGCGGGATCAAGGTGAAGGGCGGCACGCTCAAGGCCGACGGCCAGCTCGCGGGCTCGCCGTCGGTATTGTTCGACGCGGTCGCGTCGATCCTCACCGACGAACAGGCCAAGGCGCTGTCGGAGCAGGGCGCGGCGGTTCAGTGGTTCATGGATGCCTTTGGCCATTGCAAGACGATCGCACATGACGACGCAACGCAGCAGCTGCTCGACAAGGCCGGGGTCGAAAAGGACGGCGGCGTCATTGCGATCGACAAATTTGCCGATGTCGGAACGAGGCGCCACTGGGCACGCGAACCCAAAGTTCGCGACCTTGCCTGAGTGAGCCGCGCGTCGGCGACGCATCATCGCGATCTCCGAACCGGCCAGTCGATCTGGTCGGCACGGCGTCGTTCTGCGATCGCCGTGCAGCCGTTGATACGCGACATGGCGTGCGACGTTGTCGGGGCAGGCGTGTGTCAGGCGTGCCGATCGCGGAGGGACTGTCAGAAGCGGGTCTAAAGACCGTCACCGTCACCGTCGACGCGCTGCGCGAACGGACCGAACGACCCGGCTTGGCCGTCGATGACGCGACGCGGTTCGTCAGGTCACTGCGGACGAATGCGACTTTGGTGCGCTGGGACGCCGGCTTTTTCTTGGCCAACAGCAAGCGGCCGATCCGCCGCCCTCGATGCGGCTACTGGTTCGCATGACATTCTCATGGCAAGAGCGAGCGCACCCAGAGCGCCGACCGTGTCCGACAGATGCACGTCTTTACGGCCGTTCTTTGTACCATCGCGCCTTGGCCGGAAGTTGGGACGGCGTACAAAGCTGGTGCCTCTCGTTGAAGGTCAACGGCGCGCCGATCGTGCCAATGAACGTGAAGGACTGCGGACCGGTAATAACATATTCACTGAACGAAAGGTGCCGACCCCACTGGCCGTTCTCGTCACGATCGCGCAACGTAATGCGAAAGCGGTTCGGGGCGACCATTTCCCATTTTACGGACTGCGATGAATATCTATGATCCGGATCGGTCAGGTCCGACTCTTCCCAAAAGCGCGTCCCGTCGAAGTACCGCGGCGTGATCACCGGTTTAGCGCAAGTTGAAAATGTGCCCTCGACATAAGCGTAGTAGCCGATCGCGAGGGGAATGCGCGAGGGTGGGCTGGCAGCCTGTGCTCGAGGTCCGGATATCGGTGTCGGCGGCAATGGCTTGGGCGGCATCGGCTTGACGGCTTTCTTCCGCTTGGATTTCTTGCCGTCGCTTGGCTGCTCCACCGATGCCGGAGCAAGCGCCGCAGAGCTCTGCTGGCGCCAGCCGGGGCAAGCCGCAAACACGGGACGCAGGGCTGCATTGACCCCTTTCTGGGGGTCGGGTCCTTGGTCATTATATCCCTGGGTTGTGACCCCCGCGATGCTGAGGCCGTTCAGCATCACGGATAGCGTGAACTCGTCATCGTTGAACAATGCGAGCGTCGCGGCACTGGGCCTTGTAACCCAGCTTCCGGTGGTTGCATCGCGAACGAAGCTTTCGTCGCTCGTGCGGGCGCTCGACTGCCCTTTGAAACCAATCGTCCGGCTTTCCTGTTCCGGGTCCATGGCTAGGTTCACATATAGAAACACCGTTCCTTTCTGGCAGGTGGCGATCAGCGCGGGAACCGCGGGCTTGCCGTCATTGTTGAAGGCCGCCATGCCGCCGTCGGTGCGGGCGGATTGCCAGGCGGCATGGGCGGGCGATGCGCCCGCGATCAAAGCAGGCGTCAGGACAAGTGCCATTTTTCGCGCCAGTTGGTCGTTGTGCTTCATTTTTGCTCCCCCTGTCTCAACGTCGTGAACGCCAGCACGAGGCCAGTGCCTGACGAATGGCGGCGCTTGAGCCCGTGAGAGGTATCTCTTCGGCTCCCGCCGGCCCCATGTCGACGATGATGCGGCTCGATATGTCGAGCGTATCGGCGAGGCCGTCATCGGCCGGACCAATCCAGCGGTCGCCTTCGGCAAGGTGATAAAGCGCGGTCGATAGCGCGAGGCTTCCCCCGTCGTGGTAGACAAGTGCCAGTCTGGTAGCGGTGACCGGCGCGGCCTTGGTAAGGCGCAGGCTGAGCTGGACCTTGTCGGGGCCGGCGTCTTTGCCGTCCCTGCAGGAAAGGGCGAATGTCTCGATCAACCCGTCGCCCGAAAATTGCGCGGCCTTTGTCGTTCCGTCCAGGGCGATGGTCCAGTTCCCGTTCGCACGGCCCGGCACGTAGACCGGGTGCCGGGCCGTGCGAACAAGACCCCGCTCGACACTGGTCCGCACGGTTGGGGGGAGGGTGGCAGGCTCGCATCGGCGCAGTATGCTCCGATCTATCTCCCCCTCGGCAAGAGAATAGGTCCGGACGATTGCCCGGCCGTCGGGCAGAGCTTTGATCTCCCACGGACCGCCGTTGATACGGATAAACCCGTCCTTCATCCGGACAAGATTGTCGACCGGGTCGAACCCGCTGCCCACGTAGGGGTTCAGGTTGGCACTGCCAAAGGTCGTGCCGTTATAGACCCAGGTCTCTTGCGCACTGTTGCATTTGCTTTTGACGTCAACCCACGCGCCTTCCGCAAGAGGCAGGCCGGGCGTCATCGGAATCGGCGCGGGCGCGGGCTTTGCGTAGGCGGTCGGCGCCAAGGCACCGAATACGGCAAGCGCGAGGATCGTCGTCGTCAGTGCAATAGGGTGCTTCACAGGCATCTCCTCGTTCAGTGATTTGCGTTCCGGTGCAGCAAACGGTTGCCGGTCGAGGCTCCTTCAACCTTCGGTTGGGTCGCATTGCCGGGGCTGCCACCGTGTTTTAAGGAATATATCGCTCCCAATGGCGGTACTTTCCACCATGCCCCACATCAGCCCTCGAACCAGTCCCGCACGGCCTTCGGCACGGTGTTGGTAGGGCAGTGAATGAAGCTTTCCTGTCCGTCGAAGAGGAATGATCCAGGTTCGGTGACAAAAGTTGACGCGCCGGTGACCCGAATGACGAAATCTGCGCTCGTCCCTTTGGTGTCATCGCCATTGCCGTACGAGCGGGCGCGAATGCGGAAACGATTGTTTCCGAGCGATTCAAAACCTCGGATCTCCGGACCGCCATCGAACCATGTCAGCGCACTGTCATCGAATTGGACAAGGCTGGCGGGTCCGTCGCTTGCCGCCTGGGCGCTGTGCGCCCGTGCGCAACTCATGTTAGCAGCATAATAGCCTTTGGGGATGGGTGGGAAGGCCGTGGATATCGCCGCGCCGCTACGCCATGGCGAACCATCCTCGTTAACCCGGCCTCCCTTTGCATCGTAGAATGCCAATGGCGCCATTTTTTTGCCGTCCCATCCGAAGGCATAGCGGTCATAAGGTCGTTCGTATGCGCCTGGCCCACCAGTCGACAGGATCAGAACGTCGCGACCGCTGAACTTTGCCGCAGAGACATCGAGCGAGGAAATGCCCGTTTCGTCATGGCCTTTTTCGGTGGACACGAAGATGGTGTAGTTCGGCACCTGCCCTGACGTGAAATAGGTCAGCGCGCCGTCGCATTGCATGAACCCGTCAGGGATCAGAAAGTCTTCCTTCCTGTCACTGTTGAAATCGGCCACGAGTTGGGGGACTGGCTCCGAGGTGAGCTGAGGTGTCCCGCCAACCGATAGGCATTCGCGGCGCATATTCGCTGCCCAGGCGAGGATATGTCGGGGCAAAGGCCTTGAGGTCTGTTTTGCTGCCGCCGGGTCGGATGCCGCAGTTTTGGTGGCCTGGTCGGGGGTTTCAGCTGTTGGCTGACCGCAGGCGGTCAGATGCAGCAAGGCTCCAGACAAAAGCAGCCTTGCGACAATGCGCTCTGCGCTGGCTTTCCTCACAGGATGTTCCATTTGCTCACTCCCTTTTCAGCGGGTCAGTATTTTCCGGACAGCGCTGCGTTGACGTCGGTCAGGAGGGAGCAGGCGACGTTGTAGGTAAGGCCGAAGGCCAAAACCTCGTTCGCGCTGCCCGACTTCAGACGCGCCATCAGCGCATAGGACCGATTGCGTATTTCCATGCCCGTGGCGGCACCTGCGGTGCTGGCTACGCCGCTGTGGTACTGGGTCATTTCGGCACCGCCATGATCGAAAGGCAGTTTCACGACCAGTTCGCGGATGTCTTCGGATCGAAAAAAGCGCGCGCCGATCGTGATGCCGTTGCCGTTCACGACCATCTGCACCGGAACACGCTCATATCGTGCGTTCATCCGCTTGAACCACAGGATTCCCGCAACGGGAACGGCCGCTACGAACAGGCCCCCGACCAAGGCGCCCCCACCCTCTCCGCCGGCAACCAGTCCGCTCAGCGCGACCAGCCCGCCAATCCCGGCTATCATGTAAAGGAAGGCCATCATGCATCCAAAAGACGCTGGCATCGACGCCGGAACGACGTCGAACTGCACACCCTGTTCAGTCTCTGTCGTGGAAAAATGAGCCTCTTTAGCCATCGCATCGCCCCTCTCGATTAAAGCCACCCCCGACAAATGGTCGGCAGCCACCCAAAAGTCTTGATGGGATTCTCAAGAATTTCTAAAGTCATAGCAGGGGGAAAGCTTATGCCGTCTGACAGTGGTTCTCGTCGTCGTCGCCGCCGCTGGTTTTTCGCCGGGGCAGAGTTCGACGAGGCAAGCTGGACGTTGCGGGTCAACGGAGCGGCGGTCGCGCTGGAAGGCAAGCCGCTCGAGGTGCTCCATGAACTGTTGCTGCGCGCGGGTGAGGTCGTCACCAAGGACGAGATACTCGATGCGGTCTGGCCAGGGATCACCGTGGTCGAGGGTTCGCTGCCCACCGCGATATCCAAACTGCGCAAGGCGCTCGGCACGCGGCAGGACAATATCGTCGAAACCGTACCGCGCGTCGGCTACCGTCTCACCTGCACGGTCAAGGTCGAAAGCGTCGAATCGCCCCTCGCGCCGCGCTTTGTCTTCAAGGCGGGCGATGGCGTTCCCGGGCGCAAGCAATGGAAGCTCACGCGCGCGCTCGGCGAAACCGGCGCGAACGATGTCTGGCTTGGGCATCACGACAAGACGAACGAGCATCGCGTCTTCAAATTTGCCGACGCTCCCGATCGGCTGCGGGCGCTCAAACGCGAAGCCGCATTGTCGCGCGTCGTCTTTGCCGGGATGGGCAGCGAGGCCCCGCTTCCTGCGTTGCTCGAATGGAATTTCGAGGCTTCGCCCTATTTTCTGGAATATGCCTATGGCGGCGATGACCTGATCGCCTGGGCCGATGCAGCCGGTGATCTCAAGACCATCCCCCTCGACCAACGCCTGGATGTTGCTGCTCGCATCGCACGCGCGGTTGCAAGCATTCACCAACTCGGTGTGCTGCATAAGGATCTGAAGCCCGCCAACATCTTGATCGCGTATAGCGGGCAAGACGTTGTCATCCGGCTCGCCGACTTCGGGAGCGGGCGCCTGATCGACGATGCCGTGCTCGATGATTTCAACATCACCAACCCCGGTTCGCTCGACACCGGTGACGGCAAGGACGAACCCCGTTCGGGTACGCTGGCCTATCGCGCGCCCGAGCTGGCCGCCGACGCCGCGCCGACGGCGAAGAGCGACATCTATGCGCTGGGATTGATCCTGTATCAGCTCATTGTCGGCGACTTTGCCAGGGCTCTGGCGCCGGGTTGGGAAGATGACGTGGCCGATCCCTTGCTGCGCGAGGATATCCGGCAGGCCGCCGATGGCGATCCGGCAAAGCGTATTGCCAGCGCAGACCAGCTCGCCGACAGGATCGAACAGCTGGAAAGGCGGCGCGACAATCTGGCAGCGGCGGCGCGGCAAGCGGCCGAACTGGCCGCGCGGGAAGAAACGGAGGCTCGGCGTGCGCAACGTCGGCCGTGGATCCGGGCGGCCGTCGGCAGTCTCGTCGTCGGGCTGGTCGCGAGCGGTGGCTTCGGGGCCTATGCCTGGACACAGCGCAATCAGGCCATTGCCGCGCAAAGGCTGGCCGACACCAGCTACAGCTTCATCGCCGAAGATGTCTTGGGCAGCGTCGATCCCGCCCGCGCCAATGCGGCGGACGAAACCGTGGCGGAAGCGATGAAACGCGCGAGCGCGAACATCGCACGGCGCTATCAGGGTCAACCCGGCATTGCTGCGCGGCTTCACGGAGCGCTGGCCCGGGCCTTTTACGGCCGCGCAGAGTTCGACACCGCCCGATCCGAGTTCGCGCGAAGCGCAGATCTGTTCCGTCAGGCAGGCGAAGCAGACAGCGACGATGCCGTGCTTGGCCGCCTGGCGCTGGCCCATATGAACAGCGTTTCGGGCCAAGCCGAACGCCTCGAGGAAGCCGGCCGCGCGCTGGCTGCGGAACGCCAGCGCCTTGGACCGCGCGCCGAGCGAGGCAAGGTCGGCTTCGCGTTCGCGCAGGCAGAAGGTGCCTATGGCTATATGGCCGACCTGGCGCTGGCCGAGCGCGCATTTCGGCGGGCTGTTGCCATCGGCACCGGCGATCGACAGGCCGCATCGCCAACCCAGCTTCTGAAAGCCAAATCATCGCTCGTGCTCGTGCTGATGCGCCTTGGTCGGCCCGAGGCTGCCGAACCCCTGGCGCGCGCAGCGATTGCCGAATCCGAACGCGTGCGAGGAATTGACCATCCCGACACCCTCGTCACGCGCCAGCACCGGCTGAACGCATTGTCGATGCTCGGCAAGCATGATGACGTGATTAGGGACAGCCAGCCCTTGCTTGCAGCAATGGAGCAGCGTTTGGGCGCCAACCATCGCTTCACCCTCGCCCTGCGCTCAACCCGATTTGAAAGCTTTGCCGCCCTGGGGCGTTACGAAGACGCGGCGAACGAGGCCCGCTACGTGTGGCAAGGGGCGTCGGCGCAGGCCGGACCGGAATCGCATCAGGCTCTGGTGGGGCAGATCGATTATGCCTCGGCTCTTTGCCAGACAGGGCAGCGCCGCAAAGGTGCGGAGCTCGCATCCCAGGCCTTGCGCAGCGTCCGTAAGACGTTTGGCGCGGATTATCCCCTCACTCACGCAATCCGCTACTACGCGGCCGAATGCCTGTTGGCCAATCGCGATTACGCACAGGCCGGCGAATTGCTGGCCGGGCTGGACAGGAAAAAAGTCGCCGAACTGACCGGCCAGCCGGATTTCGGAGGTATCGTCGATCTGGCGATGGGTGAAATTGCTCTTGGAGGGGGCGACACGAAAGCAGCCGAAGCATCGTTGCGCGCTGCCCAGGCCTCGCTCGCAAAATCGCAGGACCAGAAGATTCAGCGCCGGCTTGCAAACCTTCAAGGCAGACTTCAGTAGGCCCGATCCAGATCAGCGCTACAAACGGGGGGCTCGCTTGCCGCTCGACCTCCATTTCGACGTCTCGAACGTGCAATTAATGGGTCCTGACCCTATGCCCGCTGCGCTGGTCGGCGGCTACATCACTCGCAAGAAGCTCTTAAATCACCTCCGCAGCGCGCAGCAGGAACTGTCCGATTTCCTGCTTGCGAGTACGGCCGAGGCCGATCCGGACCGGAAGGCATGGCCCCGGACCTCAACAGCCACGCTGCTGCGTGACGAATTCCCGCTGCGTCTGGATGCGCCGCGCGGGGAGGGCAGCCAGCGCTGCAGCAGGAATGCAGCAGGAATATGGCGGCCTTTCGGGTGCCGACTGATCGGGCGACCTAGTTCACGACCGAGCCGCTTGCAGTTCGACGCGGCGCACCGGTTGCGGCATCCGCAGCGTACAGATGCCCAGTTGCCGAAAAAATCGGCCGGGCATCTCGTGCCCGGCCAGTGCTTGGGAGATAGCGGCGCGGCGAGCGCGCCAACTCGTTTGGCGGATTTCAGGCGAAATCCTGATCATTCCAATAGTGCGGAATAGACACCGGATAGCCGAGTGCCTGAACGACGTGGATTTGATCGGAATGGACATATTCCCGTACGATCTTGCCGTCGCGATATTCGTGATAGCTCATCCCCACGGTGCTGATTTCGGCTCGTCCGGGGTTTGGAAGACCGAAAAAGCTGTCGCACTCGCGCGCGGTCCAGCGCCACAAGATTATCGCCGACTTCTCGTCGCCGCGAAATTCGGTGACCTCGAAACTGTGGATGCCCCTGCCATTCTCCGGATCCGAATTTCCAAAGGGTATGAAAGCCCGCGCAAGTCCTGCCTTGTCGTTGAGGAAGATGTGCTCGAGCGGGAAGTCCCTGAAATCGCAGTCGTCCGCATAATATTCCATTGCGGCATCGACGTCGACGAACGAGTTGATCCACTGCTTTGCCCATTCAAAGTTCATGCCAGTCTCCCATTCTCTTCCATTTCGGGGCGCTGCGTCAGCCGATCTGCTGGCGGGAATCGAGAAGAGTCCATAGAAAATCCAATGATTTCAATGGGCGTTCCGACAAATCACCTTTTGTTCACGGTGTTATAAATCAACGAGTTAGCGGCGTTGTCGGAATGAATACAAGGTTCCCCTATGCGTTTTGGTGCCCTTGGGGGCCGAGCGTGAGTTTGTGATCGCCGGAAGCTGGGCCCAAGTTACTACGGTCGCGCACTTCATAGCAACGGGCGTTAGCGTGTCTGCTATTCATGCCCTTTGATCGCGTCCTCGAAGTTGCCGTGTCGATCCGGTTGTTAAGCATCGCAACAGCGATCTCTCAGCTATTTTTGAGCAAATCGAGCGATGCGATAGCTGTTGGCGCTTGCTCGACGTTGGCAGATGCAAATTGAGCTTCGCGCGACGTGCGGCTCGCAAACCACAGGCCGTACTCGCTTTGACCCGGTGCACTGTCCGCCAAGCATCGCCGCAACCGTCGCAATCTGGCCTCATCAATGAGCGCTGAGCCGAATATGGGCGAGGTCGTGTTATGGATATTTTTTCGACTTACTGAGGTCAAAGCATCGGAATTCGTCGCGCCGTGCATCTTTGTATATGACGATGATTTGTTGAGGAAGGAAGGACGAAGGTTGGCCCAAAGCCGATCTGATATCATCGCCTGGGTGGCGAGCAACGTGATTCCGCACGAGGGATCACTTCGCTCGAGATTGCAGTGGATGGCGGTGTCTGCGGAAGAAATCGACGATATCGTCCAGGACGCCTACCTCGCGATCGCTCAGTTAGAAAGCATTGCACATATTCGAGATGGAAGAGCTTATCTGTTCACGACGGCACGAATGGTTGTTCTTCAGCGCATACGCCGAAATCGAATTGTCGCAATCGATAGTCTGACGGAGGCGGAGACGCTGGCGATCGAGGATAACGATCCGGGACCGGAACGACGGGCCGGAGCCAGGCGAGAGCTTGAGCGCGTCAGGAAGCTGATTGAGGATCTCCCCGCGACGTGCAGAGAGATTTTCGAACTCCGTCGAGTTCAAGGGGTGCCCCAACGTCAAATCGCTGAGCGTTTGGGAATTGCCGAACATACCGTTGAGCAACAAGCGATGCGGGGCCTGAAGCTGATCCTGAAAGCGATCGCAGATGACTGCTCCGAGCAGCGAACTTCAATTAGAAAAGTCGATGACGAGATACGAGACCATCATGGCAGAGGATGAAGACGCTGCCGTGCGTTGGGCAATCCGGCGAGATCGTGGGCAGCTAGATACCTCCGACCAGATCGAGTTCGATGCTTGGCTGGCCGAGGATGGAAGGCGATCTGGGGCACTGCTGCGCGCAGAAGCCGCACTAGTCTATCTGGATCGGGCGCGGGCTTTAGGCGAGCCGGGAGCTGAAGCCCCTGCGAATGACGATGCGCCGGCTGCACACCCTCGATTCAGGCGGCGAAAATTTTTGTTAGCCAGCTTCATTGTTGCGCCGATTGCGGCTGGCCTCGCGATGTTCATGATGCCGTCGAACGAAGCGTTCTCGACGACGGTCGGAGAAGTTCGCAAGCTTCCGCTGGCGGATGGATCAATCGCGACGGTAAACACGGCTAGCCGGATTACTGTGACTCTCGAGCCCGCACAGCGCCATGTCGTCGTGGAAGATGGCGAAGCTTGGTTTGAAGTCGCCCATGACAAATCTCGACCGTTCATTGTGGACGCGGGCGATGTGCGCGTCAAAGCAATCGGAACGGCCTTTTCCGTCCGACGCCACGAAGATGGCGTCGACGTGCTCGTGACGAAGGGCGTGGTGGAAACATGGCGAGTAGGCCGCGAATCTGAGCGAACTCGGTTGAAGGGAGGTCAGCGAAGCTTCGTCCCAGTATCCGCATCGAAGATTGTTGCCGTCGCGGCCGACGATGAGATTGAGCGCGCGCTTGCATGGCGCTCGGGAGGGCTCGCGCTTAATGGCGAGCCGCTGTCTTATGCAGTTGCGGAACTTAACCGATACAACCGCCATCAATTGGTGGTGGAAGATCCCGTTCTGAGCCGGACGCCCATTGTCGGATATTTTCGCACAGATAATCCGGAAGGTTTTGCGAAGTCCATAGCCGCTCTTATTGGTGCGCGTGTGGAACTTACGGCTAATCAAACGCGACTGGTACCATCTGGTACGTAATTATTTTTCTTCCCCAAGCATCGGAAAAAATCCCGCCGTGCATCCTATATACTTAGAGGGGTGCAAAAGTGGCTCCTCATATATGGGGGAGAAGCTGGAATGCCGGGTTTTGCTAGGTCGAACTTTTCTGTAAACAGTATGACGAGTGTGGTGGCCGTAGCTGCCATGATGGTTGCCAGCCCGGTGCAAGCGCAGACCCGCAAATTTGATATCCCTTCGCAGCCCGCAGAAAAAAGCATTCCTCTGTTTGCGAAGCAGGCCGGCATCCAGTTGGTGGCGAACGGTGTCTCGGTGCGTGGGAAGCGCACGAACACCGTTCGTGGAAGCATGCCCGTTGACCGTGCGCTTCGAGCACTGTTGTCGGGGACCGGTCTCACGACGCGAAAAGGCCCTGCTGGGTCAGGCATAATAACAGTCGTGGCAGTGCAGAAGCAGGCTGCCGCACTCGCGCCGCCTCCTGCGCCGGCGACGTCGGCGTCCAAGACGGATATCTCTGACGGGTCGGAAATTGTCGTTACGGCGCAAAAGAGGACCGAGGCGCTTCAGGACGTGCCGATTTCGGTGTCGGCATTCTCGGCAAAGTCCCTGGACGAACAGAAGATCGAGGGCGGCAGCGAGTTGGTTCGGGCGGTTCCAAATGTCAGCTTCTCGAAAACCAATTTCGCCAGCTACAATTTCTCGATCCGTGGCATCGGTACGAAGGCGCTCTCGGTTACGTCCGATCCAGCCGTGGCGATCAGTTTCAACAACACGCCGCTGCTCCGCAATCGCCTATTCGAGCAGGAATATTTCGACGTCGAGCGCGTCGAAGTGCTGCGCGGCCCTCAGGGCACACTTTACGGCCGCAATGCGACGGGCGGCGTCGTCAATATGATCTCGGCCAAGCCCAAGCTCGGCGATTTTGATGGTTGGGTGAAGGGTGAAGTCGGCAATTATGAAACCACGCGCCTCAGCGGAATGTTGAACGTTCCGCTGGGCGACACGCTGGCCGTGCGTGCTGCCGGCGCCTGGACGAAGCGTGAGGGGTATGATTTCAATACCCTTACAAATCAGAATGTGAACGGACGAGATCTTTGGTCGACGCGCGTTAGCGCTGCTTGGGAGCCAAGCGATCGTTTTCGGGTGAACGCGATTTGGGAGCACTTCGAGGAAGATGATAATCGGTCTCGGACGGGGAAGCAGCTCTGTCATAATGACCCGGGGCCGACGAGTGTTGGGACCGTCGATATAAGCAATCTCCCGTTGCCCCGGGGAGCCCTCAGTCAAGGTTGCGTGCCAGGATCGCTTTATACCGATGAGGCTTATGGCGTTCCGAACGGTCTTTCGCTGCCCTATGTTCAAGCCGCATCGACACAGGTCTTGCTCGGCAGACGCGTCGTAAATGGCCAATTCGTCGGCGGACCGATTTATCTGATGGGCAACGACCCTTATGCTGGCCTGACGCAGTCGAAGAATTTGCGTGAGATCGCGACGGCTTATGATCCGACGTTCCGGGCGAAAAATGATGTTTATCAGCTGAATGTTGAATTCGATGTATCTCCAACGATCACGTTCACCAGTCAGACCGCGTACACGAAGGATTTTTATCATTCGACGCAGGATTACAATCGCTTCAATTCCGGGCCCGTTTTTAACGATTCCGCTGGTCTTTATCTGACGAGAAATATCCAAAATCCCACGGACGGAATTACGCCCGGGGGAATTTTCGTGGATCCTCAATTGGGCTCTTCGAACCGTTTGATCGCGGTCGATATGGTGAAATCTCATAGCGACCAGTGGTATCAGGAATTGAGGCTGCAATCGTCGTTCGACGGTCCGCTGAATTTCAATCTGGGGGTGAATTATCTGAAATTTAAGATCGATGAGGATTACTATGTTTTCAGCAATGCGTTCACCGCAATTGCGACAGGGATCTTCAACGATGGTGCAGCAGGAAACCCTGTAAACCCGTGTAACACCGGTGACCCACTGGAGCCCTGCATCTATATCGACCCCAATCCAATTTCGGAGATCGATGGCGATGGTCATAATTATTTCCGAAGCCGGAATTTGGCTCAAACTCGGTCGAAGGCGATTTTCGGCGAGGTTTACTGGGAGCCGACCGACAATCTAAAAGTGACAGCTGGCCTGAGGTATACTGACGACAAAAAAACGGCGACACCGATCAAATCGCAATTGCTTCTGACGTCCGGATTTGCCGGCAGTGGATATATCGGGCGCGGCTATCGAATTTCGCCGGATATCGTCCAAAAGTGGGGTCGGGTGACTGGACGTTTCGTGGTTGATTGGAGCCCCGATCTTGGGATTACCGACGATAGCCTCTTTTATGCGTCATATTCACGAGGGTACAAGGGCGGCGGTGCAAACCCGCCGAGCATCGATGGAAATCCGGAGATGCTGCAATTTTTCCCGCAGCCAGAAACTTTCCGTCCTGAGAGCGTAAATGCGTTCGAGATCGGCACCAAGAATGTTTTCGACGGCGGCAAGCTGACGCTAAACGCCAATGCTTTCTATTATGATTATAAAGACTATCAGGTCTCGCAGATTGTCGATCGTCTGGCGCTGAACGAAAATTTCGATGCCGAAATTTGGGGCGCCGAGCTTGAGATGATCTGGCGCCCTTCTCCAAGGTTCCGGGTCAACACCAATCTGGGTTATCTCGGAACGCGCATTGCCAACGGCATGACGTCGATCGATGTTATGAACCGGACCCAGGGCAACGACGAGTGGATGGTCGTGAAGCCCTGGATGCAGCTTGCATCGAACTGCATTGCGCCGAAATCAGTGGTGGAACAAATCCTCTCCAGCCCCTTTGGAAGCTCTACGACGTCATATTTGGTCCCGCTTTGCGGGGGATCGTGGATTGGCAATTACAACCCGAGCTCTCTGTTCAGTATCCTTACGGGAGTGACCTACGATCCAGCCGTTGATGCACCGAACCAGGGTAGGGGATTTGATGCCGATCTTGGCGGAAACGAGCTGCCTAACTCGCCGCATTGGACATTCAATCTTGGGGCTCAGTACACACTTCCGCTGGACGACTGGGATCTAACGCTACGAGGCGATTACTATCGCCAGGCAAAGAGTTGGGCCCGGGTATATAACACCGTCGCCGACCGACTGAAGGCTTGGGATAATGCAAATGTCTCGATTACGCTCGAACGCCCCGATAGCGGCTTCGCGATGCAATTCTATGTGAAGAATCTTTTCAACAAGACTCCGATCACCGACGCTTTTTTGAACAGTGATGACAGCGGTTTGACGACCAACGTCTTCACTCTCGATCCCAGAATTATCGGGTTTAACGTCACCAAGCAGTTCTGATCCATTCCATAGCGACCATTCCCAATTTTGCGGTCGATTGCGTGGAAGGTGATCGTCCGCGCCGAGAAGTTGGGGAGGGCGTGGATCTCATAAATCAAGGAATCGCCTCGCGAGGGGTGGTGCGATTGCAGGGCAATTCGGCTCAGCAGTCATTTGAAAGCGGCAGAATTAGCCGTGAATATGGGAAAGGAATAATCATGAAGAAGCTTTCCATGCTTTGCATGGCCGCGCTGATCAGCGCTACGGCGATGAGTCCTGCAATGGCGCAGCATGTCGCTCCGGCAGCCACGTCGTTCACTGCCGCGTCGGATCCGTCGGACCCGATCGTCTTCTCGAAGCCGGGCTTCGGCACATCGCTTTGCGATTATGTGCTTCCGGGCGCGACCGGAGCGGACCTTGGTGGTGCGCATGCGGGTCACGCTGCAGGGGGAACGATCAGCGCCGGCTATAACACTGGCCCCACTGCAACATGCATCAGCCTGACTACCGATATGTCGACGTTCAGCATGACGGGCGCCGGAACGGGTACCATTGCACGCGTTGTTGTCCGCAGCGCGGCGGTTCCCGGACAGACGCTGTGCGATGGTGCGCTGCCGTTCACGATCGTCGCGCCTGGCGAAATCTCGTTCAGTGGCACGATCCCGGCCGGTACGGTCGCCGGGACCTGCACCGTGTCAGGAACGCTCTACACGACCCCGACCATTTCGGCTGCGAGCTGATTATCTCCCACCGCTTTCGAGCGGTGTAACGGATGTCCCGATCGGTCGTTTGAGCGACCGGGACAACCGCATCTCTCCGGGCATGAACTGGCCGCACCGTTGCAGCGGTGCGGCCTCTTTCCGGCCCAGCCGCTGAACCGCCGCCGGGAACATGAACGTACGGAAGTCGGCGGTTTATCGCAACTGGAGCGGATCAAAGCATTGTGAGTTCGCGTGAAATCGTGCGCTTTGTGAGGGCGATTTCGATTCCGATGTCGGCCGGAATAGCCTTCCACGCGTCAATCGCACGATCTGAGACGGTACACGAAGACAGTGTTCAGGCGCCGCAGCGTGCAAGCGAAACTTCAAACCTCAATTCCGCAGCTCCCCATAACCCAGATGAAATTGTCGTCACGGCAACTCGGCGCGGTGAAGCCGATGTGGCTGCGCAAGACGAGTTTGGGGAAGAGGCGATTGCGAGCCGAGGCGCGGATAATGTCCGAGACCTGATCAAACGGTTGTCGCCTTTTATTGGAGAGAGCGGCGATGATCCCCTGATATTGATCAACGGGAAGCCCGCCGGATTTGACCAATCAATCCTGTATTATCCATCTGAAGCGCTCGAACGCTTAGCCGTGCTGAGGCCGGAAGCCGCTGCTTATTATGGCGAGCCGGCGGGAAAACCGGTCATAAATTTGGTGCTGAAGAAGAATTTTTCGATGCTGAATGCCGATGCGGGCTTCAGTTTTGCAACCGCTGGCGGCCGTTATGGCGGGACACTCGCGGCAGGTCGTTCGGCGATCAATGGCGAGACCCGCTGGAATGTCCAAGCACAGGTCGGCGCTGACAGCGCCCTGTTCAGATCTGAAAGGAATGTACCGCAAAAGGAATGGGTGCGCGAAATTCAAGCACCAGCCGACGAGGCCAAACCTGTTGATCCAAATCGCTTTGAAACGCTAGAGGCGGCTCGCCGCACGGCATCATTGTCCATGGGCTTAACGCGGCCGTTAGGCGATTTTAGCGCTTCGGTCGGACTGAACGTCAATCGGACGTCGGATAAGGGTCTCCGGGGTCTTCCGGAGCCTAGTTTGGGGCTTTCAGGTGAACGCGCCTTGCGCAATGACAATGAAGCGACGTCGCTTGGCGCAACAATCACGCTGAACGGCAAGATCGCGAACTGGCGGACAAACCTTTCTCTGAATTATTCCCGCAATTGGGCGGAAAGCCTATTGGAGAGCGGGATCGATGTAGAACGGCTTGCGCAAGCTGTTGGCAGCCGAAACCCAAATATCGGTTCGTACGGACCGTGGGACGAGAGCTTGGTCCTGGGGAGACGGAGCAAGACTGAGGGAGAAATCTTGAGCGTCCGTCTGAGCGCTCAAAAGTCGATCTTGAAGCTTCCAGCTGGTCCAATGATTTGGTCGATCAATTCCAGCCTGATTCAAAGTGGATCGAAAGGAAGGCAGGGCGATCTGAGAGGTGAGGAAGATCGATCCTCGATTGCTGGCGCGAGATTTCGGCAGTCGACCGTTCAAACTGGGATAAGCATCCCAATTACTCGGCGCGGGAAAACTTCCTTAGAATGGTTTGGAGACCTTTCTGCAAGCCTATCGGCAAGCTTCGAGACTCTGACCAACAGCCGGGCGCGGAAGCGCTTTGGGGGCAGCATATTCTGGACGCCATGGTCAGTATTGGAGTTGCGCGGCTCAATAGACTTTGCTGGATCAGCGCCGTCGTCCGATCAAATCAGCGGTCCTGTTGTTACCTCGTTGGTTCGAGTGTTTGATTATGAGCGAGGGGAAATAGCCGAGCCAATTTGGATCACCGGCGGAAATCCGGATTTGCGGCTCGGGCGCCGGCGAAGCCTTACGTTGGCATCGAAGATTAAGCCGTTCGACGATGAATTCCTGGCGCTCAATTTTACGTATCGGCAGATAGTGGCGAAAGGCGGAATTGCACCGTTTCCCGATTTAACACCGGCTGTTGAACTCGCGTTTTCTGATCGAATTACGCGCGATGCCGAGGGCAGGCTCATCCGGGTCGACGCTCGTGCAGTAAATCTTGAGAGCGAGATGGATGGGGAACTGTCATCGAGCCTGGCGCTGCGCTGGGACCAAGGCGCTGTAGCGGGTGAGGATCCATTGCAAGCCGCCTTTTCAATCGGCCATCGATGGAAACTGAGGAGTAGGTTGGAGGTTGGCTCTGGCATTCCGCCGATCGATCAAATTCGGGACAGTGGTCAGTCGCGTCATAGCCTGACTCTTGATGCCTCGCTGGGAAAGCGTGGAATTGGCATCAATCTTAGTGGTAGTTGGAGTAGCAAGTCGCAGCTCCGCAGTAGGACAGACTCGGCACCGGTTTATCGGTTTCAACCGGCGTGGACCCTAGCCTTGTCTGCATTTTTTGAGCCGGATAAGATCATGACGCTTCCAAGCCATTCTATTTTGAAGGGCGTGAAAATCTCGGCCGATGTTCAAAATTTGTCGGATGGATATCGTCGCGTAACATTGCAGGACGGAAGCGTGCCCGCTGGCTACAGCAGATATGAGATCGATCCTGTCGGCCGGGTGGCAAAGCTCACGCTGCGTAAGCAGTTTTAACAGCCGCGAGGCTCAAGTTCGCGTTTACCGCCCAGTTTTTCCAAAATCTTCACTTCAATCGCGCGCGTTTCCTTGTCGGCAATGACGAGAAAGTTTCCTCATCCGTAGGCTGGATCCAACATGCGAATGTGTGTCAGTTTATTACGCAGGTTGCGCAGGAGCTGTTGGATGTCGTCTGCTCCCGGCAGTCGATCGCGCAGATACCCGGGAGTGCCTAAGTATAAGCTCCGCTGTTGGTCGCGCGACGCCGACACGTCTCCGAGACCGATCCGTCGGGGCCAACGCCTCGCGCAGTATCGCCAGCATTTGATCCACTGACCAACGGCGGCCCAGCCCTACAGAAGGCGTGCGCGCAGAACCCATGTTTCGTAAATGTGGCGGGTGAGATTGGACATAAGTTCCTCGCAATGTCGGAGAACCGGGATGCCAGTATGCGGTCGCTTCGGAAAGTACTGACCACGCTGTATTCCAAATCTGGGCCTGACAGCATTGCCGGGGGCATCGCTTACAGTAGCCAAGAGAACAATGTCGCCTCGACCCAAGCGGTCGCATTCAGCCTGATTGGCGAGACGATCCCCGCCACATTTTACGATTCCATCACGGACGAGATGATGCGTGATGGGTTCATGTCGAGGTTCTGCGTCATCGAGTATGCAGGCGACCGCCCAGACCGAAACCCGACACCTATACAGCGCCCGCCGCAGGCTCTGATTGACCACATGCTGCTGATCGTGCGCCATGCGGGACTGGCGGCAGCAACTGATACATTTCAGGAGGTGGCTTTCGGCTCAAGGGCGCAGGGCATTCTCGACGCGTTCTATGCCGAGTGCCATAGCGCGATTTTAGCGGTGCCGGACGATGAGCGGCAAAGGGCGGTCTGGAACCGGGCGCACCTCAATGCTCTTCGGATTTCCGCGCTGCTCGCAGTTGGCGATCAATACCTCAACCCCATTGTGACAGAGGAGCAGGCCGCGTGGGCGATCCGACTTGTGCGCCGCGGTATCGCTGCCTTTCTGAAACGTCTAAATGCTGGCGAGGTGGGCGAGGGCACCGATGGCGGGCGGGAGGCGAAGGTAATTGACCTGTGTCGAGAGTCCCTTCTCCTGCCTGCCGATAAGCTGCCCGACTACTTGAAGCACGGCAAAGCGATGCAGGACGCGGGCATCGTCCCTCGCAAATACCTCCAGCATCGCACGCAACGCCAGTCTGCTTTCGCGCGGTTCAAGCTGGGGCATACGAACGCGCTGAGTATGGCGATCAAAACCGCCATTACGAACGGCAACCTCATGGAAGTGAAGAAGGAGGCGCTGGTCGAGCAACATGCGTATTTTGGACAGGCGTATCGGGTGCTCAGCCTAACGTGAATGACCACATGGGCAGGGCTACCGCCAGCCGCTGCGTTAGCGCGGGTAGCCCTGCCAGCGGTTGGACCTATGGCTAACTGTAGCCGAAGTTAGCAGGGCGGCGCTAACGCCCCAAACCCGCGAAAATACTAGGAATTCTATATAAAAATAGAGAGAGTTAGTGCGTTAGCCTGTATTGGTATCTCTTGGGTCTTTTCCGCCATTATAGGGGTGAGAGCGCGAGCCACCCGAGGCTAACGCTAACCCGCTACCGCCGGTTATGGTGCATGTGGTCATTCAGGCTGCTGCAAAGCCGCGCCATTCATTCAGGCCGTCGCGTAGAGAACGAAATGCCCGCACCGATTTATACCAATCTTTCTTCTCGTAGTGATTCCATTCAAGAAACGGCACATCGTACAGATGCTCTTGATTTCGCTTACCCCAAAGCCACTCCAGCAATCGCAAGCAGCGATCATCAATTACGTCCATTGCTCGTAGGCGTTCGGTTCTTTTCTTGAATCCGGAGCCACGGCCAAGGCCATGCTCGGCGGGGAAGATAGTGATGCTCTCACAGACGTTGCCGAGCAAGCAAACTGCTTCCTTAATGAGCATTTCCTGTGCCTGCCCGGCGAGGTCTGTGTGGAATACATTCCAGCGCAAGACTTCGTGAGTCATGAGCGCGTAACTGACATTACGTTTAAGCGTCTCGTTTTCTATGAAACGGAGGTTACGTCTAATTTCAGGTGCAGTTTTGATGAACCCTCTCGGAAACCTGATCCGCCCGTAAAAGTCCTGCCGTGGATTGGCCTTCACGTAATCACTTATCTCCTGAACAAGCGAACTTGCTTGCGAAACCGCCACCTTCAACTGCTCATCGTTTTCGATCATGGCCCAATTCATAGCAGCATCGCTGCACTGGACAATGTGGTTATCACCCCCGAAATCGCCGACCCACAAATATGTTATGTCACCGCCTTGTGGCTCCTGAGCTGACCTAAGTGTTTGTTATAGCAAAATAATTGCTTGCGACCTTCAATCGGCCTCCCTACTTTGTAGCCAATGTCTAGCCACATCCGGCAGGGGAGTTCTAAAAATGGCTGATGAAGTCGATATTCGCATTAGTGCAGCGCTTGATCCCGAAGCTACGATGATGACAATCCAAGACTATGACGACGACACCGCTACTTACGTTAGCGGGGCAAAGGCGGCGTTCACCGAAGCGTTTACGGCGCTGCGCGCCATTCCACGACGCCAAGGCAGCGGTCGCGGACGACCCGACGCTCAACGAAGCGGGGCAGCTCCTGAAGGTCGATGACTTTGCCCATAAGCAGACGATCGGGAAAGTCTATCCGCTGTGGGACACCGCATCGCAGACCCTCAATGCCAAAGTCGAGGCGTGGGAGAAGGAGATGACGAAGGCGGTCGAGTCCAAAGCCTCCCAGATGGTCAGCAGCGAGATACGTGCGCACTTCAAGGGATTGAAGCTGGGCGAGCGCATGGCAGCTATCTCACAGGCAATCCGCGACGGCGACGATGTAGGCGCGTCGGCAGTGCTTGGCGCGCCCGGTATGCTCAGCGGCATTGACGACGAGATGAAACCGATCCTGCTCCGCGAGTATCACGAGCGGTTCAACCCCGGCCTCGCGAAACGCCTGCGCGCTGTCACCGCCGCCCGCAATCTAATCGACGGTCGAATGGGAGTGCTGAAATCGGAGGTCGCAAAGGCGGTCGGCACCATCAAGCTCAAGGGCAAGACCTTCGACATGCACGGCCAATATTCGGGCGAGATCACCCCGGCGCAACTTCGCGCAAAACGGGACAAATCGCACAAGCCGTTTGCGGCCTGACCCCTGTTCTAATCAAATCGAGATAGTTCGATGAACGCAATCACGCCCCCTTGGGGTTCCAACTGGACGCCCGCGCCGCCGGAAGAGAAGCCTGCGCGCGGTGCGGGCAACCCCGCGTGGGTTGCAGGCGGTCCGTCCCCGAACCCAAGCGGACGCCCACCCGGCCTCCCCGACAAGCGCTTGCTGGCCACGCAGTCCATGTTGGACGAAATGCGGGGCATCGTTGCGGTGCTGATCGGCAAGGCGCTGGAGGGCGATACCAACGCCGCGTCCATCGTTCTCGCCAAAACGCTGCCCTCCATAAAGGCGCAGGCGGAGAAGGTGCAGTTCGCGTTTGATGCCACCGCGCCGGTTAGCGATCAGGTCGCCCAGGTGCTCGATGCGATTGCCGCGGGCGCGGTTGCGCCAGACGTAGGGCGGCTCATCATCGACAGCATCAAATCGCTCTCCGACATTCGGGCGACCGAGGAGCTGTCAGCTCGGATTGAGGCGCTTGAGGAGGCTCGCGATGCCCGGCGCTAAAATGGAATTATTTGCACAAATAATTTTTCGCGGCCGGATGCGACGGGCGTCCGTCCAGATTGATGCATAGGGAGACCCCGAGATGACTGACTATCGAAGCTGGCGCGCTCCGTTCCGTGCCATGTGTCCAGAACCGGGTCCGCACGACTTGTTCCTTGTCATTCTCATCAACGGCAGGCGCGCTGCCATCCAGCACGCGGACGATTACGATAAGTGGCGGTCGGCAGCGGAGGAGCTTGCGGCGCAGGAGAATTGCAACGTCAAGGTGCTGCCCATGAGCGGTAGTGAGTTGATGAACTTCCTCGGTATCGAACCGGCACCGCCGCACCCCATCGCCAACCTTGATCCAGCGTTTCGTGATCAGGCGGTGAAGAACTGCATGGACGTGCTGCGCGAATGCGCGGGCGCCAGTGACCGTGGAGACGCGCTGGACCTGCTCGGTCATCTAGGAGTGCTGCAATGAAAGCTGACGAACCCGGAAGCCGCGTGCAAGCTGACAAGTATGGAATGCCCATCGAGAACGCGCACCACATCGTGCGCCGCCACTTCGAGGTACTCGACGAGGAAGCTGCTCTCAAAGGCGCTCAGGTTGCGCATGACATCAAATGTTGCCGCGCGTTGCGGGCGGAACGAGAACTGCCGACCGTGAGCGCGTCCGTGCCAGCCATGTCCGAGCCGGCACCGTCAAAGCCTGTTACCCCGCCGCGGGACGAATGGCGCGCGCGGCTGGGTCTTGGTTGACCACATATGTCGCTCCGGGCCCTTCAACGACGCGTAAAGCGGTTGGAGACAGGCGCGATGCCGAAGCCGTCGCCGTTCGATGTCTACTTTGGATCATTCGACGCATGGGTTGAGCGAGACGTGCTTCCCGGCATCGAGAGCGGAGCACTGGAAGGTGCCGACATGATCTTTCTCGTCGCTGTACTTCGTTGCTGGGAGGCCCAAGGCTACTGCGCAGCGAATTTGTAGGAACGGGTATCTATCAGAACAGCACGCTTTTCGGCCGTCCAAATCGATTCTGGCCGCCCCCAATAGAAAAAGTGCGACGTGTGCCCACTTTCACTGACTTTTTCGCTTCGTTTTCCCGCCTTAGAATAAAGGACTGCAACGTCGCCCTTTTTTACCGGCTTGTCTGCAAACCAGTATGCGGCGGGCACATTCCCGGAATCTACCGCATTGGGGCCGCTACGACGCACACAGAAAACAACGTACTTTCCGAGGTCACAATCTTCTTCAATTTGCAAGACAACGCGCTCGCGGTCAAACTCACCCGCATTCGCGATGGACGATATTCTCACACTCACTTTGTCAGCCTCGCAATAACACCAACCACAACCAAAATCGCCGACATGATCGCAAACGTCCAGCCAACGCCAGCAAGATTTGGTGCGGCAATGTAGCTAGGCGCTGCACCGATTCCTGCAGAGCCAATCGACGTGGAAACGAACGACAATATCTCCACCCAGCGATTTGTCTTATTCGACTCAGTAAGCTGGGCGTGTTCGACCCTTAGGTCATTATAGCTCTTTTCAACCTGTCGAAGTTCCGAGCAATGTTCATCTAAGCGCTAAATTTCAGCAATTAGAAAACGGCGGGCAGCAGCGGTCGCGAGTTCATCCTCGCTCAGGTCACGCCTTGCAATACCCAAGAATCCACGAGGCTCTTGCTTTTCACGGCCCTCAACCTCTGGATAGCTGACGGGTACGCTGCCAGCTTCCTCTGTCGCGGATTGATCGTCAGGTTTGATTGCCACCCAAGGACTCATAGTGTCCGAATGACATAAGGCAAGATCGCCAAAGGTCTCTAGTCAACGTCTGCAACTCCTGGCTAGAAATACGCTAGAGCGCAAAATGGAACTCGCAAGGAGTTAGCGGCAGCGCCGTGTAAGTAGCTGTCATTCTACGGAAAAATGGTGGACGCACTAGGGCTCGAACCTAGGACCCGCTGATTAAGAGTCAGCTGCTCTACCAACTGAGCTATGCGTCCACTGCCATTTCAGGCGCGCTTGACTGCGAAGAGTTGCCCTCTTTGCTGCGAAGCGAGCGGCCCGCTATCATGGCTCTGGGGGGATGGCAATGCCCCTGATGCCTTTTTGCCAAGTTTTTTATCAATGAAAGCGGCGCGTGCCCGTTTTGCTGTCGTTTTCGATCGCGAGCATGATGCCGACGCATGTCATGATCGTCAGCATCGACGAGCCGCCGTATGAGAAGAGCGGTAGCGGGATGCCAACGACGGGGGCGAGGCCCATGACCATCATCAGATTGATTGCGATGTAGAAGAAGATCGTCATCGTCAGGCCGGTTGCAGCGAGTTGGCCAAAGCGCGTCCGCGCCTTGAGCGCCACGCGCGTCGACCAGCGTAGTAGTAGGAAGAATCCGAAGAGCAGCGCCAGCCCGCCAATCAGCCCCCATTCCTCTGCCATCGTCGCGAAGATGAAGTCGGTGTGACCCTCGGGCAGATAGTCGAGGTGGCTTTGCGATCCGTTGAGGAAGCCCTTGCCGCCGATGCCGCCCGATCCGATCGCGATCTTCGACTGGCTTATATGATAGCCGGCGCCCAAGGGATCGCTTTCGGGGTCGAGGAAGATCAGCACGCGCTTTTGCTGATAATCGTGGAGGAAGGAAAAGAGGATCGGCAGCGCCGCGGCGCCGACGGCGGCCGCGCTTCCGAACCACCAGAAGGGCAGGCCGGAGACAAACATCACGACGACGCCGCCGATGCAGATGGAAAGTGCGGTACCAAGGTCTGGTTGCAGCATGACGAGCGCAGCGGGGAGGCCGATCATCACCAGCGCAGGCCAAAGTGCCGTGAAGGTCCGCGTATTGCCCGGCGGCAGCTGCGCATAGAAACGCGCAAGCGCGACGACGATTGTGACCTTCATCAGCTCCGACGGCTGCAGGTTCATAAAGCCGAGATTGAGCCATCGCTGGCTGCCCCCGCCGACGAAACCGAGCAACTCGACCGCGAGCAGCAGCAACAGCACGCCGATATAGGCGAGATAAGAGAAATCCTCGAAGATGCGCAGGGGAAAGCGCCCGATCACCAGCGCGGCAGTCAGGAAAATCAGAAAGCGCACACCCTGCTGCAACGCCCAAGGCGACCAGTTGCCGCCAGCGGCAGAATAAAGCACGAGCAGGCCGAAGCCGGTGATGCCGCTGAGGATCGCGATCAGCTTCCACGGGATGCGCTGGATGGCTGGCGGAACGGGGATCATTGCGCGAGATCCGGATCGGGCTTCGATGCCCCCGCCTTCCATGCGGCATAGTCTCGGTCCATGCGCTCCTTGATCGTGCCGCCCCAGCCGGCCTCGAAGGTGGCGAGCGCCTCCATCGCCTTTTCGCGATCGAAGAGGAAGGTCATGAAATCCTTGGCGACGGGGGCCGCGGCGCGCGATCCGCCCATGCCATGCTCGATGACAACGGCGGTGGCGTAGCGCGGATTATCGACCGGCGCGAAACCGATGAACAGGCCGTGGTCGCGGAATTTCCATGTCCCGGCCTTGCCATTGCCGGTGTTGAGCCCGCGCACCTGCGCCGTGCCCGTCTTACCTGCCATCGTGATACCGTCGAGCGGCAATTTGCTGCGTCCGGCGGTTCCGCCCGGCTCGTTGACGACGAGGTCCATGCCATGGCGCGCGGTCGCGAGCGCTTCGGCAGAGAAAGGAAGGGGATCGTTCTTGAACTGCCGGTTGACCAGACGCGGATAGAGGCGGCGGCCCGATGCGATCCGCGCGGTCATCACCGCTAGCTGTAGCGGATTGACGCTGACATAACCCTGGCCGATCACCGCGTTCAGCGAATCCGAGGCCGACCATGGCTGGTCGTATTTCTTCATCTTCCATGCGCTGTCGGGAATGGTGCCGAACCGCTGGTTGCTGCCCGCGAGCTGGAATTCCTCACCCAGCCCCATCAGTTTCGCGGTCGGCGCAATCGCATCATAGCCCAGCCGGTGCGCGACCCAATAGAAATAGCTGTTGCAGCTTTTCATGATCGCGGTCGCCATGTCGACGCTGCCGTGCCTGCCCAGGCAGCGGAAGAAGCGGCTGCCCAGGCGATAGCCGCCGATGCAGGTGTGGCGCTCGCTCGGGTCGATACCATGTTCGATCGCGGCGATTGCGGCCACCGGCTTCAGTGTCGAGCCCGGCGGGTAAAGCCCGCGCGTTGCCTTATTGATCAGCGGCTGGTGATCATCGGCGCGAAGCCACGCATATTCGCTGCTGCTGATCCCGTCCGAAAAGCTGTTCGGATCGAAGCTCGGCATCGAAACGAACGAGAGGATGTCGCCGTTCTGGCAGTCGATCACGACCGCGGCGCCCGACTCGCGTCCCATGCGCCGCGCGACGAATTCCTGCAGATCGGCGTCGATCGTCAGATGGACGGTCTTGCCTTGCACATCGGGCTGGGTCGACAGATCGCGGACGACCTTGCCGCGCGCAGTTACCTCGACGCGGCGGGCGCCGGGCTGGCCTTTCAGCATGTCCTGGAAATATTTCTCCAGCCCGTCTTTGCCGATCTTGTATCCCGGCGTGATGTAGAGCGGGTCCTTGACCTTTTGATATTCCTCGGCATTCGGCGCGCCGACATAACCGATCAGATGGCCGACCGCCGCGCCGGTCGGATAGTTGCGAGCAAAACCGCGCTGCGGAGCGATGCCGGACAGTTCGGGCAGGCGGACGAGGATCGAGCTATACTCGGCCTCGGTCATGTCTTCCTTGATCGCCACGGGCTGGAATCCCGACGCCGCCTTCAGATCGCGGTTGATGCGTTCCATCGTGTCGCCGTCGAGGCGCAGCAAGGTCTGGAGCTGGCCAAGCACCATTTCCTTGTTGTGGAGGCGGTCGGGAATGATGTCGATGCGAAGGCTCACACGGTTGTTCGCCAGCGCCTTGCCGCTGCGGTCGACGATCCAGCCGCGCCGCGGCGGAACGAGCGTCAGATTGACGCGGTTGCTTTCCGATTCAAGGACATAGCGGTCGTTATCGACAACCGAGATATAGGCCATGCGCGCCGCCAGCGCGACGCCGACCGCCGCCTGCGCGCCGCCGACGACCAGCGCGCGGCGGGTGAAGGTAATTCCTCTGAAAGCTTCGGTAATCGGGGGGAGCTTTTTACGCGGCATTGGGGATTATCGGCGCCTCAAGCGGAAATTGTCAAACATGCCGGTCAAACGCATGAAAAGCGGCACCAGCAGCGTGGAAATGATAATTTGCGGCACGACAAGGCCGAGGACGCGGCCGGTCGCGGCGTGCGGATGGGTGATCAGCGCGGCGAGTGACTGGATCATCGCGACCGACGCCGCGGCAATCGCCCAGTCGTGGAAAAAGCCGCGCCAATAGATGCGCTGCGACGAATAGGCGATTGCGATGCTGGCTACCGTCCACAGCCCCATCGCGGTACCGATCGGCGCCCCGCTGAACAAATCGTCCCAGAGGCCAAGCGGCAGGCCGATCCACACCGGCCACATTTCGGCACGCAGCAATTGCCAGCACAGGAAAAACAGCAGTCCGAGCGGCGGCAGCACCGGCGAGTTTGCGATCAGCGGCAGCATCAGCGGCAAGGCCGAGGCGAACATCACGCTCGCGATCGGCACGAAGCGCATTCGCCACAGCGATGCCGGTTCGCCGAGGCGCGGACCCTTCTGGTTCATGGCGCGCCGGTAGGGGCGGGTGGCGGCGTTGCGGGGCCGGGAAGGCCCCGCGCTTCGATATTGTCGGGGGTATAGGGGCGCAGCACCGACACCGCATCGACCTTGCCCGGATCGGCGAGCGGGCGGGCGAGCGCGCCATCGTCCTGCCGCCGCACGACGATCGCGACCGGGATATTCGGCGGATAGAGCCCACCGGTGCCCGAGGTGACGAGGATATCGCCGGGCTTGAACGGATTGTTCGCGATGTTGAGCGTGCGGATGTCGAGATCGCCGTTGCCGCGGCCGCTGGCGAGCGCGGGCAGACCATCGCGCGCGCGGCGGACGGGGACGATATTGTCGACGTCGGTGAGCAGCAGAACCTGCGACACCGAAGGGCCGGCTCCGAGCACGCGGCCGATCAAGCCGTCGGCGCCGCGCACCGGCTGACCCACTGCGACGCCGAGGTTGCGTCCGATGCTGAGCAGCGCGATGCGCTTGCTGCTCGTCGAGGTCGAGGTGAGCAGATAGCCGTTGGCGAGCGCGGTCTTGTCGGTTTCCTGCAGCTTCAGAAGCGCCTTCAGTTGGCGGTTTTCTTCCTGAAGCGAACTGGTCGCGACGAGTTCGCGCCGCGTGTCGGCGAGTTCCTTGCGCAGCCGCCGGTTCTGCGTGCCCGCGCTGACATAGGCGCCGACGGTGTCGTCGATTCCCGAAATCGACCCGATGATCGACCGCGATCCCCGCGCGATGGGCGCGGTGATTTCCTGGCTCGCCACACGCAACTGGGCGAAACCGATGGGATCAGCGACCGACAGGACCGCCAGCAACAAGCCCGCCACCGCCCCTGTCACTGCAATGACATAGGCAACGAACAGGCTGTACTGGGCCTTTCGGGATTGTCCCGGACGTCGATGTGCCGGGCGAACCATTAGTCAGTTTCGCCGATCAGGCTTGCTGTAGAACGCCGCGGAAAGCGGGGTCTTCCATCGCGCGGCCGGTGCCGATCGCGACGCAGGTCAGCGGATCGTCGGCCACCGTGACCGGCAGACCGGTCGCGTCGCGCAGCAGTTCGTCGAGTTCGGCGATCAGCGCGCCGCCGCCGGTGAGCACGATGCCCTGGTCGACGATGTCGGCCGCGAGTTCGGGCGCGGTGTTTTCGAGCGCGATGCGCACGCCCTCGACGATCGTGCCGATCGGTTCGGACAGCGCCTCGGCGATCTGCGCCTGGTTGATCGAGATTTCCTTGGGCACGCCGTTCACAAGGTCGCGGCCCTTGATGTGGATCGTCAGGCCCACGCCATCGGCGGGGATGCGCGCGATGCCGAAATCCTTCTTGATCCGCTCGGCGGTCGCTTCGCCGATGAGCAGATTATGGTGTCGGCGAACATAGCTGACGATCGCTTCGTCCATCTTGTCGCCGCCTGCGCGGACCGAGGTGGTGTAGGCGAGGCCGCGCAGCGAGAGCACCGCGACTTCGGTCGTGCCGCCGCCGATGTCGACGACCATCGAACCGATCGGTTCGGTTACCGGCATATCGGCGCCGATCGCGGCCGCCATCGGTTCTTCGATCAGCCACACTTCGCTCGCGCCGGCGTTCGATGCGGCATCGCGGATCGCGCGGCGTTCGACGCTGGTCGATCCCGAGGGGACGCAGATCACGATTTCGGGGCTGCGGAACGCGTTGGGCTTGCCGCCATGAACCTTGGTGATGAAGTGCTTGATCATCTGTTCGGCAACGTCGATGTCGGCGATGACGCCGTCACGCAGCGGGCGGATCGCCTCGATGCTGTCGGGAGTCTTGCCCATCATCAGCTTCGCGTCGTCGCCGACCGCCTTCACCCGCTTGATCCCGTTCAGCGTCTCGACCGCAACGACCGAGGGTTCGTTCAGAACGATGCCCTTGCCGCGGACATAGACGACCGTGTTTGCGGTGCCGAGGTCGATAGCCATGTCTTGGGAATTGAATTTGAACCAGCGGGAAAAGAAGGACATCGATACTGCTTCCTGTCATCGAAGCCGTGCCCCTGACGGACACGCCCCTGTCGTGATTTATCCGTGCGCCCGGCCGGCGACAGCTACAATCAGGGGGAGATTCCGGCTCTTCCTTTTGGGGCGGCTGGACAAAATGATCAGGGCTGTGCGGATGGGTCGCGATTTGCGTTCGACTGCGCTAGGAGAGCGGCCATGTCAATACGTCGCCTGCCGGAAAAGCTAGTAAATCGGATCGCAGCCGGTGAAGTGGTTGAAAGACCTGCCGCGGCGCTAAAGGAACTGGTTGAAAATGCGATCGACGCCGGTTCGACTCGCATTTCGGTCCGAATCGCCGAAGGCGGGATTTCGCGGCTTGAAGTCGAGGACGACGGGTGCGGAATGACCGCCGCCGACATGGCGCTCGCGCTCGAACGCCATGCGACGTCGAAGCTGCCCGATGACGCGATCGAGGATGTCACGACGCTAGGTTTCCGTGGCGAGGCGCTGCCGTCGATCGCGAGCGTTGCGCGGCTTACGCTCGAAAGCCGCGTGCCGGGCGGCGACGGATGGAAGCGCGTCGTCGACAATGGCGCCGTTGCGGCCGAAGGGCCTGCGGCGCTCGGGAAGGGCACCCGGGTGCTGGTCGAGGACCTGTTCGCGCGCGTGCCCGCACGGCGCAAATTCCTGCGTAGCGGACGTAGCGAATATGCCGCGTGCCTGGACGTCGTGAAGCGCCTCGCGATGGCTCGGCCCGATGTGGGCTTCACCGTCGAGCATGACGGACGCCGCGTGCTCGACGTGCAGGGTGGACAGGATCAGTTGACGCGCGTTGCCGCGCTGACGCAGCGCGATCTCGCCGCCAACAGCATCGGCGTCGATATCGATCGCGGCGACGTGCATTTGGGCGGCGTGATCAGCCTGCCGACCTACAACCGCGGCATCGCCGACCATCAATATCTGTTCGTCAACGGACGCCCGGTGAAGGACCGGCTGCTCGTCGGCGCGCTGCGCGGCGCCTATGCCGACCTGCTCGCGCGCGACCGCCATCCGGTCGTGGCCCTGTTCCTCGACGTCCCGACGAGCGAGGTCGACGTGAATGTCCATCCCGCGAAGACCGAGGTGCGATTCCGCGATCCGCAGCTCATTCGCGGTATGATCGTCGGCGGCCTCCGCCGCGCGCTCGACGAACATGGTTTCCGCAGCGTCCAGCGCCCCGCCGAAGCGGCGCTTGCGGCGTGGCAGCGGGAGCCAGTTGCCCCGCAGCCTCCCGTGCCGACCTTGTTCGCCGCGCATTATCCCTACCCCCACGCCCCCGCGACGCATCTGTTCGGCGCTGAAGGCGATGCGGCGACAACGGCCTTGCTGCACGACCGCATCGTCGATTTTACCCCGCCGCGCGATGCACTACCGATGGGCCGCGCCGAAGCCGCGACGGCGCCGGTGCCAGAGGCCGAGGTGCACCCGCTCGGCATCGCGCGCGGCCAGATCGCGAAGACCTATATCGTCGCGGAGGCCGAGGATGGGCTGGTCATCGTCGACCAGCACGCCGCGCACGAACGCCTCGTGCTCGAGGAGCTCCGCCGCGGCATGGGTGGGCAGGCGGTGCCTTCGCAGGGACTGTTGCTTCCCGAAGTCGTCGAACTCGATGAGCCCGCATGCGACCGGCTCGAAGCTGCGGCGCCGCAACTCGCCGCGCTCGGTGTCGAGATCGAACGCTTCGGCCCCGCCGCGGTGGTGGTCCGCGCCACCCCGGCGATGCTCGGCGCGATCGATTGCCGCAAACTCGTGACCGACATCGCCGACGATCTCGCGGGTTGCGACGCCGCATTGGGCCTCAGCGAGAGGCTCGAACTCGTCGCCGCGACAATGGCCTGCCACGGCTCGGTGCGAGCAGGGCGCACGCTAAGCGTCCCCGAAATGAACGCGCTGCTCCGCACAATGGAGGTCACACCGCATTCGGGGCAGTGTAATCATGGCCGCCCGACGTGGGTGAAATTGCAGATGGACGATGTCGAGAAACTATTTGGGAGGAAATAGGATGCGGGTTCGGATCATCGCCATTTCGATGGCCGCATTATCACCCGTAACCGCGTCGGCGGCACCGGCTGAAAAGTCGGAAACGGCCTGTCTGGCTGCGCCCGCTCTGTCGCCCGAAATCGCCGATTGGGCGCGTAACGCGTCGAGCAAGACCATCTACGCTTATGGCGACGACCTCGGTGCCGATTGGTCGCCGCTCGGCCCGGCACGCACCGCGCTGCCACTGCATAAATTCGAAAGCCTGCGCTATGGGATCGCTCCCGAACGCAAACCCGACGTCTTTAAATTCGGCGGAATGATTCCGATCGAGGTGAAAAAGCCGGGTCGACTGATCGTCGCGCTCGACGCGGGCGCGTGGATCGACCTCATCCGCGACGGCGCGGTCGTGAAATCACTCGCGCACGGCCATGGCCCCGCCTGCTCGGGCATTCGCAAAATGGTCGAATATGACGTCACGCAGGGGCGCTACCAGCTTCAGATCGTCAATGCGCCGACCGCTTCGATCCATGCAATGGCGGTGCTGCGCGACTGATCAGGGCAGGCGCTTGGCGAGGTCCCCCGCCGCGTCGTTCGGCAGCGGCGTCACACCGATAAGCCGCATCAGCAAAGGGTAGACCTCGATATTGTCCACGACGCCAACGTCGCCTTTGAGTCCGGTTCCGCTTGCGACGAACAGCGCGAGCATCTCGGTATCCTGATTGTCATAGCCGTGGGCACCGCCTTTGACGGGCCAGGTCGGGGTGCCTGCCAGGATCGACCAGCCGGGCTCGGCGATACAGATGATCGCCGCGACGCGCGGGTTTTGTCCGTAGTGCAGCCGCTTCGGCAGCTCCTCGCGGCGGTTACAAGCCATGTGCTCGTGCGGCTTCAGCAGCGCCTTGTACACGCGGTCGTCGGTGCCCGCGGTGGGCTCGATCGCGGCATAGGGGCCTGTTTCGACCGCAACGATGCTGGGGAGGTCGATCAGGTCGGCGAGTTGGATTACGCGGCTTTCGTCGATCGCGCGCATGCCATGGTCGGCGACGACGAGGAGTTGGACGGGCTGGCCCATCGCGGCGAGGCCCGCGACGAGTTCGCCGATCCGCCCATCGACCGCGGCGATCGCGGCGTTGACCTCGGCGCTGTCGGGGCCGAATTTATGCCCCGCATCGTCGACCGCCTCGAAATAGAGCGTGACAAAGGCGGGACGAATCTCGGCGGGGCGGCGCATCCAGTCGAGCACCGTGTTGACGCGCTGCGCATAGCCGACATTCTCGTCGTAGCGCATCCAGTCGGGCGGCCGGTTTTCGTGGATCGCGACCTCGCTCCCCGGCCAGAACATCGTCGCGCTGCGCACGCCTGCCTTGCCTGCGGTGATCCACGCGGGTTCGGCCTCGTCCCACCAGAAGGGGTCGAGCGATTGCTTCGGATCGCCAAGGCTGAATTTCACCCCCGGGCGCCGCGGGTCGATCATATTGTTGCCGGTGATGCCGTTGTTGTCGGGGCGCTTGCCGGTGACGATGGCGTAATGGTTCGGAAAGGTCTTCGTCGGGAAGGACGGCCGCAGTTTGCCGCGCGAGCCTTCGGCGGCGAGCCGCGACAGGTTCGGCGTAATGCCGCGATCGAGATAGTCGGCCCGAAAACCGTCGATCGAGATCAGGATCGTCACGGGCTTGCGTTCGCTTCCTTCCTGCGCCTGTGCGGCGAGGGGAAGGAAGAGGGCGAGCAACAGCGAAAGGATGCGGTTCATGCGCGCTCCGCTATGGCGCTTATGTGACCGTCCGGAGACACGTCACGCCATCTTGATCCCAGCGACGTCGCGCTCGACCACGCCCGTCGCGCGCTTCGACAGATTGTTCACCGGCGTCGTCACCTTGTCGACCACCATGAAATGCGTCTGCCACGCCTCGCGACCCACTTCGCACACGATGTAGCCGCGCTGGTCGTTCGCAAATTTGAGTTCGGGGTTCTGGCTTAAAAACAGGTCGGTACCGTTGCGCTTGTCGCTTCCGTCGCCGCCCGACGAAATCGATGTCGCGACAAATTCGGCGCCGACGACCTTGTCTTTGGTCACCAGGTCGCCGCAGAAATTCTGATGCTCGTCGCCGGTCAGCACGACATTGTTCTTGAGCCCCGCCATGCGCGACAGGATCCGCTCGCGCGGCGCTTCATAACCCGCCCAGCTGTCGAGATTGACGATCTTCTCAGGTTCGTCGGCTTTCCGCCGCCGGTCGAGCGACATCATCGTGACCTGCTGCGCAAAGGCATTCCAGGTGGCGCCACCCTTGGCCAGATTGCGGCCGAGCCATTCTTCCTGCGCCTTGCCAAGTACCTGCGCATTTTTGTCGAATACGCCGGGGCAGGCGGGCTTGAAGCCATCGTCGCACGGCTGGTCATCGCGATATTGCCGCGTGTCGAGCAATTGCATTGCCATCAGGTCGCCGTAACGAAACTCGCGGTTCATCGCGACCATGCCGCCGCGTGGCAGCAGTGCCTTGCGCACGGGCATGTGCTCGTACCACGCCTGCATCGCCGCCTGCTTCTTCAGCATGAAAACTTCGGGCGATGCGGCTTCGGGATCATTGACCTCGAGCCCGAGCTTCCAGTTGTCGATGTCCGACACCCAGTCGTTGCGGATCTCGTGATCGTCGAAGCTCGACAGGAAGGCGTGGGTGCAGCGCGCCGCCTGCAAGTCGATATCACCAAGCTGCTGCGCATAGGCATTGCGGAAATCGGTGACGTCGACAAGCGCGCGGAAGGCGTGTTTGCGCACCGGCCGCGTCGGCAGCCCGGTGTTGAACAGATAATCCTCGCTATATTCATAGATGAAGTCGCCATAATGATAGACGAAGGCGAGATCTTCGCGCGCGAGATGGCGATAGGCGCCGAAGAAACCCGCCTCGAAATGCTGGCACCCGGCGACACCGAATTTCAGCGCATCGGCCTTGGCGCCCGGAGCGGGCAGGGTACGCGCGCGGCCGCGCAGGCTGCGCTCGCCGCCCGCGGTGAAGCGGTAATAATAGGGCCGGTCGGACTGGAGCCCCGCGACCTCGACATGCACGCTGTGCGCCAGTTCGGGGCGTGCAAGCTCGGTCCCCTTGGCGACGACGTCGCGAAAGCCGCTGTCGCTCGCGACCTCCCAGTCGACCGGGAAATTCGCCAGCGGCATCCCCCCGTGGCGTTCCATCGGGTCGGGGGCGAGGCGCGTCCAGATGACGAAGCCGTCGCTCGCCGGATCGCCCGCCGCGACGCCGAGGCTGAACGGGAATTCGCGGAAAATACCGCCCTCGGCGCGCAGGATCGCAGGGGCGGCTAGGCCGGCGAGGGTGGCCCCGGCGAGGAAATGGCGACGGTTGAACATGGCTGGGCTCCGTGGGGCGATTCGAAGCCCCTGATAGCCCAGTCCTATGTTTCATCAATGACCGATGCGGGAGGGGATCAGAACCACATCGACGCCATCCACAGCGCCATCGCGACCATCATCAGATTTTCGGTGAGCGAGACGAAGCCCAAGGGCACCTTGCTGCTGCCGCCGACGCAGGCGCATTTGATGTCGCGCTTGTCGATATAGACCGCCTTGAACACCGACACCGCGCCTATGCCGCCGATGACGAGCGCAAGCGGGATAGAGAGCCAGGGCAGGGCGTGCGCCGTCATCAGCACGCCGGCAAGCCCTTCGGCAAAGGGATAGAGGCTCGCATAAGGCACCCAGCGTTTGGCGAGCAGGTCGTAGTTCAGGAACATCGTCGCGAATTTGTCGACGTCCTGCAGTTTGAGCAGCGCGAGCACGATCATGCTGAACGAGATGAACCATTCGGCGGCGCGGAGGGTGAAGACGCTGCCGTCAACCGCGAAGCTCGCCGCGAGCGCCATCAGCGCGGTCATCGCGAAGAGCGCGATCACCGGCGTATAGCTCGTCGCGTCGGGGTCGGCGACCCTCAGGCCGAAATGGTGGCGCAGATCGTCATGGCCGCCGATCCGCACGCCGTCGATGAAGGTCTGCGGCGTCGTCTTGACGCCATGCTCGGCCTTGAACGCGTCGACCTCCTCGCGCGTCGTCAGCCAGCGGTCGTCGACTATGAAACCGCGGCTTTCCAGCAGATGTTTCGATTTGAGGCCATAGGGGCAGGTGTGCCCCGGCATGACCATGCGATGGAGGGTTGCTTGGCTTTTCATGCGCCCCATATAGCGTCCGTACCATAGTACGGAGTCAAGCGATGCAACTCACGATCGGAAAATTGGCGGCCGCGGGCGAGGTCGGGGTCGAAACGGTGCGGTATTACCAGCGCCGGGGCTTGCTCGAAACGCCCGCACGCAGCGGCGGCGACGGTTGGGGCGGCGGGATTCGCCGTTATGGCGAGGATGACCTCAGACGCCTGAAATTCATTCGCTCGGCGCAGGCATCAGGCTTCACGCTCGACGAGATATCCGAACTGCTCGCGCTGGAGGCAAGCGACGACCGTGTGCGCGTGCGTACCCTCGCACGCCAACGGATCGAAATGCTCGACGAAAAGATCGCGCAGATGACGCAAACGCGCGCCGCCCTCGCGCGCCTCGCCGATCAATGCGCCGCGAGCGACAAGGGGCCGTGCCCGATATTGGCGGCGTTCGAGCCGTAACCTGCTCCGCAACGGCGGCTAACGAGCAATTGCGGACATGAATCCTCCCTGTGGCGCAGCCATGGGGAGGGGGACCGACGCCGCAGGCGTTGGTGGAGGGGCGGCAACGGCAGCGCCATTGCCCCTCCGTCAGCGCTCCGCGCTGCCACCTCCCCATGGCTTCGCCACAGGGAGGATATTTGCATCATCGTCATCCCGGACTTGATCCGGGATCCACTGCGGCGCTGAAGTCATGGATCCCGGATCAAGTCCGGGATGACGAAGGTGGCAAAGTCGGCGTCCGCTCCCCACCCCAAAACTAACGTCGCCTTCAAATAAGCCTTTCCTACATTATCCGGCCATGCGAGCCGTCATCCGGCTCTTTTATTTGGTGAACAAAAAGCGGTCGCTGCCCGGCTTGCGGGTGGGCCATGGCGGGGCGTTCCGGGCGCGTCATCACGTCGCGAGGTCCAAACCGGGGGCTCATAAGGCTGAACTTTCCTGAACTTTGGAATATTACGCGGTCCTTGTGCCCACCGGCCGCGCATTAACAAAGCCGGCTCAGCTATGCAGGAAGTGCATCACGTCGCCGTCGTGGACGACATAGGCCTTGCCTTCTGCGCGCAGCTTGCCCGCTTCGCGTGCCCGCGCTTCGCCGCCCAGCGCAACATAATCGTCATAGGCGATCGTTTCGGCGCGGATGAAGCCCTTCTGGAAATCGCTGTGGATTTCGCCCGCGGCTTCGGGTGCGGTGGCGCCGGTGTGGACGGTCCACGCGCGCGCCTCCTGTGGGCCGACGGTGAAGAAGGTGATGAGGTGAAGCAGCTCGTATCCCGCGCGGATGACGCGCGCGAGGCCGGTTTCGTGCAGACCCATTTCCTCGAGGAACTCAAGGCGGTCGGCCATCTCCATCGTCACCAGCTCGCTCTCGATCGCGGCGGAGACGACGACCGCCTGCGCGCCCTCGGCGGCGGCTTTGGCGAACACTTTTTCGGAGAAGGCGTTGCCGTTCGCGGCGCTGCCTTCGTCGACGTTGCAGACGTACAGGACCGGCTTCGACGTCAGCAACTGCGCGGTGCGCAGGACGCGGGCTTCTTCCTCGTCCTTGGGTTCGGTCAGCCGTGCGGGCTTGCCTTCGCGCAGCAGCTCAAGCGCCTGACCGAGCACCGATGCGGCGATCTTCGCTTCCTTGTCGCCCTGCGCGGCCTTCTTGGCGAAGGCGGGAACGCGCTTCTCCAGGCTTTCGAGATCGGAGAGCAGCAGTTCGGTTTCGACCGTCTCGGCGTCGGCGACCGGGTCGACCTTATTCTCGACATGCTGGATGTCGTCATCTTCGAAGCAGCGCAGCACATGGACGATCGCGTCGACTTCACGGATGTTGCCGAGGAACTGGTTGCCCAGCCCTTCGCCCTTCGATGCGCCGCGCACGAGGCCGGCGATGTCGACGAAGGCGAGCTGCGTCGCGATGATCTTCTTGCTGCTCGCGATCGCGGCCAGCTTTTCCAGCCGCGCGTCGGGCACCGCGACATTGCCGATATTCGGCTCGATCGTGCAGAAAGGATAGTTCGCCGCCTGTGCTGCCGCGGTTTCGGTCAGCGCGTTGAACAGGGTGGACTTGCCGACGTTGGGAAGGCCGACGATGCCGCATTTGAAACCCATAAAAACTCCGTGAGGTTCGGCGCGCTGTTGACCGCGGCGCCGCTGTTGCAGCGCCCCTAGCGCCAGATTGCTTTCGGCGCCAGTCTTTGCCGTTGCGTGTGGTTCAGACTTGCGGCTTTATCGCAGCTGCCATGACGAAACCCCGCCTTCTTCTTGCCGTCGGCGTCTTGATGACGATCGGCGCGACCGCCGCCGTCGCGGCGCCCAGCCGTTTCGAGGAAGGCGTCTTTACCGAACTCAATCGCTTTCGCAGCGATCCCGCGGCCTATGCCGAATATCTGCGCGACTATCGCCCGCGCTTCGAGGGCAAACTCCTCGTCAGCGACGATGACAGCGAAATCGACATCATGACGCGCGAGGGCGTCGCCGCGGTCGACGAAGCGATCCGCGATCTCCGCCGCGAAAAGCCGCTCACCGAACTTGAATGGAGCGATGCGCTGGCACGCGCGGCCGCCGACCATGTTGCGGTCCAATCGCGGTCGGGCGCGGTCGGTCATTACACCAAAGGCAGCGGCCCCGGCGAACGGATGAAGGCGCGTGGCGGCGGGCCCTATGTCAACGAAGTCATCACCTATGGCCATCACACCCCCGAAGGCGTCGTCGACCAGTTGTTGATCGATGATGGCGTCCCCGACCGCGGGCATCGCCACAGCCTGTTGCGTCCGACCCATCGCTATGCCGGCATCGCCTGCGGCCGGCATCCGGTGCACCGGACGATGTGTGTAACCCTGATGTCGCAGACGCGCGACGGTTCGCCGCCGCCACCGCCGCAGCGCGTACCTTAGCGATAGCCCCGCCCACGGTTGAAGGCGGGCGGGGCTATGCCGCGATCAGTTGCCGACCGGCTGGGCGTCGGTACGGCGCACGACGACAGTCGACGAGCGCGGCTGCTGGCCCGCGACCGGCCAGTTGCCCGTCGGATGCTGGATGTTCACGAAAAAGGTCTTGAGGTCGGGCGTGTAAGCCAGGCCCGTGATCTCGCAGCCAAGCGGGCCGACGAGGAAGCGTTTCGACTGCTTCGAGACCTGATCGACATAGAACATCGCGTTGTGCCCGAATGTCTGATCGATCGTACGTCCTGCGACCCCCGAGTTGCCGGGAACGCTGTGATCGGTCTGCACCCACATACGGCCCTGCGGGTCGATGCGAATGCCGTCGGGGCTCGAGAAGGTATCGCCGTTGATATTGCCGACGAGGTTGCTGCCGCCCGCCGAGAGCGACGGATCGCCCGCGGTCAGGAAGATTTCCCAGCTGAACTTCGTGGCCAGCGGCGAATCGCCTTCTTCGCGGAACTTGATGATATGCCCGTGCAGGTTGGTGACGCGCGGGTTGGCGGGGTCGACAACACGGCGACCGCTGTTGTTGGTCAGCGTGCAATAGACCGCCTTGTTGTCGGGCGCGACGGTCAGCCATTCGGGACGGTCCATCACGGTGCCGCCGGCGACGCGCGCCGCCGATTTACAGTTGAGAAGGACATCGGCTTGATTGTTGAAATTGACGATCGTCGGCGCGGGCGGGGTGGTGCTCTGGCTGACATTGCCGGGATCGGATGCGCCTGCGGTCAGGCCGTTCTGCCCGACGACCAGTGCGCGCCATTCGCCGGTGCCGTCGCCATTGAAGCGCGCGACATAAAGCGTGCCTGAATCAAGCAGGTCCGTGTTGGCGGCGCGGTTCGTTGCGCTATAGGCGCGGTCGGGAACAAATTTATAAATGCAGCCCGGGGTCGCATCGTCGCCCATGTAAAATGCAAGGCGACGATCGCCATTTTCCAGATATGCGACGTTTTCGTGGTCAAATCGTCCCATCGCCGTGCGCTTGGTCGGCTGTGCCAGCTCGCGCTGCGGGTCGATTTCGATCACCCAGCCATAGCCATTGGCGGGCTGAGACGGATCGAGATAATTGTCGGTCGTCTCTTCGCAGGTCAGATAGGTTCCCCACGGGGTGCGGCCGCTGGCGCAGTTGTTGAGCATGCCTTTGATCGGCGACGCAATGGCGCTAGCGGCCGGGCCGCCGACCAGATAGCTGCTGTTGCCGGTATAGCGGCGGTTAAAGGTCGATCCCGCCTGAACTGCCCATTTTCCGTCGCTGCCCTTGGAAATCTCGACGACGCTGATGCCGACTGCCGACAGGGCAAGGGCCTTCTGGTCGGCCGTTGCCGACGCCGCGTTATAGGTTCCGGCCATCAGGATGTTGAAGTCGGGCAGCTCGTGGTTGATCGCCAGCAAGCCGCGGTTGTTGGCATCGACGCCCGGGAAGGCGAAATATTCCATGCCGTCGTGATTGCCGCCGGCCCATTTCTCGGCGATCGCCGGGGTTGCGGGGAAACTGCCGTAATAGGGCGCGCCCGCCTCGACCGAATCGCCGGCCTTCAGCAGAACGTCGACGGTGTAGCCTGCGGGAACGGTGACGGCGTCGTTCTGGTTCGCCGCGACCGCTGCGAAGCTGACCGCAAAGCTCGGCGGTGGGGTCGGGGTTGGTGTCGGCGTCGGGGTCGGGTTCGGCGGCAGCGTGACGCTCGGGTCGCCGCTCGCGTCGTCGCACGCGGCAAGCGCCATGACGGGCAGGACCGACAGGCCGAACAGGCCGTTTCTCAACAAGGTGCGGCGTGTCGGATTTTGGGCGACGATCGCCTCCAGGCTATCCGGCCCCGGGAGGCCGCCGGTTTCGCCGCGAAAAGGCGCGCGGGCTTCGTCGGTAAGATGTGACAATGCAGTTCCCCTGTTTTCGATTGAGCCCCGGACTGGATCGTCCGGAATGAGGTGGCGCACCGATTGCAGAGGGAGGTGTCAGCTACATGGCTTCACCATGTCGGAAGAAGTTGATTCATGTGACGCTTCAGTGACATGGCGAACGATCAGTCGTGCACCGCCTTGATGAGCGGGCCCAGCGGCGAGCCGCCCAGCCATGCAAGTTGCACCTCGGCCGCGACTTTGTTGATCGCTTCCTGCGGCTTGGCACCCGGATGGACCGCGCGGCGCAGCGGCCGCGATCCCGCGGGCATCGCCATGATCTCGGCAATCGCGCGCGGCACGTCGGCGGGGTCGGCGCTGCGGCCGCTGCCGTCTTCGGTTCCCATACCCTTGGTGAAGGGTTCATAGGCGGCGAGCAGCGCCGCGTCGCTGCGACCCTTCAATGCGCCGGTATAGATATTGCGGTTCTGCCACACGCGCGTCGGATAGCCGCCCGGCTGGATGATCGTCACCTCGATGCCGTGCGGGACCAGTTCATAGGCGAGTTGTTCGGACAAGGCCTCGACCGCGAATTTGGTCGCCGAATAATGACCGCCGCCGGGCACGATCACGCGGCCGAGCTGTGATGAGATGTTGAAGACCTGTCCGCTCTTCGCCGCGCGCATCTGTGGCAGCAGCGCGCGGAGCATCCGCTGGATGCCCAGCACATTGGTCTCGAAGATCAGGCGCGTCGCTTCCATGTCCTGCACCTCGACCGGGCCGGTGATGCCGATGCCGGCATTGTTGACCAGCGTATCGATGCGCCCGTCCGCAAGCTCCAGCGCCTTGGCGGCGCCCGATGTCACCGATGCATCGCTGGTCACGTCGATCTCGACGATGTGCAGGTCGAGCTTGTCCTTTGCGGCCTCGGCGGCGAGGCTTTCGGCTTCGGGACGCGGGACACCCCGCATCGTCGCAATTACCTTTGCGCCGAGCCGGGCATAGTGGAGCGCGCCAACGCGGCCGAAGCCGCTCGATGCCCCAGTGATCAGCACGGTGCGGCCCTTCAGCGACGGGGCATCGGGGGTGGCGGCGTGAAGCAGGGCGGGGGCCGCGGCGGTGAGTGCGGCGGCGCCGGCAAGGATTTCGCGGCGGCTCGGGCTATGGCGATCGGACATGGGGACGGCTCCTTTCGGGGCCATCATGCCTTACTTCGGTCGTCCCGCCAAATTGGCAGCTGGAGGTCCGTTTTGGGGTGGGAAGCGGACGTCGCGACCCGGCTTTAGATCGTCCTCCATCCCCGCGCGTAATTGGCGAGCATTGAGGACGCCATCCATTCCGTCCACGAGTAAAATTCACTTCCATCTTGCCCTCTGACCCGACGCGCATATCCGAGCCGCACAAGTTCACCCATTAGCGATTTCAAATTTTCCAAAATCGCACCGGTTACGGGTTCCCCGAATGATGGAACGCCTAAGGGAAGCTCGAACGGGTCAGGCGTTTCCGGCAGAAGATTATTGTAGATCGTCGTCGAAACCAGCGCGCCAAGAACCCCATCAAACGGTGCCAACTGATGCAGTATATCAGCGCAACGATCGAAGTCTGGTTCAATTAATCTCCATCGAACCCAACCGCCCTCAAGCAACTGGAAATCGGCAAGAAAATTCATTGGGTTCTGGTCGTGGCTGGACACCGAATAGAATCCCAAGCGGCCGTCATCGTCGAAAACCTCAAGCGTGTTGTTATCCAGCTCTAATAGCAACCGGATTAAATGCCGACATACCTTCCATTCAGGAGCCTCTCGCAGGCTTGAGGGGGAGGGATTGGACATTATTTCAGCCGTGGGCCAACATTTGATAACAAACGATTATTGTTGCTGACAATGCGCTTCCCTCAGACGTCCGAAATCGGTCGAAACCGGACGGGGCCGCATCGCCTCAACCTTGCAGGCGCAGCGCGAGATCGCTCTGGAAGCGTACATCGTCGCCGTCGGCGAGCCATGTCGCCTCGGCCGCAATTGCGCCCAGGAGGTCGATCAGCGGCTCCATCTCGCTCTTGTGATAATTGCCGAGGACATGGCCGGTGACGCGATCCTTGTGCCCCGGATGGCCGATGCCGATGCGCACGCGGCGGAAATCCTCGCCGATATGCTGGATCATGCTGCGGATGCCATTGTGGCCCGCGGCGCCGCCGCCCTGTTTCACCTTGACCTTCATCGGCGCGAGGTCGAGTTCGTCGTAGAAGGCGGTGACGTCCTGCGAGGACAATTTATAGAAATCGAGCGCGGCGCGTACGCTGCGACCGCTTTCGTTCATGAAGGTGCCGGGCTTGAGCAGCAGGATGCGCTGCGATCCGATGCGCCCGTCTTGGATCCAACCCTGGAATTTCTTCGCGGGCGCTGGAAAGCCATGGACGTCGGCGATGACATCGGCGGCCATGAAGCCGACATTGTGGCGGTGCATCGCATATTGGGGCCCGGGATTTCCGAGGCCGACCCAGAGCTGCATGAAAGTGCCTTTCCCGGGGTCCAGTGGAAACGCCCCTCCCGCATGGGGAGGGGCGGTCCGGATTGCTTAGGCTTCGTCGCCTTCGGCAGCTTCTTCGCCGCCGTCAACGGTCGTGTCGCCTTCGCTCGACTTCATCGCCGAGGGGGCAACGATCGTGGCAATGGTGAAGTCGCGATCGGTGATCGCGCTTTCGCTGCCCTTGGGCAGCGTCACATTGCTGATGTGGATCGAATCGCCGACGTCATAGCCGGTGACATCGATCTGGATGTCGTCGGGCATCTTGTCCGCGTCGCAAACGAGTTCCAGTTCGTGGCGAACGACGTTGAGCACGCCGCCGCGCTTCAGGCCGGGCGAGGCTTCTTCGTTGATGAACACCACGGGCACCGCGACCTGAACCTTCGAATCCTTCGAAATGCGCAGGAAGTCGGCGTGGATCGGACGATCCTTGACCGGGTGGAATGCGACGTCCTTCGGCAGGGTCCGCACCTTTTTGCCGCCGACGTCGATCATCACGACCGAGTTCATGAAGTGACCCGTCATCAACTGCTTCATCAGCAGCTTTTCTTCGACGTGGATCATCAGGGGTTCTTCTTTGCCGCCATAGACAACGGCGGGGACGCGGCCATTACGACGCAGTTCACGCGAGGCTCCCTTGCCTCCGCGATCACGCGTCTCGGCCGACAGCACCAGCTGGTCGCTCATCATTTTTCTCCGAAACAGATTTCACAGTCCGCCACGCCTCCAGGGATGACCATGGACGGAAGCGGCGGCGCTTAGCGAGGAAGCGGCCGAAATGCAAGCGTCGCCGCGCTTATTGTACGCGGCGGACCTCCAGCCCCTCGGCTTCGAGCATCGCCGGCACGCCGGCGGGCCCTACCAGATGCCCCGCGCCAACCGCCATCAGCACCGTGCCGGGCTGTTCCAACCGCTGGTGCACCCACGCGGTCCAGCGCCGGTTGCGGTCGGTGATGATCGCCTTGCGCGCTGCGGGCACCGCGTCGACATCCTCGTTGATCACCTTCTCCAAAGCCGCAACATCGCCGCGGCCCCACGCGGCGGTCAGGGCGCCAACGTCCTTCACCGCATTGCCGGAATTTTCGGCTGCGCGGGTCAGCAGTGTGCGCTGGGTCGCCGGATCGAGCGTTTCGAACAGCATCAATTGTTCGCGAGCGGTCTCGAGACCGCGGATCGGTTTGCGGGCGTCCTTGAACTGCTCAGTCAGCCGCGTTTCCACGCCATCGGACGAATCCAGCTCGGCGCTTTGCGCCACCCGCTGCCCCATCAGCACCATCACCGCCCAGTCGTCGAGGGTGTCGCCTCCGAAATCGCCGCCACGCGCCTCCAGGGCGCGATAGCCAGCGAGAGCCTGCGGCGGCAGTCGTTTCTCCATCGCGAGCGGCGCGGTGCGTGGCGCTAGCGATTGGAAGACGGCGCCAGCCCCGGCGAGTTCGTCGGGCGATAATTCCATCACCAGTTCGTCGGCGGTCGCGATAGCGTCGGCGACCTTGCCGCGCTCCCAGTCGGTGCCGCGGGGCAGGGCGTGCATAGCGCCCAGCATGTAGATTTGCGTGTCGTCGTCGGAGACCAGCCACATCGCGGGCCGCGCCTGCGTCGTCTGTTCCGTCGTGCCGCAAGCGGCGAGCAAGCACGGCAAAAGGGCCGCCGCAAGGCGGCGACCCCAACGCCGGGAAGGGCGCGCCGTTCGATTCAATATTTGACCCGTTTGGCAATGATGCCGCGTTCTTTCAGATAATCCTGGACGCTCTTTTCGCCCGCGAGATGCCCCGCGCCAACCGCGACGAACACCGTGCCCGGCTGGTCCATCCGGGCTTTCAGCTGATCGGCCCAGCGGGCATTGCGGTCCCAGAGCAGCACCTTCCCGAGTTCGGGCGTCTCGGCCAGGCTTTCATTCATCGTCACCGCCAGCGCGTCGGGATCGCCCTTTGCCCATTGCACGACCATCTTGTCGAGTTGCGGCCCCAGCTTGTCGAGATCCCTCACCACCGAATTCAGGAAGCTGACCTGCTGGTTTTCGGGCAGCGTATCGAAATAGCCCAGCTGCTGGCCCAGCGTTTCGAGGCCCGAGACCGGCTTGCTGGCCTTTTTGGCCGAGCTCGTCAGCAGCTTTTCGACGCCCTGTTCGGGATCGTAACCGAGCTTGGTGAGCGGCAGGACCGACAGTGTCATTGCGGGAAACCAGGGCTCGAACATATCGAACTGCGCCGGCGCGATGCCAAGGCTCGCCAGCGCCGCCTGATAGGCCTTGAGCTGCTCAGGGTCGAGGCGCGACGAGAGCGTCTTGCCGCTTTGGTCGATTGCCAGTGGCATCATTTCCTTCACCATCGCTGCCTGATCCTCGGGCATGACCATTTCGAGCATCAACTCGTCGGATTTGTCGAACGCCGTCTTCACTGCCTCGTCGAACCAGCCGAGGCCGGGTTTCAGCACATGGACGGTGCCGAAGAGATAGATGGTCGTGTCCTTGTCCTTGAAGACCCATAGTGCGGGATCGGCATCGGTCGTGGCCGGTGCGGCCGCCGCGGCCGGCTCGGCGGCATGGGCGGCGAGGAGAATTGCGGACGGCGCGAAGGCGACGATCGCGCAGGTGGTGGCGAGCTTCTTGAACCAGGTTTTCATCGGGAAATCACTTTCGTTACGGGCGCTTATGGCCGGATCGAACGGGGAAGGGGAGTGGAAAATGCTCAACGGTATTTGAGCCACAGCCAGACGATGGCGTTCGCGGCCATCGACAGTAGAAACAGCAGCATCGTGTCAATCGGCGGGGCGAGGCCGGCGCGGTTCAGAACCCACCATACCGGAGCGGGAACGATAAAAGCGTACCAGCCGGCGAGCCCCGCCCAGAGCCAAGCCCGCGCTTCATGATCGTCGATCGCGCGGTGATAGATTATGAGAGAGATCGCTAGGCCGATTCCCCAGAAGATCGACGCCCCGATCGCGAAGCTGGCACTGAGCGGACCGCCGCCCAGCACCGTATCGAACCCGTGGCTTCCGGCCGGCTGGTCGCTCGCCATCCAGATGCCGAGTATGGCGCCGAGGATGGCGGCGAAGCCCAGCGCGAAGCGATAACGGCGCTGGCGCGGCGACATCGGGCGTTTCATGTTCCGGGTCTCAGTCATTGGGGTTTCCTTCGTGGCCGTCATCGAAAATCTCTTCGATCGGCATGTCGAACAGCCGCGCGAGCTTGAAGGCGAGCGGAAGCGAGGGATCATATTTCCCCGTTTCGATCGCGTTCACCGCTTGCCGCGAGACGTCGAGCCGGTCGGCGAGTTCCGCCTGGCTCCAGTTTCGCATCGCGCGGAGCACTTTCAATTTATTGTTCATCGGCGCCTCGCCAGCATTTCCATCCGAAGGATCAGGGCCTTCCCATAGCGCATCGAAATGGCGGGGAAGGGAATTTTTGTCCGGTCCTTGCGGAAGGTGGAGATTGGGGCGGCAGGGTCGGATCGTCCTTCGCCAGGCAAGAGACTGGAGCGCCGTCATCCAAGAGGGCGCTCCAGCTCAGGTCGCCAGCCGTCACCGGGGAGGTACGGCAGGAGCGAAGTCGTCCAATCCTGTCTTACCGGGCCGCGTCGACCATCAGCAGCGCGAGCTGCGTGCCGTTCTGCGCCCGGGCGATCGCCTGCCGGGCCTTAGGGGCGACCTTGGCAAGGACATTCGAAAGACATGCCGACCGGCGGGCATTTTCGGCCGCGCCGCGAAGACCGGTACGGCAGACGCTGCGCGCTGCATTCTTCAGCCGGGAGTCGAGGCGCTCGCGATCCGCCGTGTGAGTCAGGTTCAGGTCGTCGATGCGGACTTCGACGGTGCGATTTCCGTTCCCGGCAGCCATGGCGGGCGCAGCAGCGGCGGTGAGCGAAAGGGCGAGGATCAGGGTGCGGGTCATCATGTCTATTCTCCTTGGATCGACGGGATCTTGGTCATCTCAACCTGTCTTCATGTCAGGTATGCATGACTATATGTCGCGATTCGCTGACCATGTCAACAACACCTTACAAAAAGTTTCGCACACCTGACCAAGTCGCGCATTTTCGCGCCATGACGAAAGGCGCGGAGCCTTGACCGTGCGGCATGGCTGGGCCAATGCGGCGACGATTTTTGCACCTGCGAAGGAATACCGGCAGTGGCCGACGGGGCGGACAAGACACCACTCAGCTTTCAGGACATGATCCTGACGCTGCACGCCTATTGGGCGGCGCGCGGCTGCGCGATCCTGCAACCCTATGACATGCGCGTCGGGGCAGGGACTTTCCACCCATCGACGACGCTGCGCAGCCTCGGCCCCGAGCCGTGGAACGTCGCTTATGTCCAGCCGAGCCGCCGCCCAACCGACGGCCGCTATGGCGAAAACCCGAACCGGCTGCAGCATTATTACCAGTATCAGGTGATCCTGAAGCCTTCGCCCGCCGACCTGCAGGAACAATATCTGGGCAGCCTCGCCGCGATTGGCATCGACCCGCTGCTCCACGACATCCGCTTCGTCGAGGACGACTGGGAATCGCCGACGCTCGGCGCCTGGGGGCTGGGCTGGGAAGTCTGGTGCGATGGGATGGAGGTCACCCAGTTCACTTATTTCCAGCAGATGGGCGGCTTCGACTGCAAACCCGTCGCGGGCGAGCTGACCTACGGCCTCGAACGCCTCGCCATGTATATCCAGAATGTCGACAATGTGTACGACCTGCGCTTCTCCGACGCGGTCGGCGATGTCGCGGCGGTCAGCTATGGCGACGTCTTCCTCGAGAATGAAAAGCAGTTCTCGAAATGGAATTTCGAGGTCGCCGACACCGATACCTTGTTTGCGGGATTCAAGGCCGCCGAGGCTGAATGCCAGCGCGCGATCGAAGCGAACGTGCCGCTCGCCGCCTATGACCAGGCGATCGAGGCGAGCCATTTGTTCAACCTGCTTCAGGCGCGCGGCGTGATCAGCGTACAGGAGCGCGCCAATTACATGGCGCGCGTCCGCGACCTCGCCAAAGGCAGCTGCAAGGCGTGGATCGACAGCCAGTCCGAGCGCTGGGCCGCTAAATATCCGGGGTGGACGCTGTGACCGATTTTCTTCTCGAACTGCGCAGCGAAGAAATCCCGGCGCGGATGCAGGCCGGCGCGCGCGCTGAGCTTGAAAAGCTGTTCCGTGCGCAGCTTTCTGCCGCGGGTCTTGAAACGGGCGACCTCACTATCTGGTCGACGCCGCGCCGCCTTGCACTGATTGCCAAGGGCTTGCCCGATGCGACGGCTGCGGTCAGCGAAGAACTCAAAGGCCCGCGCAGCAGCGCGCCGCCGCAGGCGCTCGAAGGCTTCTTGCGGAAGACTGGCCTGACGCAGGACCAGCTCGAAGACCGCGACGGCGTATACTTCGCCGTGATCGACAAGCCCGGCCGCGCGACCGCCGAGGTGCTGGCCGAGGCGATCCCCGCGATCATCCGCGCCTTCGCCTGGCCCAAGTCGATGCGCTGGGGCAAGGCGAGCGCGAGCAGCGAAAGCCTGCGCTGGGTGCGCCCGCTGTCGGGCATCGTCGCGATCTTTGGCGAAGACCTCGTTGCGTGTGAAGTTAGCGGGATTTCCGCCGGTTTCGCAACGCGCGGCCACCGTTTCCATTGCCCGGGCGAGATTACGATCGGCT